>JBGAMH010000008.1:0-41055 GCA_044223135.1 Candidatus Eiseniibacteriota bacterium | reverse complement strand
CCGAGGACACGAACGAACACAACAGGAGGAACACCAGCACGATGCGCGACGACATGAGCGGCTCCGTGAAAGTGGGGATCAGGGGGTGCACACCGTCCAAGCCTGCGACGAGCGGCCCGGTCGCGTCAATGCTCGGGTGATGCCCGGCGACGAAATCACCGACGGCCGCCCCGGAGGACGGCCGTCGGTGTCGCGCATCGCGAAGAGCCGGGCCGGTCAGCGCAGCAGCGTCAGGCGCCGCGTCTGCATGCCGTCCGGCGTCACGAGCCGGTAGAAGTAGATGCCCGGCGCGCTCGCCACGCCCGAACCGTCGCGACCGTCCCACGTCACCGCCTGGTCGCCCGCCCCGCGCGTCCCGTGGACCAGCGTGCGGACGCGCCGTCCGCGCACGTCGAACACCGCCAGCTCCACGCTCTGCCGCGAGGGCAGCGTGAAGCGCAGCAGGGTGGTGCCGTGCGAAGGGTTCGGCTGGGCCGCCCGCAGCTGCACGAGCGCGTGCCCGGGGCCGCCGGCCACGCCGGTCGTCAGGCGCGTGCCGATGCCGGTCAGCCGGACGTCGTCCAGGTTCCAGCCGCCGTACGTCACGGAGCCGTCCGAGTGCATCGTGAACTTCACGCGCACGGCCGGCGAGCCGTCGGCCACCGCCGAGATGTCGAGATCCTGCGGCAGCCACGTCGCGTCGATCAGGTTCGCGTCGGACGGACTCTCCCAGACCTTCACGCCGTTCACCCAGATCCGCGCGTAGTCGAGCGTGCGGCCACTGGACTTCTCCGGCCAGCTTGCGCATGAACACCAGGTGCACGCCGGCGGCGGTGGAGCAGTTGACCGCCGGAGACTCAGCCACGAGTCGGCGCTGTTCTCGTAACGCCGGGGTTCGCGCCGAGCCCGGTGACGTCGGTGCCCGCGATCTTCGTGCCCGAGTACGCGGCCGCGGGGTCCTCGCCGGGGCCGGCAGGCGTGGCGATCTGCCAGTCGTCCTGGGTGCCGCCGTGCGTCCAGCCGACCGCACCGGACTCGAACGACTCCGCGAACAGCGTGTCGCGCTTGCCGACGAGGAACTGGTGCCGCACTGCCGGCGCGCCGGCCGGGTGCACGGCGTGGTTGCCGTTCACGTCGGCGGCGGCGATCCAGTAGTCCACCTGGCAGGTCGCAGGCTGGCCGGGAATGTAGGCGTGGTACTGGCCCGACACCGCGGTGGGAGTGAGCGGCGCCCGGTTTCGGCCCCGGCGCCGAGCGACCAGTGCAGCTGCAGCGAGTCCGCCACCAGCGGTGCGACCTGCGAGATGTTCACGAGCACTTCGTAGGGCCCGACCGTGTTCGTGGTGCTCGGAAGCGGCGTGTGTGACAGGTAGAACTCGCGCACGCCCGCCAGGTGCGCCACCGTCGCGAGCGACGCTCGGCAGACGTCGCGCCCGAGCGCCGCCTGGTTCCAGCCGGTGCTGTCGCAGGTCTGGTGGTAGCAGGGGTAGGCGTCGTACTCGCTCTCGATGGCGAGGAACGAGGGTAGCCGGCGTTCTGGAACGGCACGTGGTCCGAGCCCCAGCTGTTGAGCTGGATCTGCGTCGCCAGCGACGTGTAACGCGCGCACGCGTCGTTCATCACGTTCATCAGCGGCAGCCACGCCGTCTGGCCCTCGATGTCGATCTGGTACAGCGCGTCCTTCCACGCGATCATGTCGAAGATCACCGCGCCCAGGATCGTGTCCCCGCGCGCGGCCGCCGCCTGCGCGTAGTGCTGCGAGCCGTACAGGCCCTGCTCCTCGCCCGTGAACGCGATGAACCGGATCGTGTTCCGGAACGAGTGCTGGCGCAGGATGTTCGCCACCGCCAGCAGGCCCGCCGTGCCGCTCGCGTTGTCGTTCGCCCCGGGCGCGTTCGTGCTCGCCTGCGGCGACGTCGAGTCCAGGTGCGCGCCCAGCACGATCACCCGCCCCGGCGACTCCGTGCCCGGCAGCGTCGCCACCACGTTGCGCGCGCTCGTGCTGCTGAACGTGTACGGGTCGTACTGCACGTCCGTGAACCCCATCGCCTGGAACCGCTCGTACACGTACTGCTCCGCCTGGTCGCACTTCGTCGTCGGCGTCGAGCGCGTCGTGAACGTCACCGGCGTGCCGCCCACCAGCACCGAGCGCGAACCGGCCAGGTTGCGGATCCAGTCCATGTACACCGTGCCGTCCACCTGGTCGACCATCGCCTGGATGCCCGGCGCGAAGTCCGTCACCTGCGTCGACAGTGCCGCCGGGTCCGGCGCCGGCGCGGGCGCGAGCCACGTCTCGCTCAGCACCTTGCGCGCGTGCCCGTGCCACGGCGCGTCCTCGTCCAGCACGCCCGCCGACGCCGCGATCGCGTCCCGACCGCTCGCCCACAGCAGCTTCGCGCCCACGCGCTCGAACGCCGCCGGGTCCAGCGCCGTCGCCGACTCGGCGTGGCTGCGCGAACGCATCAGCGTGATCGTCAGGCCCGGAGGCACGTCCACCGGCGCCTCCACGCGCCAGCCCGCCGACGCCAGCGCCGACGCCGCGGCCGCGTCCGCCACGATCACCGCGTCCGGGAAGCGGTCCAGCACCGGGCCCGCCACCGCCTGCGCCGCCGACAGGTCACGACCATCCAGCCACGACACCCACAGGCGCGTCGGCTTCACCGAAGGACCGGCCAGCGCCGAGGACACGAGCACAGCCAGCAACGAAATCGACAGCACGATGCGCGAGATCATGGGCGGCTCCATGAAGTGGGGGGTAGGGCGGGTCTTCGCGCAGAAGCGTGCGACTCGGGCCGTGGCGGCGTCAACGGGAGAGCCCGTGGCATGCGCCCGCGGGAGGGCGGATTGCGGGCCGGCCTCCCGGCGTGCAGCGCAACGAAACCCGCCGTGCCGCCCCGCCCGCGACGACGCCACTCACGAGATGACAACGCCCGGCCGATGTTCGATGCTGCGCCGCCGTTCGATGGGAGTTCCGGCCCTTCGCCCGCCGGCTTCCCGACCTGCTTCCGACGAGCGTCCACGGCCGCGAGGGCTCCATGGCGGTGCCGCTGTCCCGTTACGACTCCGGTCGCGACAACAACTTCAAGCTGATCCGCTTCATCGCGGCGGCGCTGGTGCTCTACAGCCACGCGTACCCGCTCACGAAGACGCCCGGCGAGCCGCTCGAACGCCTGGCCGGCTTCTCGCTGGGCCACTTCGGTGTCGACGTGTTCTTCGTGATCAGCGGCTTCCTCGTCACCGGCAGCCTGCTGGGGCGCCGCGGCCTCGGCGCGTTCCTGCGCGCGCGACTGTTGCGCATCTTCCCGGCGCTCGCGGTGAACGCCACGGGCACGGCGCTGGTGATCGGCGCGCTGCACACCACGCTGCCGCTGGCGGCCTACTTCACGAACCTCGAGACGTGGCGCTATGCGCTCCAGAACGCCACCACCTGGCCGTGGGGCGTGTGGTGGACGCTGCCCGGCGTGTTCGAGCACGTCACCGTCGCGCGCGTCGTCAACGGCTCGCTGTGGTCGCTGCCCTGGGAGTTGACGATGTACGCGCTGCTCACGCTCGTGGGCGTCGCCGTGCTGCGCGCGAAACCGCTGTTCCCGCGCGCGTGGCTGCCGGGGCTGTTCGCGTTCGTGGCCGCCGCGGCGCTGGTCGGCTTCACGCTGAACGAGGCACTCGAGCTGACGGACGACTTCACGATCCGGCAGGGCCTGCGGCTGATGGCCTTGTTCGCCACCGGCGCGGTGTTCCACCAGTTCCGCGAGCGCATCCCGATGTCGGTGCCGCTGTTCGCGGGGGCGGTGCTGGTGTTCGCGGCGTCGCTCGTGTTCGGCCACTGGCTCACCGCGGGCTACGTGCTCGCGCTGCCCTACGTGGTGCTGTGGCTCGCCTACGTGCCGGGTGGCCCGCTGCGGGCGTTCAACGCGCTGGGCGACTACTCGTACGGGCTCTACCTGTGGGCGTTCCCGGTGGAGCAGAGCGTGGTGCAGCGCCTGCCGCACATCGGGCAGCTGGGGCTCACGGGCGTGGCGGGCGTGGTGACGCTGCTGCTGGCCGTGGCGTCGTGGCACTGGGTCGAGGAGCCGGCCCTCCGGCGGAAGTAGCGGAAGGCGCGCCGCCCCTTCTAATGAAGGCGGCGCTCGATCGCGGCCGTCGCGGGTCGGATGGCCCGGCCCGACTGTCCACACCTCGCAAGATCTGCACGTGGGCCTTGCGGCGGGCCCCTCGGCGCGTGCTAGGCTCCGCCTCGTCATGAACGCACTGCGCAGCACGCACCGGAACTGTTGTTGTCGCGGACGAGGCGGTCGCCTCCGGTCCGCGGGTCCGGCGCGCGCGCGGTAGCGCCCGCAGCACCGATTCGCGACACCTGGCAGCCGCCGTCGTCCACGCGACGGGCGGCTGTTTCGCTTTCCGGGCCGCCCGTGTCACCCGACACCACCCCGACCTCCGCGCCGGATCCCGGCGTGGCGCCCGCGAAAGGAAACCCATGGGCCGGATTCACGACAGCATCCTCGACACCATCGGCCACACGCCGCTCGTTCGCACCCGCAAGCTGCAGCAGGGGCTCGCGGCCGAGCTGGTGCTGAAGCTCGAGTCGTTCAACCCGATGTCGTCCGTCAAGGACCGCATCGCGCTGTCGATGATCGACGACGCCCTCGCACGCGGTGTGGTCCGGCCGGGCGTCACCACGATCATCGAGCCGACGTCCGGCAACACGGGCATCGGGCTGGCGTTCATCTGCGCGGCGCGCGGCATCCGGCTGCTGCTGACCATGCCCGAGACGATGTCGCTCGAGCGGCGCAAGATCCTGCTGGCGCTCGGCGCGAAGCTCGAGTTGACGGACGGAACGAAGGGCATGAAGGGCGCCATCGCCCGCGCGGAGGAGCTGCAGCAGCAGATCCCCGACTCGATGGTGATCGGCCAGTTCGAGAACCCCGCGAATCCCAGGGTGCACCGCGAGACGACGGCGGTCGAGATCTGGGACGACACCGACGGCCGCGTGGACATCGTCGTGGCCGGCGTCGGCACCGGCGGCACGATCACCGGCGTGGCCGAGGCGCTGAAGGCCCGCAAGCCCTCGTTGCGCGTGGTGGCCGTCGAGCCGAAGGACTCCGCCGTGCTGTCCGGCGGCGCGCCGGGCCCGCACAAGATCCAGGGCATCGGCGGCGGCTTCGTGCCGAAGGTGCTGCGCACGGACCTGCTGGACGAGATCGTCACGGTGTCCAACGAGGACGCCTTCGCGGTGGCGCGCCGCCTGTGCCGCGAGGAGGGCGTCATGGTGGGCATCTCGTCGGGGGCCGTGACGCATGCGGCCATGCAGGTGGCGGCGCGCCCCGGGAACGCCGGCAAGCTCGTGGTGGCGATCCTCGCGAGTCACGGCGAGCGCTACCTGTCGACGCCGCTGTTCGACTTCCCCGAGGACGCCACGCCGGCGTCGTGACCGGGAGAGAGGGCCATGCTTCGCATCGTCGAGGACATCCGCACCATCCGCCGCAACGACCCGGCCGCCCGGGGCGTGGTGGAGATCCTGCTCTGCTACCCCGGGCTGCACGCGCTGGCCATGTACCGGCTCGCGCACGTGCTGTGGGGCTGGAAGGTGCCGGTGCTGCCCCGGCTCGTGTCGCACGTGGCGCGCTTCCTCACCGGCATCGAGATCCACCCCGGCGCGCGCATCGGGCGGCGCGTGTTCATCGATCACGGCATGGGCGTGGTGATCGGCGAGACCGCGGAAGTGGGGGACGACTGCCTGATCTACCAGGGCGTCACGCTGGGGGGCACGTCGCTGAGCCACGGCAAGCGCCATCCCACGCTCGAGTCGCACGTGGTGGTGGGCTCCGGCGCGAAGGTGCTCGGCAACATCCGGCTCGGGCACCACTCGCGCGTCGGCTCGGGCTCGGTGGTCATCAAGTCCGCGCCCGCGCACTCCACGATCGTGGGCGTGCCGGGGCACGTGCTCGAGGAGGGGCGGGACGAGGAGGCGCGTCCCGGCCACGAGCTGGAGCACAACCGGATCCCGGACCCCACCGCGCAGGCGATCGTCGCGCTGCGCGAACAGGTGCAGGGGCTCGCGCGCGAGCTGGCCGAGGTGCGCCAGCGCCCCATCGTGGCCGCGCTGCCGGCCGGGATGAACGCGCGCGAGATCGAGGCGGCCTTCCGCGCGATCCGCGAGAGCGCGATGCCGGCGAACGGGGACGCCGAACTCGTCGAGGGGGCCGGCATCTAGGCGAGGAGAGATCGAGGGGGCGGCATACCCAAGTGGTAAGGGAAGCGCCTGCAAAGCGCTCATTCCCCGGTTCGAATCCGGGTGCCGCCTCCAACTCCGCACCGGCCGCCGACCGCGCCCCGGGCCGCGGTCTTCAGTACACCAGCCGCGTCCGGATCGTGCCCTCGATCGCGTCGAGCTCGTTCCGGAGCGCGCGCGTGCCGCCGCTCGCGGCCGGGTCCACGTCGATCACCACGTAGCCGATCGCGTCGTCGGTCTGCAGGTACTGGCCCGACACGTTCACCTTTCGGTGCGAGAACACCTCGTTCACGGCGGCGAGCATGCCCGGGCGATTGTGGTGCACGTGCAGCAGCCGGTGCTTGCCGGCCGTCTCCGGCAGTGCCACCTCGGGAAAGTTCACCGCGGTCAGCGTGGAGCCGTTGTTGCTGTAGTGCACGAGCTTCTCGGCCACCTCGCGGCCGATGCTCTCCTGCGCCTCGCTCGTGCTGCCGCCCACGTGTGGCGTGAGCAGCGCGTTGTCGAAGCGCGCGAGCGGGGTCTCGAACGGATCGGTGTTCGACTCGGGCTCCTCGGGGAACACGTCCACCGCGGTGCCGCACAGGTGCTTCGACTCGAGCGCCGCCGCGAGCGCGTCCAGGTCCACGACCGTGCCGCGCGAGGCGTTGATGAGCGCCGCACCCGGCTTCATGGCGGCGAGCTGCTTCGCGCCGACCATGAGCTTCGTCTGCGGCGTCTCGGGCACGTGCAGCGTCACCACGTCCGCCGCCTGCAGCAGCGCGTTCAGCGAGCGCACCGGCGTCGCGTTGCCGAGCGCCAGCTTGGTGACGATGTCGTGGAAGATCACCTGCATGCCCAGCGACTCGGCGAGCAGGCCCACCTGCGTGCCGATGTGGCCGTAGCCCACGATGCCGAGCACCTTGCCGCGCGCCTCGCGGGAGCCGGCGGCGGACTTGTCCCACACGCCGCGGTGCGCGGCGGCGTTCTTCGCGGGGATTCCGCGCAGCAGCAGGATGATCTCGGCGAGCACCAGTTCCGCCACGCTGCGCGTGTTCGAGAACGGAGCGTTGAACACCGGCACGCCGCGCTTGCGCGCCGCGCCGAGGTTCACCTGGTTCGTGCCGATGCAGAAGCAACCGACGGCGATCAGCTTCGGAGCCTTCTCGAGCATCGACGCGGTCAGTTGCGTGCGCGAGCGGATGCCCAGGATGTGGGTGTCGGCAAGCGCGGCGGCGAGCTTGTCGCCGGTCAGCGAGCCGGCGACGGATTCCACCTGCGTGTAGCCGTCCATTTCGAACAGCTCGACGGCGCTGCGGTGGATGCCCTCGAGCAGGAGCACCTTGATGCGGCCCTTGCCGAGCGACGTGCGGGGAGCGGGGGACGGACTCATGCACGACATGATGCCCGACCACGCGCCGGGGCGGCAACGTGCACGGCCCTCCGGGCGGCGAACGGAGACCCCGAAACGCACCGCGCGCCGGGCGGCGATGCCCGGCGCGCGGAGACGGTGCGGATGGTCAGCGCGGCGCAGCGACCTCCAGCGTGGTCGCGGGGATCGCCTCGAACGCCTGTTCGAGGTCGGCGATCAGCTCCGGGACCTCCTCGATGCCCACCGAGTAGCGCACGAGCCCGTCGGTGATGCCGGCCTCGAGCCGGTCCTCGCGCGACATGCCGGCGTGCGTCATCGACGCCGGGTGCTCGATCAACGACTCGACGCCGCCCAGCGACACCGCGAGCGTGGCCAGCCGCACGTTGTCCATCACCGCGCGCCCGGCCTCGATGCCGCCCTTCAACTCGAAGCTGATCATGGTGCCGAAGCCGGACATCTGCTTCTTCGCGATGTCGTGCTGCGGGTGGGAGGGCAGGCCGATGTAGCGCACCCAGGCCACTTCGGGCCGCGACTCGAGCCAGCGCGCGACCTCCATGGCGCCGGCCTGCGCGCGCTCCACGCGCAGCGCCAGCGTCTTCACGCCGCGCAGCACGAGCCACGCCTGGTGCGGATCCATGTTGCTGCCCAGCGTCACCATGAGCGGGCGGATGCGGCGGTACAGGTCCTCGGTGCGCGTCACGATCACGCCGCCCACGACGTCGGCGTGGCCGTTGATGAACTTGGTCACCGAGTGCAGCACCACGTCGGCGCCCAGTTCCAGCGGGCGCTGCAGGTAGGGGCTCGCGAACGTGTTGTCCACCACCAGCAGGCAGCCGTGCGTGCCCGCGATCTCCGCCATGGCGCGCAGGTCGGTCACCTGCATCGCCGGGTTCGACGGCGTCTCCACGTACAGCAGCTTCGTCTCCGGCCGCAGCGCCCGGCGCACGTTCTCGGGATCGGTCGTGTCCACGAACGTGGCGCTGACGCCGAATCGCGACAGGTGCTTCTCCACGAGGCCGCGCGACGGCCCGTACACGGACGCCGTGCTCACCATGTGCGCCCCCTGCTCGAGCAGCGCCATGTACACGGCCGACACCGCGCCCATGCCCGAGCTGGTCGCGATGCCGCCGAAGCCGTTCTCGAGCTCGGCGATGCAGTCCTCCAGCGCGCGGATCGTGGGATTGCCGATGCGCGTGTAGATGTAGCCGTCGTCGGCGCCGGCGAACAGCTGGGCGCCGTGCTCGGCGTTGCGGAACGCGAACGTGGACGCCTGGTAGATGGGCACCGTCACCGAGCCGGTGGGGTCGGGCCGGTGGCCGGCGTGGACGAGCTTGGTGTGCATGCCTCGGGACCGCGTGTTCATGGGAGACCTCGGGTGCGGAGCGAACACAACCTGGGGGGGCACGGAGCCCCGATCGTTGGAGCCAGTCTAGGCCCCGCGAGGGCCGGAAAGGAGCCCCGCACCCGGCGACGTTCTCCCGCGAGGCTTGTTCCGGCCCCCATGGCCGGATAGATTCCGCCGATTCTCCGCCCGCCGCGCGATCCCCACGACCCATCGGAGCCCGATGCTCGCCTTCCTCCTCGAGTGGTTGAACGTCCTGCTGCGCTGGGCCCACGTGACCGCGGCCATCATGTGGATCGGGGATTCCTTCCTGTTCATGTGGATGGATTCCTCGCTGGAGAAGCCGCGCCCGGGCCGCACCGGCGACGTGAGCGGCGAGCTGTGGATGACCCACTCGGGCGGCTTCTACGAGGTGATCAAGCACCGCACGCTGGCCGCGCTGCCCGAGAAGCTGTGGTGGTTCAAGTGGCAGAGCTACGCCACGTGGTTCACCGGCGTGCTGCTGCTGACGGTCGTCTACGGGCTCGGCGGCCGCGCGATGCTGCTGGACACGAGCTCGCCGCTGTCGCACACCGCGGGTTTCGCCATCGTCGCCGGCGTGATGACGGCGGGCTGGATGCTGTACGACGGCCTGAACCGCGTGCCGGGCCTGACGGGCCTGCGGCTGGGCGCGGTGGGGCTGCCGCTGATCGCCGGCGCCGCCTGGGCGCTCGGGCACGTGTTCACGCCGCGCGCGGCGTTCCTGCTGGTGGGCGCCACGCTCGGCACGATCATGGCGGCCAACGTCTTCTCGGTGATCATCCCCGGCCAGGGCCGCATGCTGGCGGCGACGCGCGCCGGGCGCCCGGTCGACACCGCGTACGGCTTGCGCGCGAAAGAACGCTCCACGCACAACCACTACCTCACGTTGCCGGTGCTGTTCACCATGCTGTCGAACCACTTCCCGGCGCTGTACGGCAATGCGCACGCGTGGGCGGTGCTCGCGCTCATGGTGGTCGCGGGGGCCGCGGCGAAGCTCGCGATGAACGCCCGCGAACGCACGCCGTGGTGGGCCGCGCTCGGGCTGGTGCTGAGCCTGGGCGGCGTGGTGGCGCTCACCCGGCCGCCGGGCGAGAGCCCGGCCGTGCGCGCGCTCGACCGGCACGCGCCGGTGGACGACGCGACGGCGCGACTCATCGTGCAGACGCGCTGCGTGATGTGCCACTCGTCGCGTCCCACGCAGGCCGGCTTCGCCACCGCTCCGAATGGCGTGATGTTCGACTCCGCCGAGCTCATGCGCGCCTATGCCGACCGCATCGTCTACCGGGTGGTCGAAACGCGCACGATGCCGCTCGCCAACATGAGCGGCATCACCGACGACGAGCGCGTCACGCTGGGGGCGTGGGCCCGCCAGCAGACGCACGGCCGATGAGCGCACCGGGCGGCGCAGCCGTCGTCCGCGGCCGGCGTGTCTGCGTGGACGGCGTGCCGCGCCCGGCCGCCGTGCACGTGGCGGACGGGATCATCGCCGCCGTCACCGACTGGGAGCAGGTGGACGGCGCGGCCGGCGTCGTGGACGTGGGCGACCTGCTGCTCACGCCCGGGCTGGTCGACGCGCACGTGCACGTGAACGAGCCCGGCCGCACCGATTGGGAAGGCTTCGCCACGGCCACCGCGGCCGCCGCCGCGGGCGGCGTGACGACGATCGTGGACATGCCGCTCAACAGCGTGCCCGCCACCACCACGGCCGCCGGGCTCGCCGCCAAGCGCGCCGCGCTCGAGGGCGTCGCGCGCGTGGACGTGGCGCTGTGGGGAGGGCTCGTGCCCGGCAACGCGGCCGACCTTCCGGCGCTCGCCGCCGGGGGCGTGGCCGGCGTGAAGTGCTTCCTGAGCCCTTCGGGCGTCGACGAGTTCCCGCACGTGGGCGAAGCCGAGCTCGCCGAGGCCATGCCGCGGCTGCGCGAGCTGGGCCTTCCGCTGCTCGCGCACGCCGAGTCGCCCGCGGTGCTGGCGCGCGCCACCGCGGCGGTCGCGCACGGCGACCCGCGCGCGCACGCCACGTGGATGGCGTCGCGCCCGCCCGAGGCGGAGGCCGAGGCCGTCGCGATGCTCGTGCGCCTGTGCCGGGCGCACGGGACACGCGTGCACGTGGTGCACGTGGCCAGCCGCGAGGCGGCCGCCGTGATCGCGGCCGCGCGCGCCGAGGGGCTGCCGGTGAGCGCCGAGACGTGTCCGCACTACCTCACGTTCGACGGCGACGCCGTGCCCGCGGGCGCCACCGCGTACAAGTGTGCGCCCCCGCTGCGCGGAGCGGCGCAGCGCGAAGCGCTGTGGGCCGCGCTCGCCGACGGCACGCTGCAGATGGTGGCCACCGACCACTCGCCGTGCCCGCCGTCGCTGAAGCGCCTCGCCGAGGGCGACTTCTTCGCGGCCTGGGGCGGCATCGCGTCGCTCGAGCTGCTGTTGCCGGCGCTGTGGACCGGCGCGAGCGCGCGCGGACACGACGTGGCCACGGTGGTACGGTGGGCCGCCACCGCGCCGGCGGAGCTCGCGGGCCTCGCCGCGCGCAAGGGGCGCATCGCCGTGGGACTCGACGCGGACCTCGTCGCGTGGGACGACGCGGCGGAGTTCGTGGTGGACGCGGCCTCGCTGCACCACCGGCACGCCCTGACGCCATGGGCCGGCCGCCGGCTGCGCGGCGGGGTGCGGCAGACGTGGATCCGTGGAGTGCTCGCGTACGATCGCGGGCGAGGATGGAACGAGCGGCCGACGGGGACGTTCCTCGCCGTGCCGCCGCGGGGCGCGAGCCCCGCCGCACACTCGTAGAGGAGCCGCCGTGTCGCAGCCCGCCGCCGTGCCCGAACCGTTCGCGAAGCTCACAGACCTGTCGCTCGACGTGACCGGCACGTTCGTGATGTACGCGACCGACGATTTCTTCGCGCCCAAGGAGGCGCTCGTCCGACCGCACGCGCCCGAGTGGCGGGCCGAGGCCTACACCGAGCGCGGCAAGTGGATGGACGGCTGGGAGTCGGCGCGCCGACGCACGCCTGGCCACGACTACGCGATCCTGCGCCTGGGCACGCCGGGCGCCATCGCGGGCGTGCTCTGCGACACGACGCACTTCAAAGGCAACGCGCCGCAGGAGGTGTCGCTCGAGGCGATCGAGCTGCCGTACGCGACGACGGCCGAGGAGCTGCTCGCGCTGCCCGTGGCGGCGTCCGCGGCCGAGCGGGACGCCGGCGGCGGCCGCGCGTGGGTCGAGCTGATCCCGCGCACGGCGGTGAAACCCGACTTCGCGAACGTACTCGGGGCCGCGCCGGCGCTCGCTCGCGCGACGCACGTGCGACTGCGCATCTTCCCGGACGGCGGCGTGGCGCGGCTGCGCGTGTACGGCCACGCGCGCCCCGAGCCGGACACGTTCTGGAGCGCGGGTTCGGTGGACCTCGCGGCGGTCGAGAACGGCGGCACGATCGCCGCCGCGAGCGACGCCTTCTTCGGTCCGCCCGCGAACCTGCTGCTGCCCGGTCGGGGCGTGAACATGGGTGACGGCTGGGAGACGAAGCGCCGGCGCACGCCCGGCTCCGACTGGTGCGTGCTGCAGCTGGCGCGCCGCGGCGTGGTGCACCGGCTGGAACTCGACACGCACTTCTTCAAGGGCAACGCGCCGCAGGCCACGCGCGTCGAGGCGCTGGACGCCGAGGGGCTCCCGGCCGCCGAACTCGAGGCGCGGCTCGCTTCGCCCGAAGGCTGGAGCGTGCTGCTCGACCGCACGCCGCTCGTGCAGCACCGCCGGCACGTGCTGACGCCCGCGACGACACAGCCCGTGACGCACCTGCGCGTGCACATCCTGCCGCACGGCGGCGTGAACCGGCTGCGCGTTTGGGGGCACGCCGTGACCACGGCCGGCGAGCGACGGGCGCTCGACGCATTGCACGCCCTGTCGCCGGCCGACCGCGCCGCGGCGCTGCGGTCGTTCTGCGGCGCCGGCGCGTTCGCTGCGGCGTTCGAGTCGCGGCTGCCGGCTCGCTCGGTGCGCCATCTCTTCGGCGCCGGAGGCGTTCGCGGCGCATCCGCGGCTGGGGGAGAGCCGCGCGCCGGCAGCGGCCACCGCGCAGTCCGGCGCCTGGTCGCGCGCCGAGCAGGCGGCGATCGCGCAGGGCGAGGCCGACACGATGGCGCGGCTGCAGCAGGGCAACGACGCCTACGCGGCGAAGTTCGGCTTCGTGTTCCTGCTGTGCGCCACCGGGCGCGCCGCCGCCGAAACGGTGACGATCCTGGAGGAGCGCCTCGCGAACGACCGCGCCACCGAGATCCGGAACGCGGCGCGCGAGCAGCGCATGATCACGCGCCTGCGCATGGGCCGCTGGCTGCGCGAGCACGGCGCGGACTGACACGATCGCGGCGCGCCCCGGGCGCGCGGGAGGATTCCGTTGGGCATCAGCACGCACATCCTGGACACGAGTCGGGGGCGCCCGGCGGCCGGCGTCGCCGTGACGCTGGAACACCGCGACGGCGACGCGTGGAGCGTCGTGGGTCGCGGCACGACCGACGCGGACGGCCGCCTGCGCACGCTGGTGCCGGACGGCGCGCCGCTCGCCACCGGCGCGTGGCGGCTGCGCTTCGAAGTCGCGCCGTACTTCACCGAGCAGGACACGCGCACGTTCTTCCCCACGGTGGAGATCACGTTCCACGTCGCGTCCGCCGGCGAGCACTACCACGTGCCGCTGCTGCTGAGTCCGTTCGGCTACTCGACGTACCGGGGCTCGTGATGGACGGGGCGATCCGCCGCGTGCGGCTGGAGCCGCTCGGGCGCGAGTCGTTCGCACCGTTCGGCGAGGTGATCACGGCCTCCGGCGAAGGTCGCGACACGAACCTGGGCACGGCCGTGCGCTTCGACTGGGCCGCCGCGCTCGAGAACGCGCGGGCGCAGGCGAAGCCGAACCTCGCCGTGTTCCGCTCGCTGCCGCAGCCGCTGCCGTTTCGCGTGACGCTGCTGGAACGCCACCCGTGGTCCACGCAGGTGTTCGCGCCGCTGCGCGCGTCGCGGTGGCTCGTGATGGTGGCACCCGACGCGGCCGACGGAGGGCCGGAGGCGTCGGGGCTGCGCGCGTTCGTGGCGGGAGCGGGGCAGGCGATCAACTTCCGCCGCGGGGTGTGGCACCACCCGGTGATCGTGCTCGACGAGCCGGCCGAGTTGCTGATGCTGGCCTGGGAAGACGGCAGCGCGGGCGACTGCGAGGAACGCGCGCTCCCCGAGCCCGTCGTCGTGGAGTGAGCGTCACGCCCCTCCGGGCGCGCCGCACGCGGCCGCGCGGGCCAGCAGCAGCGCCTGCTCGCGCGCGTTGCGCGTGAGGCCGGCGGCGCGTTCGAACTCCCGGCGCGCGTCGTCGCGCCGGCCGAGCTTGAAGAGCAGGTCGCCGCGCACGCTCGGCAGCAGGTGGTAGCCCGCCAGCGCCGGCTCGCCGGCGAGCGCGTCGACGAGTGCCAGGCCCTCGGCGGGCCCGAACGCCATGCCCACCGCGACGGCGCGGTTCAGCTCCACCACGGGCGACGGCGCGACCTGCGCGAGGGCGTCGTACAGCGCCGCGATCCTCGGCCACTCGGTCTCCTCGAAATGGCGCGCCCGCGCGTGACACGCCGCGATCGCCGCCTGAAGCCCGTAGGACCCCAGCGCGCCACCGGTCGTGCGCGCCCGCTCGAGCGCGGCCAGGCCGCGGCGGATCAGCAGGCGGTCCCAGCGGGAGCGGTCCTGGTCGGCGAGCAGCACCGGCTCGCCGCCGGGCCCGGTGCGCGCGTGCAAGCGCGAGCTCTGCAGTTCGAGCAGCGCCGCCAGCCCGTGCGCCTCGGGCTCGCCGGGGGCGAGCTCGGCCACGATGCGCGCGAGACGAAGCGCCTCGAGGCACAGGTCCGTGCGCAGCCACTGCTCGCCGGCGGTGACCGTGTAGCCCTCGTTGAAGACCAGGTAGATCACCTCGCACACGGAGGCGAGCCGCTCCCTCAGCGCATCGCCCCGCGGAAGCTCGAACGCCACGCGCGCTTCGCGCAGCGTGCGCTTGGCCCGGACGATCCGCTGCGCCACGGTCGCTTCGGGCACCAGGAACGCCCGGGCGATCTCGTCGGTGGTGAGACCGCCGAGCAACCGGAGCGTCAGCGCGAGCCGGGCTTCGGTGCCGAGCACCGGGTGACAGCACACGAACATCAGGCCCAGCCGCTCGTCGCCGACGGGATCGTCGAGCCGGGCGTCCGGGTCGGGCACGTTCGCGGCCCAGTCGTATTCCATCTCGGGAGCCACCTGCTCGTGCAGGCGATCGAGCCGCCGGCGGCGTCGCAGCGCGTCGATCGCCCGCCGCCGGGCCGTGGTCATGAGCCACGCGCCCGGCTTGTCGGGGATGCCCGTCCGCGGCCAGTGCTCGAGCGCCGCGAGCAACGCGTCCTGCGCGAGGTCCTCGGCCACGCCCACGTCCCGGACCAGTCGCGCGAGTCCGGCGATCACCTGCGCCGATTCCATGCGCCAGACGGTTTCGATCGCGCGCAGCAGGTCGGAGCGGGCCATGGACGCGTTCAGCTGGCGACGCAGACGCCCACGGGGTGCACTTCGATCGCGAAGCCCAGGTGTTCGCCCACCCGGGCGGCGGGGTGCAGCGACGCCACCCGGACCGCGTCGTCGAGGTCCTCCGCCTCGATCAGGAGGAACGAACCCACGAGTTCCTTCGCCTCGACGTACGGCCCGTCGTGGACGACGGTGCGGCCGTCGCGCGGTGTGAGCGTCCGGCAGACGCGGCCTTCGAGTGAAACCACCTGCCGTACCTGGCCGGTGGCGTTGAACCGCTCGTCGTGGGGCCGGCACGTCTCACCGAGGGCCTGCAGTTCCGCGGGCGTGAGGGCTTCGAACGCCGCCGGGGTGTAGTAGCCGAGGCACAGGAACTTCTTCATGTCGCGCTCCTCGAGGATTCGGGCGTGGGTGTGGTGGATTCGGGCGGGGGCCGTCGGACCGTCGGGCATCGGGTCACTCTTCCGTTCGCTGCTCCATCCGGCGGAACTGGTCCACGGCGTCGCCGGGGGCGAAGTCGTCGAGCTCGAACAGCTGCCGGACCTCGATCTCGCAGTCCGCGCCCTCGCCGGCGGGGTTCGGGTAGCGCCGCGTCCATTCCAGGGCCTCCTCGCGGGACTTCACCTGGATCAGCGTGTAGCCGGCGACGAGTTCCTTCGACTCCGTGAACGGCCCGTCCACCACGGACCGCTGGCGCCCCGTGTACCGCATGCGCCAGCCCGCGGACGTGGGCTTGAGACCGGAGGCGTCCAGCAGCACGCCGGCCTTCATCAGTTCCTCGTGGTAGCTGGCCATGGCGGCCATCAGCGCCTCGCTCGGCATCACGGCGGCCTCGGTGTCCCGCGTCGCCTTCACGATGATCATGTAACGCATGGTCGAGCTCTCCAGGGTGGAGGGTGGTCTGCCGGGAACCGGGACATGTCCCGGCTTCACCCACCCGACGAACGGGGGCGGACGAAATCGACATGCCCCGGAGACGATTCGCCCCGGGCGCGGCAACCCGTTGGGACGCCGGCCGCCCGCGCCGATCCCCTCGCGTGAACGTTGAGCTCGCGGCCAGAGGGAGGGAACCGGCGGAGAAGCGCCGGGAAGGAACCACACCCGGCCGCGCAGGGGAACCCGTGACGTCGACTTCCGGCTTGCACCCTGCGGTTCGTCCTGTATATTACCCACTGGTTATGCAACCCGGAGGTTATCCAATGACCGCCACCGATCGACTGGACCTCACATTCGCCGCCCTCGCCGACCCGACGCGCCGCGCGATCCTCGCGCGGCTCGCCGACGGCGAGGCGTCGGTGCTGGAGCTCGCCGAGCCGTTCGACATGACACAGCCGGCGATCTCGAAACACCTGAAGGTGCTCGAGCGCGCGGGGCTGGTGTCCCGCTCGCGGGACGCCCAGCGGCGTCCGTGCCGGCTCGAGCCCGAGCCGCTGCTCGAAGTCACCGACTGGCTGGAGACCCATCGGCAACGCTGGGAGGCGAACTTCCGCCGGCTCGACGCCGTGCTGGCGCAGATGAAGCGCGCCGGCGCCCGCCGTCACGCGCCTCGCGGCCGCCGCCGACCCGCCTGATCCCGAACCACCCCGCACGTCCGACATCCCAACCCATTCCACGGAGGCCTTCATGCCCGCCCTCGGAGACGGCGTCGTCACCCTGCCCAGCGATCGCGAGTTCCGCGTGACCCGCGTGTTCGATGCACCCCGCAGCCTCGTGTTCGACGCCTGGACGAATCCCCGCTGGCTGCCGCAGTGGCTGCTCGGGCCGGGCGGCTGGACGATGCCCGTGTGCGAGATCGACCTCCGGGTCGGCGGCCGATACCGGTTCGGCTGGAACAAGTCCGGCGGCACGGACGCGCAGATGGTGATCACCGGCACGTACCGCGAGATCGATCCGCCGGCCCGGCTCGTCACCACCGAAACCTGGGGTGAACCGTGGCCGGAGACCGTGAACACGATCGAGTTCACCGAGCAGGAGGGCCGCACCACGATGGTGCTGACGGTGCTCTATCCGACGAAGGAAGCCCGGGACGCGGCGCTGCAGACCGGGGCGTCGGAAGGCATGAAGGCGAGCTTCGACGGCCTGGCGGCGCTGGTCGCGACGATGCGCTGACCGGGCGCGGGCGCGGCGGGGGCGACGCTTCTCCGCGCCCGCGTCCCGCTGGGGGAGGCGCGCGACCGCGGCGCGGGTCAGGCCGGGCGCGTGGGGCAGCCGGCGTAGCGACGGCCGGGCAACAGCGTCTCGTGCTTCATCACCACGCTGTTCTCGGCCACGTGGGCGCCCTCGCCGATGTCCGCGCCGTACAGCAGCACGGCCCCGTGACCGACGTCGGCGTGCGCGCCGATGCGCACGGGCGCCAGCTTCAGGACGCGATCCTCGAAACTGTGCGACTGCATGTGGCACGACACCGTGGCGCCGTCGCCGATGTGCAGCATGTCCGGGTCGACCACGTGCAGGAACGAACTGCCGAACACCACGCCGCGGCCGATGCGGCAGCCCATCGCGCGCAGCCACCACGACACGAACGGCGTGCCCTCGAACGGCGCGAGCACGGGCGCCGCGTAGGCGGCCCAGACCTCGAACAGGATGTCCCAGCGACAGCACCAGCACGACCACAGGGCGTGCCGGCCCTCGCGGATGGGACCCAGGACGCACCACTTCGTCAGCCAGGCGAGCGTGCACAGCACGACGCCGATGCCCACCGCCGCGAGCGGCAGCGTCAGCAGGAAGAACGCCGCCGCGGGCTGCGTGGCGCGCCATCCGGGCACGAGGCGGAACCAGCTCCACGCGAGCGCGAGCGGCACCAGCGGCAGCACGAACCGGGCACCCTCGAACACGACGCGCGTCAGCACGCGGTCCCAGCTCGGATCGTGCGTGCGGCCGCGCTCGCTCGCCGCCACTTCGCGCCGCGGCAGCTGCATCGGCGGCTGGCCGAACCACGACGTGCCGGTGCGGATCGCCGTCTCGTCGGCCACCGTGCAGATGCCCAGCAGGATGTCGGGCGGGAGCGTGGCGCCCGCCGGCACCACCACGTGGTTGCCGAGGAACGTGTTCCGCGAGAACCGCGTCCACCGGCAGTCCGCGTGGCCGCGATGCAGGAGTGGGCGGCCCAGGTAGATGCCGTCGGCGAAGAAGCACTCGTCGCCGATCTCGAGCAGCTCGGGGACGCTCTCCACGATCGTGCTGATCTCGCACCGGCGCCCCACGCGCGCGCCGGCGGCGCGCAGCCACCACGGCCACAGCATCGTGCCGCTGAGCGCCGCGTTCGCCACTTCCATCGCGCGGCCCTTCACGTGGAGCGCGATCCCGAAGGGGCCGCGCAGCGGGTGCACGCCTTCGGGCACGCGGCCCACGAGCCGGGCGACGAGCGCCTCCATCGGCAGCGACAGGGCGTAGCCGGCCACCAGCAGCACGGGCGCCAGCGCCAACGGCAGATCGGCGAACGGCGCCGGCAGCGCGCCCGTGCCCGGGGCGCCCGGCCGCAGCGCCGCCGCGGCGAGCGCGAGGCCGGGCAGCAGAACGAGCGCCTGGGCGAGCGCGCCGCGCGTGGCGTGATCGCCGCGCCGCTTCAGGCCGACGCGCGCGAGTGCGGCGCGGCGGCCGGTTCCGAGGCGGAGACGCCGCTGCCGGGCCGCGGGCACTCCGTCCCAGCGTCGCCGTCGGGTACGCGCGCGCCGGGTGGCAGCGACGAGAGCGGGCCGAGCGTTCCGTTCGCGCCGATGCTCGCGCCGCCCTCGACGTTGGCGCACGCGTGTCGAGCGTCGCGCCCGCGCGCCGAGCACGACGGGCGCGAACACCAGTTCGCGCGACTGGAAGCGCACCAGGCCGAGCGACGCGTCGCGTCCCAGCGTGACGCCGTCGCCCAGCGTGAGCAGGTCCCAGCCGCCGGTGGCCAGGTCCACGCCCCGGTGCACGTGCACGTCGCGGCCGATGCGCGCCCCGAGCGCGCGCAGGCACGCGATCCCCAGCTCGGTGCCCTGCACGAGCGACCACGGCACCAGGTGCGCGAGCTGGACCACGATCCAGTGCCGCACGTGCATCGAGCCCAGGTAGGGGTGCCGGCCGGGCCGGTAGCGGCCCACGAGCAGCGCCTTCGCGGCCATCGCCAGTCCGAGCGCCACCGGCAGCCACGCGAGCTCGGCCACGAACGCGAGCAGCGGCAGCGCCACGATCAGCGGCCGCGCGCCGAGCACCTGCGTCAGCGCCGGCAGCGCCACGAACACGGCCGCGTAGGCCGCCGCCGAGCCCGGTACGAGGGAGAGCGCCACCCACGCCAGCTGCACCATCGCCCCGACGGACGCCACGCCGCGCAACCGCGGCCGCGCCACCGCGGCGACGGCCGGTTCCGGCGGCGCGGCCGGTGCGAGCGCGCGCGAGCGCCGCGAGCGCCGCACCGTGCGCGCTTCGTACAGGTCGCGCACCGTGAGCGAAGCCGTCGCGGGTCCGCGCGCAGCGTCGAGATCACCTGCGCGGCGAGCAGCGAGTTGCCGCCCAGGTCGAGGAAGAAGTCGTCGTCGGGCCCGATCGCGGACGCCGCGGGCAGGTGCGCGGCGAACGCCCGGCCACCGCCTGCGCGGCCGGATCGGCGAAGGCCAGCGCGCACGCGCGCGTGTCCGCCTGCGCGGCGCGCGAGCCGTACCAGGTCGGGGAGCGCCGAGCGGTCGAGCTTGCCGCTCGCGTCGCGCGTGGGCAGTTCGTCCACGAACGCGTAGCGGGCCGGCTGCATGTGCTCGGGCAGGGCGTCGCGCATGCGGGCGCGCACCGCGGCGAGATCCGCGGGGCGGGCGGCGTCGGCGACCAGGAACGCGGCCAGCTCGCGCATCGGCGCCTCGCCCTGCAGCGCGCACGCGGCGGCCTGCACGCCGTCGCACGCGCACAGGTGCGCCTCGATCGCGCTCAGCTCCACGCGGTGGCCGCGGATCTTCACCTGCGAGTCGGAGCGGCCCAGGTAGATCAGGGATCCGGCGGCGTCGTGCACGACGAGGTCGCCCGTGCGGTACAGGCGGCCGTAGCGCGGATGCATCACGAAGCGCTCCGCGGTCAGGGCGGGCTGGTTCAGGTAGCCGCGCGCCACGCTCGGCCCCGCGATGCACAGTTCGCCCGCGGTGCCCCGCTCGACGGGCTCGAGCGCCTCGTCCAGCACCCACGCGCGGTTGCCCTGCACCGGCCAGCCGATCGTGACGGGATCCCCGGAGCGCACGGGCGTGCGCACCACGGTGACGGAGCATTCCGTGGGGCCGTAGCCGTTCTCCAGCCGCCGGCCCGGCGCCCAGCGCGCGGCGACGTCGTCGGGCAGCTCCTCGCCGCCCACGTACAGCAGCCGCAGTTCGGGGAGCGCGGTGGCCGGATCGTCGCACGCGGCCATGCGCAGCAGCGTCGGCGGCGGGCAGAACACCGTCACGCGCTCGCGCCGGAGCCAGTCGACCAGGTCCGGGCCCAGCCGCACCGCGTCGTCGTCCATCAGCACCAGGGTGGCGCCGCACCCGAACGCCAGCCAGATCTCCTCGACCGACGAGTCGTAGGCGCACGACGAACTCTGGGCCACGCGGTCGCCGACCCCGAGCCCGAAGTAGTCCCGGTCGGACTCCACGAGCGTGAGGATGTTGCGGTGCTCGATCATCACGCCCTTGGGCCGCCCGGACGTGCCCGACGTGTAGATGACGTAGGCGAGCGACGACGGGGAGGGCGCCCAGGCCGGGCGGTGACCGTTCGCGCGCGGCGCCGCGCCGCGCGCGGCGGGCCCGTCCGCCACGTCGGCGATGCGGTCGGCCGGCACGCCCAGCGCCTCGATCCGGGCGCGATCGGTCTCCCGGGCGATCACCGCGACGGCGGCGGAATCCTCGAGCAGGTAACGCGCCCGGTCCGCAGCGAGGTCGGGAGCGAAGCACGTGTAGGCCGCGCCGGCCCGCATCACGGCCAGTTGCGCCACGTAGATCGCGGCCGCATCTCGCGGCAGCGCGATCGCGATCACGGATTCGCCGCGGACGAACGGGGAGAGCCGCGCCGCGAGGCTGGCCACGCGGCGCTCGACCTCGGCGTAGGTCAGCCGTTCGCGTTCGGGCCGCCGCGGACCGGGCGGGACGTCGATCGCGAGCGCATGCGGGTGTGCGTGCGCCGTGCGCGCGAACACCTCATGCAGCAGCGCAGGCCGGGGCGCGGCCTGGGCCGGGGTCGGGGTCGGTGCTGTCTCGACCGGACTTCCTTGTCGGTTCGTCGGGGGCGGCACGTGCACATATTGCGTTGGGTTGCTTTCGCGCACAACGCAGAAGACGCGATCGGGTCGTGCCGGCGATCGCCCGGGATGCCATGCGGCGGGTCCGACGATGCCCGGAAGGTCGCTTCGTCGTCGTCGCGCGACTCGACCCCGGCCTCACCGGGTCGGGTGGATCGGGTTCGCTCGGCGCGTGGACGCCCGATGCGCTCGATGGTCCCGGCGCTCCGGCGGTTCGATCCGAGTCAGCCCGCGTGCCGCACCCGGGCCCGCGTGTTTGATGCCGTCGATCACGTCCTTCCGGGCGCCGGCCGGGCGGGGCGAAAGCGCTTGGGCCGGTTCGCGGAGCCCGACCAGACTCCGTGCCCGTCACCCCCGCCGATCGCTGCCGTCGTCACCCCACGCCCCAGGAGGTTCGCATGGTCTCTCCGCTTCGCTCGCGTCGTGCGCTCACCGGTGTCCTGTCCGCCCTGTCCCTGCTTCTCCCGACGGTGGCCGGCGCCGATGTCACCACGGTGACCGCTTCCAAGGACAACACGCTCATCGAGACGCCGGTCGGCAACAGCAACGGCGCCGGGGACGGGATCTACGCCGGGCGCGTGTCCTTCCTCGGGGGCGGCACGCGGCGCCGCGCCGTGCTCGCGTTCGACGTGTCCTCGATCCCGAGCAACGCCACCATCGACTCGGCGACCGTGACGCTGGCCATGGTCGGCACCTCCAATCCCGCGGACCAGGCCATTACGATGCACCGGCTGGCACCCGGAAACTGGGGGGAGGGCGGCTCGAACGGCGGTGGCCAGGGCGCGCTCGCCCAGGCCGGCGAGGCCACGTGGCTCTACCGCGAGATCAGCACGGCCGCGTGGACCACGCCGGGAGGCGACTTCACGGCGTCCGCGAGCGCGACGCAGACGGTGGGCGACCTCGGCACCTACATCTGGTCGGGCGCCGGCCTGGCGGCCGACGTGCAGGCCTGGGTCACGTCGCCCGCTTCGAACGCGGGCTGGCTGATGGTGGGCGGCGAGGCGAGCGAGGGCACGGTGAAGAAGTTCTCGTCCCGGAACGGCCTCACGTCCCCGGCGCTGCGCGTGGTCTGGTCGGTGTCGAACACGGGCGTGGGCGCCTCGCCGCGTGCCGGCGCCGTGTGGTTCGCGCCGCCCACGCCGTCGCCGGCGACCGGGCCGGTGCGACTCAGCTACACGCTGCCGCGCGCCGCGCGCGTCTCGCTGTCCGTGCACGACGCCGCGGGCCGGCTGATCCGCCGACTGACGCCGTCCGCGGAAGCCGCCGCCGGCCGGCACGACGTCACGTGGGACGGGCTCGGCGAGTCGGGCGTGCGCGCCGCGTCCGGCGTCTACCTGGCCACGCTGACCGTGGACGGGGCTTCGTACGTGCGCCGCGTGCCGCTGATGAAGTAGGGCTGCGAAGCGGAGCGCTGCGCAAACGCGGCCACCCCGAACAGGGGTGGCCGCGTTCCTCTTGCCTTCGTGGCTCGTGCGGCGGTGTCAGCGAACGACCGCCAGGCGGCGCACCAGGTTCACGCCCTTCGCCTGCATCCGCACGAAGTACATGCCTTCGGGCAGGTCGGCCGCTTCGAGCGACGCCGCGTACTGCCCGGGCTCGCGGACGCCGTCCGAGAGCACCGCCACTTCGCGGCCCTGCACGTCGACCATCGACAGGCGGACCGCCGTGCGCACCGGCACGGTGAAGCGGACCATCGAGCGGCCCGGGCTCGGGTTCGGCGACAGCGGCGACAGGGCGAAGGCCGCGAAGCCGCCCGGCGCCACGGCCGAGATCGGACCGAACGTCATCGGCTGGCCGTTCGCGTCGCTCCCGGCGAGGCGGTACCACTGCTCCGAGCCGGCGGGGGCTTCGGTGTCGAGCACCGACGTGACGCGACCCTGCACTTCGGGCGTGCGGTCGACGCGGGCGAACGGGCCGGACTCCCGCGCGCCGCGCTGCAGTTCGATCGAGCGGAAACGGGCCGGGTCGCTGAGCTGCCACTCCACGCGGATGCCGTCCTCGGTGGACACCGCGCGGAACAGCTCGATCAGCGTCGGCACGGCCAGGTCGGGCCCGAGCTTGTAGATGATGCCGCCCGTGCCGCTGGACGGCGTGTTCGTGACGAACGCGTAGAGTTCGCCCGTGCCGTCCTGCCCGAAGCCGTGCACGGTGAGCCCGTTCGGCAACCGGCCGCCCGCGAACTGCGGCAGCTGGAACTCGAGGATCTGGCCCGTGCCCAGGTCGGCGTAGAACAGCCGGCCGTCCACGCGCGGGGGAGCGTTGCGCAGCGCGAGGTCGCCAAAGACGTACTTGCCGTACAGCTCCGGGATCGCCGTCCCGCGGTACATGAAGCCGCCGGTGATCGAGATGCCGTCGCTGTGGTCGTACTCGAGCGTCGCGAGCGAGCCGACGATCGGGTCGATCAGCCCCACCGGCACGCCGGGGCTGCGCGGGCCGATCGTGCCGGCCGCGCCACCGGGTCCCGCGATCCGGTTGAACAGGAAGTCGCCTTCCTTGATCGCCCATCCGTAGTTGCCGCCCAGCTGGACGAGGTCGATCTCCTCGATGTTGTTCTGGCCCACGTCGGCCACGATGAGCTGGCCGTTCAGCCGATCGAAGCTGAATCGGTACGGGTTACGGAAGCCGAACGCGAAGATCTCGGGCACCTGGCCCGCACCCTGGAACGGATTCGTCGCGGGGATGCGGTACAGGCCGTTCGCGCTGATCGGATCCGGGCTGCCAGGCGTGAGCGCCGGGTCGAGCGGGTCGATGCGCAGCATCTTGCCGAGCGGCGTGACCAGGTTCTGCGCGTTGCCGGTGGGCTCGATGTGGCTCGGACCCACGTCGTTCGCGTTGCCTCCGTCGCCGAGACCCAGGTACAGGTAGCCGTCCGGGCCGAACGTGATCGTGCCGCCGTTGTGGTTGTTCGCGTTCTTGCCGATGGACAGGATCTCGCGGCGCGAGGCCGGGTCGATCACGTTGGGATCGGCGGCGCTCACCTTCCACTCGTTGACAACGTTCTTGTAGCCCTGCGTGGCGCCGTTCGGCGCGGGGTAGGTGACGAGCGTGCCCACCGGGATCAGCTCGCTGTTGTACGTGTACAGCGTGCGGTAGCCGGGACTCGCCGGGTTGTTGAACCCCGGGTGGAACGCCAGCCCGAGCAGGCCGCGCTCGTCGTTCGCGTTCGTCGGCACGAACGGCGGCGACACGCGCGCCTGGATGTCCAGCGCGGGCGCCGGCAGGAGGGCGCCGTTGTTCAGCACCAGCACGAGACCCTTCTGCTCGAGCACGAACAGGCGATTGACCTCGCCGGGGGGCGAGATGCCGTACAGCGGCGCGCCCAGGCCGGTGGCCACGGTCTGGAGCGTGACGGACACGGTGCCCTGCTGGATGTCGGGAAGCGGGCCGACCTGCTGCGCGGCGACCGGCGACCCGAGGGCCAGGGCCACGAGGGCGGCGAGAGGAGTGGACTTGTGCATGGGGCGAGCCTCCGATGGGTGGTGCGGTGCGCAACCGGTGTTGCGACACGCAGCGTCGTGCGCCGGAGGAGACGCGGCAACGGAAAGCGCCCTCCGCGGCCCTGCAACCGCGAGCTCGGTTGACCGCCGCTGAACCGTGTCGCGTCACGCGGTTGCTCCGCGCGCACGAATCCGGATCGCGCTCGCCCGACTGGCATCCCGTTGCGCGGGGGGCGTGCACCCGCACTTCGTGCTGGCAAACCGGGAGCGGGCCGCGGACACTGCGGAGCGTGGTTTCGTTCGCCCGAACCTCGATCTCCACCCGCGAGGCCCGTATGCCGACGACCCCGTTGCGATCCGCCGCCCTCCTTGCCGCCCTTGCCGCCGCGCTGACGATCGGCTGCCCCGCCACCGCTGCCGAGTGGCAGATGACCAGCCTTCCGAACGGCTACCAGTACCGCGTTGCCGTGAGCCCCACCGGGCAGGTGTTCGCGTTCGGGGGCGGCAGCCTGCAGACGTCGCTCGACGACGGCGTCACGTGGAGCCCCGTGGCCCCCTTCGTGCTGCACGGCTTCATCCATCGATTCGCGTTCGCGCCGTCGGGAACGATCTACGTCTCCGACGACGCGCTCGGCGTGTTCCGTTCCACGAACGGGGGCGTGAGCTGGTCGTCGAGCCTCGTCACCGAGGGCTGCGACGGGCTCGGCGCGAACGGCGAGGGTGTCCTGTTCGCGGGGCTCACCTACACGGGCAACGGCAAGGTCCACCGCTCCACGGACGGCGGCGCGAACTGGCAGGGGGTACCACTGCCCGGCGCGACGAACGGCTTCGCCACCGAGTGCATCGCGTTCGGCGACAGCGGCGAAGTGTACGCGGGCTCGATCGACGGCTTCTTCCGCTCGCGCGATCTCGGCGCGACGTGGGATTCGTTCGGCTCCAGCTTCCTCGGCCGGCACGTCCGACTGATGGCGGTGGCCGCGAACCAGGACGTCTTCGTCGAGACGCTCTACCCGACGGCGTTCGACGGGCTCTATCGCTCGGTCGACCGCGGCGTCACGTGGCAGCGCGTGACCGGCAACGCACCGTACTTCTCGGCCTTGATCGCTTCGCCGACCGGCGACCTGTTCGGCTCGAACGGGGCCACGGTGATGCGGTCCAGCAACGCCGGGGTGCTGTGGACGAGCACGGGCACGGGCATCGGGACCTTCGAGAACCTCACGTCGCTGGCGGTCACGCCGAGCGGGCACCTGCTCGCGGGCGGCTCGCGCGTATGGCGGAGCACGGCGGCGGTCGTGGGAGTGGAACCGCCCCCGGCCAGGGCCGGCGGCGCGACGCTCGCCCCGATCCAGCCGAATCCCGCGTCGGGAACCACGCGCCTCCGCTTCACCCTGGCCCGGGCGGCCGACGTGGAGCTGGGCGTGTTCGACATCGCGGGCCGGCGCGTCGCGAGCCTCGCGAAGGGGCCGCACGAGGCGCGTGAGCACGCGGTGAGCCTCGACGCTTCGGGGCTTCCCGCCGGCCTCTACGCGTGCCGACTCGTCGCGAGCGGCACCGTGATCTCCCGCCGGATGCTGGTGGTGCACTGACGACCGCGCGGCGCCGGCCCCAACGGGCGGCGCCGCACGGTCGGAGTGGCGAGGCTCGAAGCGCGCCTTCGCCGCGAGCCTCACGAGACGTACCATGGCGGCACCCCGGGCCCTCCACGTCCGACACGGAGGCCATGTGAACCCGCTGCTTCCCGCGCCCGCGCCAGGCCGCGCGCGCCTGCTCGCCTGCCTCGCGATCCTCGCGACGGCCCTCGGCTACACGACCGCCCGTGCGCACCCGCGGTTTGTCACGTCGTTCCTCGGCTACCCGGCGGCGTTCGAGGTCGGCGCCGTGACCGTGGCCGACGTCGACGCCGACGCGCACCCCGACGTCCTCAGCACGGAGCACGGACAGATCCTTCTGCGTCGGGGCGCGGGCGATGGATCGCTGCTCCCCGCCGCCGCCGTCGCCACCGCGCATGGTGCGTTCCTGCTCGCCGCCGACCTCGATGCCGACGGCGCGATGGACCTCGTCGTCGAGGCCGACTCGCTTCACGTCGGAGTGCTCCGCGGACATGGGGACGGCAGCTTCGATGCGATCGTGCCGTTTGCCTGCCCGAACGCACCGACTCACGCGGTCGTCGGGCACTTCGACGCCGGAGCGACACTCGACGTGCTGACGCTGAACCCGCGGTCGAACGAGCTGTCGCTGTTCCGGGGCACGGGCGCCGGCTCGTTCCTGCCGCGCATCGACATCCCCGTGCCCGCGTCCGCCTCCGCGCTCGCCGCGGCCGATCTCGACGGCGACGGCGATCTCGACGTGGCCGTGACGCACGCGTCTCCGCCCACGATCCGCGTGCTCGCGGGCGACGGCCTCGGCGGCTTCGCCCTCGCCGGGACCGTGCCCACGCTGGCGAATCCCACCGAGGTCGTGGCCGCTCGGCTGAACGCCGACGCGTGGCCGGATCTCGTCGTGTCGTCCTGGAGCGACGCGCACCTCGGCGTCCACGTCGCGACGGGCGCCGCCACGTACGACGCCCCGGCGCTCGTGGAGGTTCCGGACATCGCCACGAGCGTGGCCGTCGCGGCCCTCGACGCGGGTCCGGCGCTCGACCTCGTGTGCACGGCGTACGGCCTCGACGCCGTCGCGACGCTGGTGGGCCGCGGGGACGGCACGTTCGAGGCGGCGCGCACGTTCAGCGCGCCCCGGGCGACCGCGCTGCTCGCCGTGGGGGACCTGAACGGAGGCGGGAAGTCCGATGTGGTGGTCACCTCGACGCTCGGAAGCCTCGCCGTGCTGCTCGGGAACGGTGACGGGACGCTCGGAGGACTGCGCGAGCAGCCCGTGGGGCTGTGGCCCGTGGCGATCGCGACGGGCGACTTCGACGAGGACGGCGAGCCCGACGTCGTCACCGCCGACACCGGTGACGACGCGCTGTCGGTGCTGCGCGGGCTCGGCCGGGGCGAGTTCGCGCCGCGCACCACGTTCGGCACGGGCATCCTGCCGCGCGGGCTCGCCGTGGCCGACGTGAACCTCGACTCGCACCTCGACGTGGTCGTGGCGAACTCGGGCCCCGGCACGCAGGCGTCTTCCACGGTCTCCGTGCTGCTCGGCGACGGCGCCGGCGGCTTCGCCCCGCGCGTGGACTGGCCCGTGGGGCGGTGGCCGCACGCGGTCGCGGTGGGCGACCTCGATGGCGACATCTGGCCCGACCTGGCCGTCGCGCAGGGTGATGCTCCGACCACGTTGAGCGTGCTGCACGGGCAGGGCGGCGGCACCTTCGGCGACCGGACGAGCATGATGCTCGGATCGAACGCCGAGGCGGTCGCGATCGGCGATGCCACGGGCGACGGTCATCCCGACATCGCGCTCGCCGCGTACGCGACGTCCACGGTGCACGTGTTGCCCGGCCGCGGCGACGGCACGTGGTATCCGCCCGTCACCCTGCACACCCCGGGCTGGCCGCAGGACGTGAAGATCGTCGATCTGACCGGGGACGGCCTCCCCGACATCGTCGTGGGAAACGGCGCGGTGTCCGTCTTTCCCGGCACGCCGGGCGGGGGATTCGGCGCACGCGTGGACGACGCCACGGCCGGCAGCGCGCTCGCGGTGGCCGACTTCGACGGCGACGGCGCGCGGGACGTGGTGACCGCGAACGGCTGGAACTCGAACACGCTCACGCTGCTGACGCAGCAGCCGGGGGGCGGCCTCGGCGGCCGCGTGGACTTCGGCGGCGGAGACGATCCCCGCACGCTGGCGCTCGCCGATTTCGATCACGATGGGCTCGTGGACCTCGCGGTGGCGAACCAGCAGTCGGGCACCGTCTCGGTGCTGCTGAACACCGGAGGCGCCCCGTGGATCCGCTGGAGCGACGCACCCGGCGGTCCGGCCGGCGTCCCCGTGCTGGCGCTGCGCGCGCGGCCGAACCCGGCGCGCGGCCCGCTGTCGGTGGAGTTCGCACTGCCGTCCGCGAGCCGGGCCATCGTACGCGTGTACGACGTCGCAGGGCGCCGGTTGGCCACGATCGCCGACGGGACCTTCTCGGCGGGGCCGCACATGGTGTCCTGGGATCGCCGCACGGCCACCGCACCGGCGGCGCCCGGCGTGTGCTTCGTCGAACTCACCGCAGCCGGCGCCCGAGTCGTGCGGCGCGCGGTGCTCCTCCGCTGACGACACGCCCGCCGGCCCCGCCGGAGCCCGCTCTGGAACATCGCTCGCCGCGCCCGGGAGCCGCCGCCCGGGCGCGGCGCCGTGTTCCGCGGGCGGACTCTCGCCGCCCACGGCACAATATCCGCCCCACTCGTTCGTCCACAGGGATGGAGGAAGGAAGCGGACCACCGGGAGGCGGATGACACACGACCAGGATCGGCGGATCTCCGAAGTGGTCGAGCGAGAACGGTCGCGGCTGCGGAACTTCATCCGCCGCCGCGTTCCCGACCCGCGCGACGCCGAGGACATCCTGCAGGACGTCTTCCACGAACTCGTGGAGGCGAATCGCCTGTTGATGCCGATCGAGCACGTGACCGGCTGGCTCTACCGCGTGGCGCGCAACCGGATCATCGACCGGTTTCGCCGCCGGCGGCCGGAGCGGCTGCCGGCGGGCGAGGTCGCGACGGACGGCGACGACCGGCTGCGCCTCGAGGACGTGCTGCCTTCCCCCGAAGCGGGGCCCGAAGCGGAGTTCCTGCGCCGGGTGCTGCTCGACGAACTGGAAGCGGCGGTGGAGGAGTTGCCGCCGGAGCAGCGCGAGGTGTTCGTGGCGCACGAATTGGAAGGCCGCAGTTTCCGGGAGATGTCCGAGACGACCGGAGTGAACGTGAACACGCTGCTGTCGCGGAAGCGTTACGCGGTGCTGCGGCTGCGAGAACGGCTGCAGGACGTGTACGACGAACTGCGCGAGGAGTGAGGAGAAACCATGAATCCGAAGATGGGACGCATGCTGATGCTGGCGCCGCTGGTGCTCGCGGGGTTCGCCGCGTTCGTCGCGGCGGGCGGCTGGGTGGTGCAGCACCTGTGGAACTGGCTCCTGCCGACGTTGTTCGGCTGGCCGGTGCTGGACTGGTGGCAGTCGGTCGGGCTGCTGGCGCTGTGCCGGATCCTGTTCGGTGGATTCGGCATGCACGGGGGCCCGTCCTCGCGCATCCGCGGCCGCATGGAGGATCGCTGGAACCGCATGAGCCCCGGGGAGCGCGAGCGCATCCACGAGGCGATGCGCGGGCGGTTCGGCTTCGGCGCGCCGACCGGCGGAAGCACGGAGGCCTGACCGGTCCCGACTGCAGCGCCGGGCGGACGGGCGATCTCCGGAGGGTGGACGCGGGGCCCCGAACGTCGTCGGGCGCCCCGCGAGCGGTTACACTGCGCCGCCGTGCGCCGCACGCGGCCGTCGCGCAGAAAGCGTTTACATGGCCGCGTTGCGCGTCCTTTTCGGAGGAGCGCCGCCGTGCTCGCTGGTGTGTTCGTAGCCCTTCTCGCGGGACTCTCGCTCGTGACCACGACCACCGGTGCGGACCCCTCGCGCCGGAACATCGCGTACCCGGATACCGCTCCCGAAGGGCTCGCCGGGAACGGCCGGATCGTGATGCGGGTGCGACTCGACGGCATCGACGCCCACGTGGGCGGGGACGCCCGCGCGCGGTTCCGGATCGCCGTCGGCGACACGACATTCGATCTCGCGGCCGCGCGAGCGAGCGCCACGTTCTTCCCGGGAGGCGTGCGCTACCGGGCGACCGTCGGTGGGGCGCACCTCGAGGTGCTGCACGGCACGCTCGCCGACGCACCCTGGTTCGCGGTCTTCCGCGTCAGCGGGGCACGAGCGCCGGTCCGGCTCGAGGTCGAATCCCGCGGCACCCCAGCGGTCGCGCCGGCGGGAGCCGTCGCGATCCCCCTCGTGGACGGTGCGGGAGAGGGTCAGATCGCTGCAGGGCGGCCCGCCGCCCACCGGATCGATCGACGCGCTGGCTCGACGGGTCGAGGCTCCGTATCACGCCGGACTCGTGCTCGAGACGCCGTCCGCAGCGATCGACCGCGCCGTGCCGTTCTGCCGCGCACTGCTCGACGTGGGCTTCGACGGGCGCATGCACGTGTGCGAGATGTTCGCTGGCGCGACGTGCGGTCACGCGACCGGGATCGGCCGTCGGCGCCATGGCCAGCGGGCGGTTCGACGCCGCGGCCACGACGATCGGCTACGACCTCGGCCGGCACGCGAGGTCGGACCCGAAGGGGCTCAAGGCGACCGAGGATCCGTCGCAGGGCGGGACGGCAGAGGGCGTCGCATGGCTGACGCGCGCGGTGTGGCGCCAGTACCTGCTCACGGGCGACACGGCGTTCCTGCGCGACGCCGAGCACACGCTGCGCCCCTGGGTGGAGGCGTGGATCGACCGCGACCCCGAAGAGAGCGGCCTGCTCGTGGACGTGTCGGAGTGGATGGACCACTCGCGGTTCTTCCTGTTCCCGGACGGGGCGAGGGTCCTGTACTCGAACGTGCTGTTCGCCGAGCTGCTGCACCGTTTCGCCACGATCGAGGCCACGCTCGGCGACACCGAGGCCGCGGCCCGTTACCGCGGGTTCGGCGACCGGTTCGTGCTCGGGATCAACACCGCGCTGTGGAACGAGCGCACGGGGATGTACGACAACCTCACGCTCTGGGGCCGACCCGACGAGCGTGCTACCTCGGCCGAGAACGCCCTCGCGGTGCTGTGCGGCGTGGCGCCCGAGAATCGCGCGCGGCGCGCGCTCGCCGGTGTCCGAGAGCACAATTGGCGAGAGGCCGGCTCCACCACGATCCATCCGCCGATGACGCACGTGCCGGAGTACATCGATCACAACTTCAAGGTGTGGCCGTGGTGGGAAGCCGTCGAGGCGCGCGCCCGCTTCCGCATCGGTGACCGCGACGGTGCCGCGTGGCTCCTGGAGCGCTGCTCGGCCACGCTCGACGACGAACATCACCCAGGGATGATGGAGGAGCTGACCTCGCCGGAGGGTCGACCCGAGGGCGGACACGCGTTCCTGACCGCGGCGGGCTCGTACCTCGACGCCATCGTCGGCGGGCTGCTGGGCGTGGAGGTGCTGGAAGCTGGATGTTCTCGCGTGCGCGTGGATCCCCGCACGCCGCCGGCGTGGAAGGACTGGCGTGCGGAGGTACCGCTGCCGCAGGGCGCGGTGTCGCTCGAGATGAAGCGCGGGCAGCTCGCGATCCGGGTGAGCGATCCGCGCGTGCGCGTGGTGGAGGCGCCGGCGTCGGCGCGCGTGGAAGGCGCCGCGAAAGCGCCGCTCGCGCCGACACCGTGGCCCGTCGTCCCCGAGGCGCCGGCGCGAACGCTCGCGCCGCTGCGCGCGCCACGTGCGCGTGACGCCGCCGTGTTCGTGTCGGCGCAGGGGCTGCCGACCTCCGGCGTGCCCGCGCCCGCCGGGCGGCGCGTCTCGGAGGCCGACCTGCTGCGCCTCGATCCGGAGACGACGCCCGCGCTCGTGGTGCCCGGCAACGCGCTGCCGCGGCGCACGTCGGACGGCGGCGACGTGCCGGCCGCGCTCGCGCGCTACCTGGACCACGGCGGCGCGCTGGTCTTCTACGGCGCCACCATGCGCGACCGCGGCACGATGGGCGAGAAGAGCGGGGTGATCGAGTGGTGGGAGCAGCGGCCCGTCGTGCGGTTTGCGCCGATCGGGGGCTGGACGTTCCGGCGCTCGTTCGTCGGCGCCGCCGTGCCGCGCGAGGAGGAGCCGGGCTTCGTCGGCGCGTGGCAGCGCCCCGACCTGCCGCCCGACACGGCGTGGCGCGCCATCGAGGTGCCGGCGCCGTGGGAGAAGCCGCTCGGCTACGACTACGACGGCTGGGGCTGGTATCGCGCGCACTTCCCGCTGCCGGCCAGCGCGCGCGGACGCGTGATCGTGCTGGACCTGGGACGGATCGACGACCGCGACTGGACGTGGGTGAACGGGCAGCTCGTGGGCGGGCAGGGCGACTGGCAGAACTTCCGTCGCTATCGCCTGAAGCCGGGCGATCCGGCGTACGGCTCGCTCGTCTTCGGCGGCGACAACGTGGTCGCCGTGCAGGTGCAGGACTTCGGTGGCGGCGGCGGACTGTTCGTGGACCCGCCGAGGGTCGGTGACGAGACCGACCAGCTCGCGTGGTCGCCCATCGATCCCAAGAGCGGCGAAGTCGCCCCGGCGCCGACGCGGTTCGGCGTCGTGTCGTGGGGCCCGGGTGGCCGGTTCTTCAACTCGTGGGAGACCTCGCGCGGCGCCTTCGGTTTCGCGATCGAGGGGCGCGGCGTGGAATTCGCGGGGCCGCTCGCGGGCCTGCCGCCGGTGGACGGCGACGTCGGCGAGGCGTTCACCGACTTCGCGGTGAGCCGGCCGCTGCGCTTCGAGCCGCTGGCCTGGACGACCACGAACCGCCACCTGCTCGTGCCCGACGGCGGCGAGCGCTACCCGTGCGCCGCCCGCGTGGTCGACAGGAGCACCGGCGGCGAGATCGTGCTGATTCCGGCATCCATCGTCCGCGCGGGCTCCGGCCCCGTGGTGCTCGAGAAGCTCCGGATCGAGGTGAAGCCATGAAGTGGTTCGTTGCCATGATCGCCCTTGCGCTCGCGCTGTCCCCGGCGTCCGCGGCGCAACCCGAGTCGCCTCCGCCGAGCGGGCTGGAGCGCCTCGCCGGCGGGGGGCGACTCTCGCTCCCCGCGCTCTTCTCCGACCACATGGTGCTGCAGCGCGATTGCCGCGTGCCCGTGTGGGGCACCGCGAGCACCGGCGCTCCGATCACCGTGTCGATCGCCGGCCGCAGCGTGCGCGCGAAGGCCGGACCCGACGGGCGGTGGAGCGTGCGACTCGCGCCGCTCGCCGCGGGCGGGCCGCACGAGCTTCGCGTGACCGCCGCCGACACGCTGGTGGTGCTCCACGACGTGATGGTGGGCGAGGTGTGGCTCGCCTCGGGCCAGTCGAACATGGAGATGACCGTGGACGGCTGGGGCAAGGTGCTCAACTTCGAAGCCGAGGTCGCGGCCGCCGACCAGCCGGACATCCGGCTGTTCCACGTTCCGAATCGCGTCGCCTACGCGCCGCGGCTCGACCTGCCCGGTGTGAGCTGGCAGCGCTGCTCGCCGGCGACGGTCAGGGAGTTCTCCGCCGTCGCGTACTTCTTTGGCCGGCACCTGCAGCGCGAGCTGCACGTGCCCGTCGGCCTCGTGCAGGCCACGTGGGGCGGCACCGAGGTGGAGTCGTGGACGCGCGCGGGCGCGCTGCAGCGCTTTCCCGAGTTCGCGAAGCCGTTGCAGGCGGTGGGCGAACGCGCGACGGGGGACACCGACGCATGGCGCGCCGAGTTCCAACGCGCGACCGCCGCGTGGTTCGCGGCGATCCCGAAAGGCGATCGCGGATCCGTCGCCACGCCCCCGTGGTCCGACCCCGCCGTCGACGATCGAGACTGGTCGCCGATGACGCTGCCCACGGGCTGGGAGAACGCGGGGCATCCGGATCTCGACGGCGTGGTGTGGTTCCGCCGGCACGTCGACGTCCCGGCCTCGTGGTCGGGCCGCGATCTCACGCTGCAGCTCGGCCGCATCGACGACGTGGACACCACGTACTTCGACGGCGTCGCCGTGGGACACGACTCGGTCTACAACCGCCCGCGCGTCTACACGGTTCCGGGGCGACTGGTCACGCCGGGACCGCACGTGATCGCGGTGCGCGTGTACGACTGGATCGGGGGCGGTGGCCTGTGGGGCGACGCGGAGATGATGAAGCTCGCCGCGAGCGCTTCCGACTCCATTGCGCTCGCCGGCCCGTGGCTCCATCGCGTGTCGCTCGATCTCGCGGAACTGGGCCCGCGCCCACGCGATCCCGACGATCCGCACCAGCCCGGCGTGCTCGCGAACGGCATGATCGCGCCGTTGGCTCCGTATGCGATCCGCGGGGCGATCTGGTACCAGGGCGAGGCCAACGTCGCGCGCGCCGAGCAGTATCGTGAGTTGTTCCCCGCCATGATCCGCGACTGGCGTGCGTGGTGGGGCCAGGGCCCGTTCCCGTTCCTGTTCGTGCAGCTCGCGGGATTCCTCGACCCGCCGAAGGAGCCGGGCGAGAGCGACTGGGCGGAACTGCGCGAGGCCCAGGCGATGGCGCTCGCCACGCCGAACACCGGCATGGCGGTGGCGATCGACATCGGCGACGCGAAGGACATCCACCCGCGCAACAAGCAGGAGGTGGGCCGCCGGTTGGCGCTCGTGGCGCTCGACCAGGTGTACGGAAACGGCGGCGTCTCGTCGGGCCCGCGCTTTCGCTCGATGCGCGTGGAGGGTCGGTCGCTGCGGCTGCGATTCGATCACACGGCCAGAGGGTTGAAGGCGCGCACGGGCGCCGCGCCGCATGGCTTCGCGGTCGCCGGGGAGGACAAGGTCTTCCACTGGGCGGAAGCTCGGATCGCGGGCGACGAGGTGGAGTTGACCTGCGACGCGGTGCAGCACCCGGTGGCCGCGCGCTACGGCTGGGCGGCGAATCCCGAGTGCGATCTCGAGGGCGGCACGGGGCTTCCGGCGTCGCCGTTCCGCACCGACCGCTGGCCCGGCGTCACGCACGGGAGGAAGTAGCCGCCGGCACCGCCGCGCTCCGGCGCCGATCACCACCCCGTGTCGTCTCGCACGGCCGCTGCAGACCGCGGCAGCGACCCCGGTGCTCATGCGGGGAAGTCGCCGGTCAAGGTTCCTCCGGGCCGACCGATCCTCCGTGCACTGGCTGTGTCGCCTCGCCTGAGGCTGGTCGGCGCGCCACGCCCCAAATCGGACTTCCCCTCGGAGCAGGAAGGCCCACGTGTGGGACCGGGAAGTCGCCATTCGCAGGACGTGCGTCCCCTCGGGCGAGGCGCGCGAGATTGCGAACGCGCTCTACTCTTCGCTGGACGGTGCGACGGCGGCGGTGGTCGTCGTCTTCGCTCCCCCCGACGTCGATCGCGAGTCACTGCGCAGCGCCCTCGGCGACCGATTCGGGGAGGTGCCCGTCGTGGGGTGCACGACCGCGGGGCAGATCGGGCCGCAGGGCGTCGGTAGCGAGGGCATCGTCGGCTTCTCGCTGCCGAAGAGCCACTTCACCGTAGCGATCCGACGGGTGGAACGTCTCGAACAGTTCACGCTCGCGGACGGCGCAGCGGTCGCGAGCGAGTTGCTGCGCGATCTCGAGGCCCAGTGTGTCCAGCCGAGTCCCGCCGAGACCTTCGCACTGCTGCTCGTGGACGGTCTGTCGGCCCGCGAGGAGCTGGTGGCGAGCGCACTCGACGGCGCCCTGGGAGGCATCGCGCTCTTCGGTGGCTCGGCCGGCGACGGCCTGAGATTCCGCGAAACGGCGGTGCTGGCCGAAGGTCGTTTCGCGCCCGACGCCGCGGTGGTGCTGCTCGTTCACACCTCGCTGCCGTTTCGCGTCTTCAAGTCGCAGCACGTGGCCGCCACGGAGCGGAAGCTCGTGGTCACCGCCGCCGACACGCACACACGCATCGTGCAGGAGCTCGACGGGGAGCCGGCGGCCGAGGTGTACGCCCGGGCCGTCGGTGTGCCGGTGGGGGAGCTCTCGCCGGACATCTTCGCGGCCCATCCGGTGGTCGTGCGCGTCGGCGGCACCACGTACGTGCGCAGCATCCGCCAATGCCAGGCCGACGGCAGCCTCGCGTTCTTCTGCGCGATCGACGAGGGGCTCGTCCTGAGTCTCGCGGTCGGCGGCGACCTCGTCGATTCCCTCCGGTCCACGTTGGAGGACCTGCGCCATGAACTCGGTCCCCTGCGCCTGTTGATCGGCTGCGACTGCATTCTGAGGCGCCTCGAGGCCGCTCGCCTCGACCTGAACGGCCGACTCGACCAGCTGTTCGCCGAGCACGCGGCCGTCGGCTTCGGCACCTACGGCGAGCAGTACCGGGGCGTGCACGTGAACCAGACCTTCACCGGGGTCGCCATCGGCTCCGCGCGACGGGACGCGGCGTGACGACGAACTCCGCGGACGAGCTCGGTCGACGCGTCGCCGCGAGCGGCGCGACGGATCCGGCCGACCTGCTGCTCGCGGCGCAGCGGGAAGTCGTCCGTCAGCGCAAGGTCATCTCCGCGCTCATGCTGCGCGTCGAACGGGACGTGGACAGCCAGGGTGGGGCGTTCGGCCTGTTCGCGAACGCCATCGCCCTCGAAGCCAAGGTCGATGCGCGCACCCGGGAACTCGCGACGGCGCTCGAGGCGCTCCGGCACGAGCAGAACGAGCGCAGCCGGATGGAATCGGAGCTGATCCTCGCGCACAAGCTGGAAGGCGTCGGACAGTTGGCAGCAGGCATTGCGCACGAGATCAACACGCCCATCCAGTTCATCGGAGACAGTGCCGGATTCCTCGCCCAGGCGACGCCGGGGCTCTTCGACGCGCTCGCGACCTGCCGGTCGGCGCTGGCGACGCTCGCCGCGGTGCCCGGTCACGAGGCGACGGCAGCACAGGCGCAGCGCGCCCTCGAAGAGGCCGACGTCGATTTCACGGTCGACGAGATCCCGAGATCCATCGATCGGATCCTGCAGGGCGTCTCGCGTGTCAGCGTGCTCGTGAAGGCGATGAAAGAATTCGGGCACCCGGGTGAGCGTGAGAAGACGCCGGCGGACATCAATCACCTTCTCGAGACGACGCTCACCGTCGCGCGAAACGAGTACAAGTACGTCGCGGACGTCGAGACCGACTTCGGCATCCTGCCACCGATTCCGTGCGTGGTGAGCGAGCTGAACCAGGTGTTCCTGAACCTGCTCGTCAATGCCGCCCATGCGATCGGCGACATGCCCCGCGAAGGCGACGAGCGAGGACGCATCGCGATCCGGACGCGGTACGTGGGGTCCCACGCCGTGATCGAGATCGAGGACTCGGGGGCCGGCATCCCCGACGAGATCCGGAATCGAGTCTTCGACCCGTTCTTCACCACGAAGCCGCCGGGCAGGGGAACGGGCCAGGGGCTCGCGATCGCGCGCTCCATCGTCGTGGACCACCACGGCGGCACCATCTCCTTCCACAGCAGCCCCGGACGGGGCACGACGTTCACTGTACTCCTTCCCGCCGAAGGGCGGCGACAGCCAGGCGAGGTGGCGGCATGATGCGGATCCTGTTCGTGGACGACGAGCAACACATCCTGGACGGTCTCCGGGCCCTGCTCCGGCCCAAGCGACACGAATGGGACACGATGTACGTGAGCAGCGGCGCGGAAGCGCTCGAAGTGCTCGGACGGAGCCCGTTCGACGTGATCGTGTCGGACATGAAGATGCCCGGCATGGACGGCGCGACGCTGCTCCGGCTGGTCCAGTCGCGGCATCCCGGCGTCGTCCGCATCGTGCTGTCGGGGCACGCGGAGCTGGAGTCCGCGCTTCGCACCGTGCCGGTGGCCCACCAGTTCCTCCTCAAGCCGTGCGACCCCAGCGTGCTCGAGTGCGTGGTCCAGCGGGCCTGCGATCTCCAGCGGCTGATCAACGACGGGGCGATCCGCAGGTTCGTGAGCGGGGTCCAGAGCCTCCCACCGTTGCCCCAGGTCTACGTGCAGTTGACGAAGCTGCTCGAGGACGAGAACTCCGGGGTCGCACAGATCGCCCGGGTGATCGAGCGGGACCCGGCGATGTGCGCGAAGGTCCTGCAGCTGGTGAACTCCTCGTTCATCGGCCTGGGTCGAGAGATCTCCGATGTCGAGCAGGCCATCAGCTACCTCGGGCTCAACCTGCTCCGGAACCTGACGCTGGTGGTCCAGATCTTCAACGTGCGGCAGGTCGGCGAAACCCACCGGCTGCAGGTCCACCGCCTGCAGCGGCACGGCCTGCTCGTCGGAGCGATCGCGCGACGCATGGTGGCGGGGCAGCAGCGACTTTCGGACGACGCGTTCATGGCCGGGATCCTGCACGACATCGGCAAACTCGTGCTCATCGACCACGAGCCCGACCGCTACGATCTCGTACAGAGGAAGGCCCGACTCGCGCGATGCCCGGTGGACGAGATCGAGCGCGAGGTGTTCGGCGTCACGCACGCCGAGATCGGCGGGTACCTGCTCGGGATCTGGGGCCTGCCGTATCCCATCGTGGAAGCCGTCGCGAATCACCACGCCCCGGAGCGCGTGCACAAGCCGGGCGTCGACGTGCTGCTCGCGGTGTACCTCGCGAACCACCTCGCGCTCGAGCAGGAGCGCGCACTCGGCGTCCACGAGCGGGTCCAGGCGCCCCTGAACGAAAGCTACCTCGCGGCCGTCGGAGTGACGGACCGGCTGGAGGCCTGGCGCCTCATGGCCGCGACGCAGATCGGTGAGTCACGAGCCGATTCGTGGACCGAGGGTCCGGAGGGAAAGGCGGCGTAGGGCCACGCGCCGCGGCCGTCCGCCGCACCCCGATTCGACGGGCATCCGACGAGGTGCTCGCGCGGTGCGGTCCCCGGCCGCGCGTCGAAGCGGGTGGCCGAGGTCGCTGGACCACGACCGGGCACCCGCGAGACGCGCGCCCCTCGCATCGTCCCCGACATGAGTTAGATTCCCGCGGATGCCACTCACTGCCGGGACCCGCCTCGCTTCGTACGAGATCGTCGCGCTCCTCGGCGCCGGCGGCATGGGCGAGGTGTACCGCGCCCGCGATGCGCGGCTCGGGCGCGACGTGGCGCTGAAGGTGCTGCCCGCCGAGGTGGCGTCGCACCCCGAGCGGCTCGCGCGCTTCGAGCGCGAGGCGCGCACCGTGGCCGGGCTCAACCACCCGAACATCGTCACGCTCTTCACGGTCGAGGACTCGGAGGGGTTCCGGTTCCTGACCATGGAGCTGGTCGAGGGCCAGGGACTCGACCAGCAGGTGACGCCGGGCGGTCTTCCGGTGGTGCGCCTGGTCGAGCTGGGCATCACGATCGCCGACGCGCTCGCGGCGGCCCACGAGAAGGGCGTCGTGCACCGCGACCTGAAGCCCGCGAACGTGATGCTCACGCGCGAAGGCCGGTTGAAGGTGCTGGACTTCGGCCTCGCGAAGCCGGTCGGCGACGACACGCCGAGCGCCGGGGACGCCTCCGACAGCGCCACCGTCTCGACGCCCCTGTCCGGCGTGGGGCAGCTGCTGGGCACGCTGCCCTACATGGCCCCGGAGCAACTGCGCGGCCACGCGGTGGACGCGCGCACCGACCTGTTCGCGTTCGGCGTGCTCTTGTACGAGCTGGCCACCGGCGGGCGTCCGTTCGTCGGCGACAGCCCCGTCGACGTGACCTCCGCGATCCTTCGCGACGCACCGAGATCCCCGCGCGCCCTGCGGCCGGAGCTGCCGGTGGACTTCGAGCGCCTCGTGGCCCGTTGCCTCGCGAAGAGTCCGCGCGAACGCCCCGCCACCGCGCGGGAGGTGTCCAGCGATCTCCGGCGACTGCGCCGGGCGATGGAGCAGGGCCCGGCCGCGTCGGCCGCCGCACCGGCGCCCCAGCGGCTCGCGTCGATCGCCGTGCTGCCGTTCGCGAACCGCAGCGCCGAGCCCGGCGACGAGTACTTCTCGGACGGGCTCGCCGACGAACTGATCAACGTGCTGGCCCGCATCCGCGGTCTGCGCGTCGTGGCGCGCACGTCGTCCTTCCAGTTCCGCGGCGGCGGGGAGGACCTCGCCACCATCGGCGCCCGCCTCGACGTGTCCACCGTGCTGGATGGCAGCGTGCGCAAGGCCGGCAACCGCGTGCGCATCTCGGTGCAGCTGCTGAACGTGGCCGACAGTTCGCACCTTTGGTCGGAAACCTACGACCGTACGCTCGACGACATCTTCGCGGTACAGGACGACATCGCGCAGTCGGTGGTGAAGGAGTTGCGCACGACCCTGCTCGGCGAAGCGGCGGACTCCGACGCCAGCGGCGCCGCGCGGGCCGACGTCGCGCGGGCGGCGCGTGGACGCGGCGCCGACCCCGAATCGCAGCGGCTCTACCTGCTCGCGCGCCACCTGGTCGACCGCCGCACGCGC
>JBGAMH010000280.1:0-5903 GCA_044223135.1 Candidatus Eiseniibacteriota bacterium | reverse complement strand
GGCACGTCCGAAACGGTCGCGATCTCCGGCGCGAACGCGAACCTCTGCACGCGGTTGTTGCCGATGTAGTCGAGGGCATACAGGTTGCCGGCGGGATCGAACGCGCTGCTCCAGACGAGGCCGAACCCCCCGTCGAAGATCGAGTTCGTGCCGAACTGGCTCAGGTAGAGTCCGTTGGAGGTGAACATCTGCACCCGGGAGTTCGACGCGTCCGTCACGGCCACGTTTCCGCCGGGGCTCACGGACACGTCCGTGGGCAGCGAGAACTGTCCGGCTCCGCTCCCCGCGCTGCCCCATTGCGCGAGGTAGACGCCCGATGCGGTGAACTTCTGGATCCGATTGTTGTTCACGTCGGCGACGTACACGTTGCCCGCCCCGTCGATCGCGAGGCCCCCGGGGAACTCGAACTGGCCGCTGCCCGTGCCGAAGGTGCCCCACTGCGTCAGGTAGGTCCCGGTGTTCGTGAACTTCTGGATCCGGTGGTTTCCGGTGTCCGACACGTACACATTGCCCGACAGATCGATGGCGACGCCGCCCGCCCGGTTGGTCCGGAGATCGAATTGGCCGATGCCGGATCCAGCGGCTCCCCACTGGGTCACGAACGCACCGCTGCTCGAGAACACCTCGACGCGATTGTTGCCACTGTCCGAGACGTAGACGTTTCCCGCGAGGTCGCAGGCCATGCCGCGGGCGAGCCGGAGCTGGCCGGCCGCGGACCCGAACGTTCCCCATTGCGTCAGGTATGTGCCGAGTCCGGTGAACTTCTGGATCCGGTTGTTCGTGGCGGTGAGGGATCCTTCCAGCGTGTAAACCTCACCCGCCGCGTCGACGTCCACGGCGGTCGGTGCGCCGAACTGCCCGTTTCCAGTGCCCTGCGAACCCCACTTGGCGACGAATGTCCCCGGCATCGACGTGACGGGCACGCCAGCGCCGCTGAACTTCTGCACGCGGTTGTTGCCGTTGTCGACCACGAACACGTTGCCCGCGCCGTCCACCGCGGTGCCGATGGGCGAGTTGAACTGTCCATTGCCGGTGCCGAAGCCGCCGAACTGGGACACGTACGCGTGCGACGGCGAGAACTTCTGGACCCGATGATTGCTCTGGTCGCCGACGTAGAAGTTGCCGAGCGCGTCGGTGCTGATCGACGACGGATTCGCGAGCTGGCCGTTGCCGCTGCCGAGTCCCCCCCACTGCGAGACGTAGACGCCGGCGCCGGTGAACTGCTGGATCCGGTGGTTGCTGGCGTCCGCCACGTACACGTTGCCGGCGGCGTCGAGGCACAGCCCCGCCGGATTCGAGAACTGCCCGTTGCCACTCCCGGTCGTGCCCCACTGCGACACGTAAACGCCGGCGCTCGTGAACTTCTGCACGCGATTGAGCTGGTAGTCGCCCACGTAGACGTTGCCACTCGCGTCGATCGCGACTCCCGCGGCGGCCTGAAACTCCCCGTTGCCGCTGCCGTACGAGCCCCACTGCGCAAGCACGTTGCCGTTGCCGTCGAACTTCCAGACGACGTCGTTGTCGGGCACGATCACCATGCCGGGCGCCACCGCGGCGTAGAGCGGTCCGGACATGCCGCCGAACGTCACGAGCAGGTTGCCCAGCGGATCGAACTTCTGCACCCGACCGTTGAAGCGATCGACGACGAACACGTTGCCGAGCGAGTCGACCGCGGCGCCCCAGGGGCCATTGAACTGCGCCGGCCCGCTGCCGGCGCCGCCCCAGCCCAGCTGGAACGTGGGAGCCGCCGGCCCGACGCCCGCGATCACGGGAGGTGCGGCGAACAGGCCGAGCGTGACGGCGAACACGATCAGTGACTGCGCCGCGGTCCGTCGGAAGAGGCTGGGCGTCATGGATCGCACTCCTCGACGCCGAAGGGCTGGCAAGGGCTCGCCGCACATCGGCCGGATGGTGGTGGCGAAGGTGGAATCGCCGCTCCCCGAGCGGCGCAGGCGACTCGCGGGACCGGACCAGCGGAAATGCTAGCGGGGGCGACATGCGTGGTTCAACGCGAATTTCGCCCGCGTCGCCGCGTGACGGAACCGGATGGTCGCGCGCCGGGTCTCTGCGCGACGCCATCGCCCGCGACCGCGCTCGGCATGGGCACGTCCACCCCCGCGCTCGATCCGCGTTCCCGTTCCCGGCGGAAGCGGACGAGCGAACCCCGAGAGCTCTCCCGCGCGCCGCGTCGAATCCGTCGCGCTCGGAGTCGAGCGGGCGGCGCTCGTCAGGGCCGTGTCGACACCGGACATCCCGTGCGCACACTGGTCGCATGAGACTGACTCGCAGGCAGTTCCTGAAAGCATCGGCCGCGGCATCCGTCGCGAGCGCATCCCCGCTGCCGGCGCTGGCCGCCGGGCAGGCACCGACACCCGCGTCGCCCCTGCCGGGACTCGTGGCCCCCACGACGGCCAAGGCCGACAAGAAGCTCGACATCCTCATGATCGGCGGCACCGGGTTCACCGGCCCCGAGCAGGTCGAGTACGCGCTGGCGCGCGGGCACAAGGTCACGCTGCTCAACCGGAACAAGCGACGGCCCGACCTGTTCAAGGGTCGTGTCGATCAGCTGGTCGGCGACCTGAACGCCGACGTCAGCGTGCTCAAGGGCCGCTCGTTCGACGTGGTGCTCGACATCCCGACGACGGCGCCCTACTGGGTGCGCAACGTCGCGCAGCACCTGAAGGGTCACGTCGGGCACTACGTGTTCATCTCGACCGTCTCGGTGTACGCCGACAACAGCAAGCCGGGCATGGACGAGACCGACGCGACGGCGCCGATGCCACAGGACGTCGACCCGTACTCGCTCGATCCGGCGTTGCGCGGCAGCCAGTACGCGCCGTTCAAGGCGTTCTGCGAGCGGCTGGTGCAGGAGACGTATCCCGTCTCCACGATCATCCGCCCCGGCCTCATCGTCGGCCCGCTCGATCCCTCGGATCGATTCACGTACTGGCCGTCCCGCATCGATCGGGGCGGCGAGGTGCTGGCGCCCGGCGACCCGACCGACCGCGTGCAGTTCATCGACGCGCGCGACCTCGCGCAGTGGACGATCCACATGATCGAGCAGCGCGAGGCCGGCGTCTTCAACGCGCTCGGGCCCGCGGCGCCGCTGTCGATCGCCGAGATGCTCTACGGCATCAAGGCGGTGACCACCGCCGGCGCCCAGTTCACGTGGGCGGGGGCCGATTTCCTCGAGCAGCAGAAGGTCGACGCCTGGAGGCACATGCCGGTCTGGGTCCCGCCGACGGGCGAGCTGGCCGGGTTCCACTTCCGTTCGAACGCGGCGGCCATCGCGAAGGGGCTGACCTTCCGGCCTCTCGCGGTGACGGCGCTGGACACGCTCGAGTGGAACAAGACGCGCTCGGCGGAAGCCCGCCAGGCGCAGCTCGAAGGCAAGCTCAACGGGCTCTCGCCCGCGCGTGAGGCGGAGGTGCTCGCCGCCTGGAAGGCGAGACCGCGCTAGGTGGAGACGGAAGGCCGCGACTCGAACGCGCCACCGGGCGGCCGCGCGCCGGCGAGCCTCCGGCTGCTGGTCGACGTGCGCGGGCCGGAGCTGTCGTCGCTGGTGCTCTCGTTCGTCTACTTCTTCTTCGTGATGAGCGCGTGGTTCGTGCTGCGCCCGATTCGCGACGAGATCGCCGCGGCGTCCGGCGTGAGGAACCTGCCCTACCTGTTCCTGGGCACGCTCGGCGCGACCCTGCTCTTCAACCCGCTCTACGGAGCGCTCGTCGTGCGCTTCCGTGTGCGCACTTTCATCGCGCTGACGTACCACTTCTTCGTCGCGAACCTGTTCGTCTTCTACCTGCTCATGCACGCGTCCGCATCGGGCCCGGGCTCGACGTTCGATCTCTGGATGGGTCGCGCCTTCTACGTGTGGACCAGCGTCTTCAACTTCTTCGTCATCTCGATCTTCTGGTCGTTCATGGCCGACGCGTTCACGAGCGACCAGGCCAAGCGGCTGTTCGGGTTCATCGGCGTCGGGGGAACCCTCGGCTCGATCGCCGGCTCGGGCTTCACCGCGGCGATGGCCTCGAGCATCGGCACCCGCAACCTCCTCCTCGTCTCGGCCCTGCTCCTCGAGATCGCGGTCGTCGTCGTGATGCGGTTCCCCCGGCGCGCGCGGGTCGGACCCGTGCCGGTCGCCAGCACACGGGAGTCGGAGGACCGGATCGGCGGGAGCGCGTGGGGCGGCCTCACGCGGCTGCTGCAGTCGCCCTACCTGCTCGCGATCGCCGCGTTCCTCACGCTGTACATCCTCGGCTCGACCGTGCTCTACGCCGCGCAGACGGACCTGGTCGGCCGCCTCTACCCCACGCGCGAGGCGCGGACGACGGTGCTCGCCCAGCTCGAGTTCGCGGCGCAGTCGCTGACGCTGTTCACGCAAGTGTTCCTGACCGGCCGCATCACGAAGTGGTTCGGGCTCGCGGTGACGCTGGCCGTGGTGCCGGTGCTGACCATGGTGGGCTTCGGCGCGCTCGGGCTGGTGCCCGTGTTCCAGACGCTGGCCGTGCTGATCGTGTGCCGGCGCGCGGCGAACTTCTCGCTCATGAATCCCGCCATGGAGACGCTGTTCACGGTGGTGAGCCGCGAGGACAAGTACAAGGCGAAGAACTTCATCGAGACGTTCGTCTACCGCTTCAGCGACCAGCTCACCGTCTGGGCGTACGCCGGGCTGGCGGCACTGGGGCTCGGCCTGTCCGGCATCGCGTTCGTGGTCGCGCCGGTCGCGGGCGTCTCCGTCGCGCTCGCGATCTGGCTCGGCCGGCGCCAGCGTCAGATGGAGAAGGCCGGGCCGGGAGTGCAGGCCGGCTGAGTCGCGCGCGTGGACGTCGGAACCGCGATCACGGCGCGAGGGCGACGGCGTCGGCCTGCAGGAAGCCGCACGCTACGCGCGGCCCGAAGCCATCAACTCGCGCGCGACGTCCGCCGGGGCGCGACGGCCATGGTGCGGGATGTCGAGCACGACCTGTCCCAGCCGGGCGCTCGCCGTGCGGTCGTCGATGCGGGGCTGCATCTCGCGCAGGCGCTCCAGGTGCAGTGTCAGTTCGTTGGTGCTGGCGGTGACGCTGCGACTGGTCGGGCGGGCGAACGCCACCACGGACATCGCGCGGCGCTCGTGGGCGAGCGCCTCGGCGTCCACGCGCAGGTCGGCGAGCACGCGCAGGATCGCCTCGGCGATGCTCGCCCCCGGCGGCCCGAACTCGCGCGTGGGCAGGAGCACTGCGAGGCGCGTGGGCTCGCTGACGAGGATCACGACCGGGTTCGGTCGCAGCTGCAGCACCGTCGCGTACCACTCCCCGAGCCGCGGCTCGGGCGTGTCCCCCGGGTCGACGCGTTCGAGGCCGACCTGCTTGAGCAGGCGAGTCGAGCAGCAGACGGTCAGCACGCGTTCCTCCCGGGCGTCATGAGCGTGGAGCGGATGGGGTGGCCGCAGCCGCCCGCCCCGCCACGGTGCCACTGCTCCACGCCCACTGGAAGTTGAACCCGCCCAGCCTTCCTTCCGCGTCGAGGATCTCGCCGCACAGCCACAGGCCGGGCGCGACGCGGGACTCGAGCGTCGAGGCGTTCACCTCGTTCAGCGGCACACCGCCCGCGGTCACCTCGGCCTTCTCGTATCCGAGCGTGCCGGTCACGCCGAGGTCGCGCTCCAGCAGCGCGTGCAGCATCTCGACGCGCCGCTCGCGCGGCACCTGGCTCATCGCCGCGCCGCCCAGGCCGCTCTCGGCGGTCACCATGTCGGCGATGCGCTCGGGCAGCCCCTCGCCCAGCCACGCACGCACGCCGCGGCGCGGATGCGCGTCGGCGTAGCGCAGCCACTCGCGCTCGAGCGCTTCATGATCGAAGCCCGGCGCGAACGACAGCGTCACGCGCCGCGAGTGGCCGTCGGCGCGATGCCAGTGCCGCGA
>JBGAMH010000279.1:0-5956 GCA_044223135.1 Candidatus Eiseniibacteriota bacterium | reverse complement strand
TGATCTACGGGACACCGGAGTGCGTCCAGCGGTGTATGAATTCCCTGCGGAGCCGCCCCCGATCCCGCGGTTGCCACCCGTCACCAGTGCCACCTTGCCGTCCAGGAAACCCATGCGTCCTCCGTGGAATGTGCGTGCGCCGTCGTCGGCGCGCCGGCTTGGGATGCCGGTCGCGCCCGCGCGGTGCGATCGGCCTGACGTGCGGGCACCACCGGGATCGCGCGGGGGCGGAGCGGCTAGTCGAGGTGCTCGGGGCCGATCCGCCGCCGCAGCCGGCCGGAGCGGAAGTCGGCGTCCACCTCGAACTCGGCGAACGTGCCCGGCAGGAACTCCACCTCGTCGCCCGTCAGCAGCGCGGCGAGCCGCGCCACCTGCGGCAGGTGCGACACGATCAGCACCGTTCCGTCGGTCGGCGCCATCGCGGCCAGCAGGGCCAGCGTGGCGGCCGGGTCCTCGTCGGGGCGCAGTTCCGCCGCCTCGGCCAGCGGCAGGTCCTGGGCGATCCGGCCCAGCAGCACCCGCGCGGTCTCGCGGGCGCGCCGGAACGGGCTCGTCAGCGCCACGGCGGGGCGCCACGACTCGCGCAGCAGGACGGCCGCGAGGCGTTCCACGTAGGCCGCCCCTTCGGGCATCAACTCGGCCTCGGGGCCCTGCCCCGCGGCGCGGCCGTGCCGCAGCACGGCGAGTACGATCGGCATGCGACCTATGATCTACGGGACACCGGAGTGCGTCCAGCGGTGTATGAATTCCCTGCGGAGCCGCCCCCGATCCCGCGGCCGGCCCGCTCCGCTCCACCCCGGAGGTCGCACTCCCTCATGCCCCCGTCCGCATCGAGCCTGTTCCAGGCGCCCGGTCGTCCGCAGGCGCTGCGCGTGTTCATGATCTTCGCGCTCATCGTGGTGCTGCAGATCCCCGTCCTCTTCATGAGCTTCCTGGTGCAGGAGCGCCGCAGCCGGCGCGACGCGGCGAGCCAGGAGATCGCGTCCAAGTGGGGCAACGCCCAGACGCTCATCGGCCCCGCGCTCGTGGTGCCCTGGGAGCAGCGCTGGACGGACACGAACGCGCAGGGCCAGCGCGTGGAGCGCCGCGAGTGGCGCCGGCTCGTGCTGCTGCCCGAGTCGCTGCACGTGCGCGCGCACGTGGCGTCCGAGACGCGGCGCCGCGGCATCTACGGCGTGCCGGTGTACCGGCTCGAGGCACAGGTGGACGGCCGCTTCGGGCGGCCCGACTTCGCCAAGCTCGGCGTCGACTCCACGAGCGTGGACTGGCCGCGTGCCGTGCTCGCGGTGGGCGTCTCCGATCCGCGCGATCCGGCAGCAGACGTCCGTCACGTGGGACGGCCGGCGCGTGGAACTGCAGCCGGGCGCCGCGGACTTCCGCGAGGTGAGCAGCGGCGTGCACGCCGAACTCGCGCTCGCGACGCCGCCGTGGGGTGCGACGTTCACGCTCCCGCTGGTCCTGAACGGCACGAACGGCTTCTACCTGGCGCCGTTCGGCAAGCAGACCGAGGCGGAGGTGAGCGGCGACTGGAGTCATCCCAGCTTCCAGGGCGGCTGGCTGCCCACCGAGCGCACCGTGGCCGACTCGGGCTTCCGCGCGCGCTGGTCGATCCCGTCGCTGGGCCGCAACTACCCGCAGGCGTGGGTGGACCGCACGCCGCGCGAGGGCGAGCGCGGCGTGGCGCAGGAGATCCAGTCGTCGACGTTCGGGCTCGACCTGGGCTCCAGCGTCGACGCGTACCGGCTGTGCGACCGCACGGTGAAGTACGCCGCGCTGTTCTTCATCCTCACGTTCACGAGCTTCTGGCTGCTCGAGGTGCTCGGCAGTCGGCCGCTGCACCCGATCCAGTACGGGCTCGTGGGCGGCGCACTCTGTGTGTTCGTGCTGCTGGAGCTGTCGATGTCCGAGCACATCGGCTTCGGCGCGTCGTACGCGATCGCGGCCACCGCGGTGGTGGCGCTGATCGTGGCCTACGCCTCGTCCGCGCTCGCCAGCGTCGGCCGGGCGCTGGTCGTGGGCGCGGCGCTCGCGCTGCTCTACGGCTTCCACTACGTGGTGCTGCGCAACGAGGACTACGCGCTGCTGCTGGGCTCGCTGCTGCTGTTCGGCGTGCTGGCCGCGGTGATGATGCTGACGCGGCGCGTGTCCTGGTACGGGGCGCCCCCCGGCACGGCCGGCGGCTCCTCGAGCTGACGCCCGCCGCGAGTCGACGCCCCCGGAGCCGGTTTCGCGCCGGTTCCGGGGGCTCCGGCGTCCCGGGCGCGGGTTTCCCGCCCCGACGCGGGCGCCGAGGGCCGGGGGTTTGGCCGATCCCGCGCTCGTCCGATACCCTCTCGGCCCACTTCCACGATCATCCCGGCCGTGAGGTCCGGCGGAAGCCCGGTGGCGCCGCCGACCCCCGTTCCCGTCCCCAGTCCGGAGCAACGCCTTCTCCATGAACTCCCCGTTTCTCGAGCAACTGCGCCAGCGCGTCCTGTTCTTTGACGGCGGCCTGGGCACCCAGATCCAGGCGCGTGACCTGACCGCCGACGACTTCGGCGGCAAGCGCTGGGAGGGCTGCCTCGACTACCTGAGCCTCACCCGGCCCGACGTGCTCGAGTCGATCCACGCCACGTACTACGAGGCCGGCGCCGACGTCGTCGAGACGAACTCGTTCCAGGCTTCGCGCGTGCGCCTCGAGGAGTGGGGGCTCGGCGACAAGACGCTGGAGCTCAACCGCGCCGCCGCGGCGAACGCGCGCCGCGTGGCCGACCGTTTCGCCGCGAAGGACGGGCGCGCGCGCTTCGTGGCCGGCTCCATGGGGCCGTCGGGCTTCCTGCCGTCGTCCGAGGACGCCGACCTCGGCAAGCTCACGCTGCCCGACCTGGTCGAGGCGTTCGTGGACCAGGCGCAGGGGCTCATCGAGGGCGGCGCCGACGTGCTGATCCTGGAGACGTGCCAGGACATCCTCGAGATGAAGGCGCAGATCATCGCCGCGCGCGACGCGATGGCGCGCACCGGCCGCGCGGTGCCGCTCCAGTGCTCGATCACGCTCGACCCCACCGGGCGCATGCTGCTGGGCACCGACTTCCGCGGCGCGCTCGCCACGCTCGAGGCGATGCACGTGGACGTCATCGGGCTCAACTGCTCGACGGGCCCCGACCTCATGCGTGACGCGATCCGCTACCTGTGCGAGAACGCGAGCACGTTCGTGCACTGCATACCCAACGCCGGCCTGCCCATCAACGACGGCGGCCGCACGCTGTACCCGATGAAGCCCGAGCCCATGGCCGAGACGCTGCGCGAGTTCGTGCTCGACTTCGGCGTCAACATCGTGGGCGGCTGCTGCGGCACCACGCCCGATCACATCCGGGCGGTGGTGGCGGCGATCGGGCGCGACACGAAGCCGCGTGTGCGCCCGGGGCGCAGCCGCTGGTTCGTCTCGAGCGGCATGACCGCCGTGGCGCTGGAGCAGGAGCCGCGCCCGCTGCTGATCGGCGAGCGGCTGAACACGCAGGGCTCGCGCAAGGTGAAGCGCCTGGCGCTCGAGAGCGACTGGGAATCGCTGATGCCGATCGCGCGCGACCAGGTGGAGGGCGGTGCGCACGTGCTGGACGTGTGCATGGCGCTCACCGAGCGCACCGACGAGAAGCAGATGATGCGCACGCTGGTGAAGAAGCTCTCGCTCAGCGTGGAAGCGCCGCTGTGCATCGACTCCACCGAGCGTGACGTGATCGAGGTGGCGCTGCAGACGTGCCCGGGCGCGGCGATCGTGAACTCGATCAACCTGGAGAACGGCCGCGAGCGCATCGACGCCGTGATGCCGCTGGTGGTGAAGTACGGCGCGGCGGTGATCGCGCTGACGATCGACGAGACCGGCATGGCGAAGACCGCCGAGCGCAAGCTCGAGGTGGCGCGCCGCATCCACGACATCGTCACGAAGGAATACGGCCTGCCGCCGGAGCGGCTGATCTTCGACGACCTCACGTTCACGCTCGCCACGGGCGACGCCGAGTTCCTGGACTCGGGGCTCGCCACGATCGAGGGCATCCGCGCCATCAAGCGCGAGCTGCCCGGCGTGCTCACCAGTCTCGGCGTGTCGAACGTGTCGTTCGGACTCGGCAAGGAAGCGCGCGCGGTGCTGAACAGCGTCTTCCTGTACCACTGCGTGCAGGCCGGGCTCGACATGGCCATCGTCAATCCGGCGGACGTGATCCCGATGGCCGACCTGTCGGCCGAGGACCGGCGCCTGGCCGAGGACATGGTCTTCAACCGCGACCCGCAGTCGCTGGCGAACTTCATCTCGCACTTCGAGGGCCGCGCGCCCGACGCGCGCGCCAAGGAGGACGACGCCGCCGAGGCCGCGATGAGCGTGGAGCAGCGCATCCACTTCCAGATCCTGCACCGCAAACCCCTCGGCATCGAATCGCTGGTGGACGAGGCCGTGAAGCGGCAGGACCCGGTCGCGGTGCTGAACACGGTGCTGCTGCCGGCGATGAAGGAAGTGGGCGACAAGTTCGGCTCGGGCGAGCTGATCCTGCCGTTCGTGCTGCAGAGCGCCGAGGTGATGAAGAAGGCCGTCGCGCAGCTCGAGAAGTACCTCGAGAAGCAGGCCGACGTCACGAAGGGCCGCGTGGTGCTCGCCACCGTGTTCGGCGACGTGCACGACATCGGCAAGAACCTGGTGAAGACCATCCTCACGAACAACGGCTACACGGTGTACGACCTCGGCAAGCAGGTGCCGGTGCAGACGATCCTCGAGAAGGCGGTCGAGGTGGACGCCACCGCGATCGGCCTGTCGGCGCTGCTCGTGTCCACCAGCAAGCAGATGCCGATCATCGTGAGCGAGCTGCAGCGGCTGGGGCGCAAGGTGCCCGTCCTGATCGGCGGCGCCGCGATCAACCGCAACTTCGGACGGCGCGCCGCGCTCGTGGACGGCGAGGTGTTCTACGAGCCGGGCGTCTTCTACTGCAAGGACGCGTTCGAGGGACTCGACACCATGAACGCGCTCACGGACAAGGTCGAGGGGCCGAAGTGGGTGGAGCGCGTCAAGCGCGAAGCGTTCGAGTTCAAGACCAAGTCGGTGGAACTCGAGGCGCGCTCCGCGGCGTCCAGCCAGCAGCAGCGCGACTTCCGCGTGACGGTGTCGCGCGACGTGGACGTGCCCGCGCCGCCGTTCTGGGGCGCCCGCGTCACGCCGACGGCGGCGATCCCGTTCGACGGCATGTACGACGGCATGGACCTGAAGACGCTCTACCGCCTGCACTGGGGCGCACGCGGCAACGGTCCCGAGGTGGACAAGCTCATCGCCGAGGACTTCGAACCGCGCCGGCTCCGGCTGCAGCGCGAGGCGAAGGACAAGGGCTGGCTGCGTCCGATCGCGTCGTACGGCTACTTCCCCTGCCAGTCGGAGGGGCAGGACCTGATCGTGTTCGACCCGACCGCGTTCGTGGCCGGATCGCTCACGCCGCGCGGCAAGATCGAGGAGGTCGTGCGCTTCACGTTCCCGCGCCAGGCCGACCGCGAAGGGCTGTGCCTGAGCGACTACTTCGTGCCCTCCGACTCGTCGAAGTTCGACGTGATCGCGTTCCAGGTGGTCACCGTGGGCCCCGGCGCCGACGAGCTGAGCGGCGCGCTGAACAAGCGCGGCGAGTACGCCGACGCGCTGTTCATCCACGGCCTGGCGATGGCGGCCACCGAGGGCCTGGCCGAGTGGCATCACCGCCACATCCGTGCCGAGCTGGGACTGGGCGACGACCGCGGCAAGCGCTACTCGTTCGGCTACAGCGCGTGCCCGGACCTGGGTGACCAGGCAAAGCTGTTCCAGCTGCTCCGGCCCGACGACTCGATCGGCGTCTCGCTGACCACGGCGTTCCAGCTCGTGCCCGAGGCGTCCACGAGCGCGCTCGTGGTGCACCACCCGCAGGCGCTGTACTACATGGTGCGGGAGTAGCGGCTTCGCGCCGCCCGGCCACCC
>JBGAMH010000278.1:0-6009 GCA_044223135.1 Candidatus Eiseniibacteriota bacterium | reverse complement strand
CCGGTCTACGTGTTCCCCGAGCTGCTCAAGGGCATGAGCACGGGACTGCGCCGCCGCATGCAGGGCAAGTCGTGCTTCAACTTCGAGACCGTCGATCGCGAGCTTTTCGCCGAGCTGAAGCAGCTCACGGCCGCGGGCTACGACATCTTCAAGAAGGCCGGCCTGGCGTAGGCGGGCGGAGCTTCCGGAAAACCGCGAGCGCGGGCTCCCCGTAGGGATCCCGCGCTCGTGGCGCATCCGGGCGATCGTGTCTCACTCCGACGGCAGGTCCTCGCCGGCCGCCACCGCCTCCGGGCGCCACACGCCGTCGCCGGTGCCGGCATGCACGGGCGACACGGGGCGCTTGTAGATGACGCCGAGCGCGAAGCGGTCGTCGCGCACCACTTCCATCGCGCGCGCGAGGTCGCTCGGATCGTGGTCCTCGGCCAGCGTGTAGCTGCGCTGCAGCAGCCCGTCCGCGTAGCCGCGCGGCTGGTACGTCACGCAGCCCGCCAGCACGTGCACGAATGCGAAGCCGGGGTAGGTGATCGCCTCCTTGAACATCGCCCGCATGTGCGGAAGGTTGCCCGCGTGCGTGCGCGCCACGAATCCGCAGCCGGCGCTCAGCACCAGCAGCACCGGGTTCAGCGGCCGCTCCTCGGCGCCGGCGAGCCCGCGGTCGCGCTTCGACTGCTGCTCGGTCGTGGGCGAGGCCTGGCCCTTCGTGAGGCCGTAGATGCCGTTGTCGAGCACGGCGTAGGTGAGGTCGAGGTCGCGCCGGATCGCGTGCGGAATGTGACCCAGGCCGATGCTGAAGCCGTCGCCGTCGCCGCCCACGACGACCGTGGTCATCTCCGGTCGCGCGGCCTTGAGCCCCGAGGCGATCGGCAGCGACCGGCCGTGGATCGAGTTGAACGAGTAGGCCTTCACGTAGCCCGGCAGGCGGCTGGAGCAGCCGATGCCGGAGATCACCGCCAGCTTCTCGGGGGCGATCTCGAGATCGGTGAGCGCCTGCGTGAGACCCTTCAGCACGCCGTAGTCGCCGCAGCCCGCGCACCACACGGGTTCGAGTTCGGTCCGGTAGTCCTTGGGCTTCAGCACTTGGCCTCCAGCAGGCTGGCGAGTTCGACGGACGACAGCGGCAGGCCGCCGCTGCGCGCGATGCTGCGCACCTTCGACAGGTCGGTGAGCCCGGCCATGTAACGGTGGAACTGACCCTGGAAGCTGAGCTCCACGGTCACGGTGTCGGCGAGTCCGGCCCGCCAGCGCTCGAACGCCTCGAGCGGGAACGGGTGCAGGATCTCGGGCAGGAACACGCGGTACTCGGGGTGCTCGCGCACCCACTCGGCGAGCACGCCGTACAGGCTGCCCCACGCCACGATGCCTCGCGGTGCGTCGTCGCGGCCGAGCGTGCGGAACCAGTCCTTCGTGTCGATCGCGATCGCCGGCAGCTTGCGGAAGCGGCGCTCGTTCATCTTCTGGTGCGTGCTGCCGTCGGCCGTGGGATTGCCGTCCTCGGTGTGCTCGATGCCGGCGGCCATGTACGTGCCGCCCGGCGTCCCGGGCACGTGGAACGGGGTCACCACCTGCTCGCCCACGAGCTTGAAGCGCTGCGGCGCGTCGTCGCTCGTCCACCGCCAGCGGTGCGGCGGCTCGGCGGCGGGAGGGACGGCGTCGCGGATCTGCCGGCGCTGCGCCACGTAGGCGTCGCTCATCACGAGCACCGGCAGCTGGTAGTGCTCGGCCAGCGTGAACGCCTTGTGCATCACCTCGCGCGCGTGCACCACGTCGAACACGCCGAGCACCGCGCGCGGGAAGTCGCCGTGGCCGCCGTAGACGGCGTGGAACAGGTCGGACTGCTCGGTGCGGGACGGCATGCCCGTGGCGGGGCCGGCGCGCTGGCAGTCCACGATCACGGCCGGGATCTCGGCCATGCTCGCCAGGCCCATCATCTCGGTCATCAGCGACAGGCCGGGGCCGCTCGTGGCGGTCATCGACGGCACGCCGCCGAAGCTCGCGCCGATCACCATGCCGAGCGCCGCGATCTCGTCCTCGGCCTGCACGAGCGTGCCGCCGCGGGCGGGCAGCTCGTCGATGAGCGTTTCCATGACCTCGGAGCTGGGCGTGATGGGGTAGCCCGCGAAGAACTCGAGCCCGGCGTCCATGGCGCCGCGCGCCACGGCCTCGTTGCCCGTCTCCACGATCAGGGACTTCCCGCGCGGCTGCAGACGCGGCAGCGCCGGCATGCTGTCGACCGCGTACGCCTTGCGCACGGCGGCCACGTTTCGCTCGATCACCGCCGGGCGCGACGCGAAGCGGTCGGCGATCGCCTTCTCGGCGAGCGCCACGTCCCATCCGAGCGAGCGGCACAGGAGTCCGAGGCCCATCATGTTCTTGGGATCGCCCGCCACCTCGATGCCGTTCTCGATCGTCGCGAACGGGTGGCGGAACACCGGCTTGTCGGAGCGGCCGAGCCAGTCGGGCAGCTCGCCCTGCTCGGCGGCGTCCAGCACCAGCGTGCTCCCGGCGTGCAGGCGCACCGAGCCGCGGAAGCGGCGCAGGTCGGCCAGCCGGAAGCACAGCAGGAGGTCGGTGCGATCCGACTCGTAGCACACTTCCTCGCTCGCGAGCCGCAGGATGACGGCCGACTCGCCGCCGCGGATCTGCGGGCCGTAGGACTGCACGAGCATGCCGTACAGGCCCTGGTCGGCGGCCATCTTCAGCAGCAGATCGCCGATCAACGCCACGCCGTCACCGCCGCTGCCCACGATGGCGATCGCCACCGACGGCAACGAGGAGCGGCGACGGCCGGTGCGGTGACCGCGCCGGAAGTGGATTCCATGGGTCGGTTCCTCAGGAGGGTTCGGAGATCGCGACCAGCTCGGGGTGCGGCAGCTGGCCGACGCGATGCAGGATCGAACTCGGGCAGACCTCGGTGCAGACCTCGTTGCAGTCGGGACCGTACGCGATGCACTTCTCGTGGTCGATCTCGATGTGCTGGCCGTTCCAGGTCACGGCGCCCGCCGGGCACTTCGTGACGCAGCGGCGGCACTGCACGCAGCCGACCATGCACGTGGCGCGCACCACCTGCTTGCTGTCCACGCCCTTGCACGCCAGCTCCACGCGGCGCGCGCGAGGATACAGGGTGAACAGCGTCTTGGGACAGATCCCCACGCACACGCCGCAGCCCGTGCACTTGTCGGGCAGCACCTGCGCGATGCCGCCGTCGTTCAGGAACAGCGCGTCGAACGGGCAGGCGCGCACGCAGTCGCCCAGGCCCAGGCAGCCGTTCTTGCACGCCTTCGGGCCGCCGAACACGAGCGCCGCGGCCGCGCACGTGGGGATGCCGGCGTACTCGGCCTCGTCGCGCGCGTACGCGCTGACCCCGTGGCACGTCATGACGGCGAGCCGGTCCTGCACGTCGCCGGCGGCCTTGCCGGTGAGCTCCGCCACCGCCTGCGCCACGGGCGCGCGACCCGGGATGCAGAGCGACGGGGAGACGTTCGCGTCCTCGACCACCGCTTCCGCGTACGCGGTGCAGCCCGCGAACCCGCACGCCCCGCAGTTCGCGGACGGCAGCTGGTCGCGCACGCGATCCACGAGCGGATTCGACTGCACCTTGAACTTCTCGGACGCCACGCCCAGCGCGAGCCCGAACAGCAGCCCGAGCGCCGAGAACACGCCGAGACCCCACAGCGCCACGCCCACCGCACCCAGGTCCATGACCGCCTACCGGAAGAAGTCCAGCCCCGAGAAGCCCATGAACGCGAGCGCGAACAGTCCGGCGAGCGCGAACGCGATCGGGAGCCCCTCGAAGGGCTTGGGCACGCGGGCGAGTTCCATCTTCTCCCGCGCACACGACATGAGGAACAACGCCAGTGCGAAGCCGAGCCCCGAGCCCAGCGCCAGCGCGAACGCCTCGGCGACGTTCGCGTGGGCCCCGGCGTTCAGCAGCGGCACCGCCAGGATGATGCAGTTGGTGGTGATCAGCATCAGGTACACGCCGAAGCCCTTGTGGAGCGCCGGGTGCGTCTTCCGCAGCATGGTGTCCAGGAACTGCACCATCGCGGCCACGGTCCCGATGAACACGAGCACCTGCAGGAACGACAGGTGCAGCGGCCGCAGCACGAACGTGTCCACGGTCCACGACAGCATCGCGGTGCCGATCATCACGGCCGTGAACGTGATGCCCATGGCGATGGCGGTCTCGCGGCGCTTCGACACGCCGAAGAACACGCACAGGCCCAGGTAGCGCGTGAACACGAAGTTGTTGATGAGCGCCGAGGACAGGAACACCGTCACGAGCGTGGCCCACAGCGGCGGCGCCACGTCGCGGGCGAGCGGCGGGTCGGCGATCGTCAGCCGGTAGCGCTCGGACGGCCGCAGGCCCGGTTCCAGCGTCAGCGTGACGGTGGAACCCTGCACGTCGACGGATTTCACGGGCACGGGCGCGTCGGGCGCCGCGGCCTCGGTGAACCGGAAGTTCGCGGCGTCGGTGACGGCCAGCGGTGACGCGGTGCGCACCACGAGCTTGTCGGGCGTCACCACGCGCGCGGACAGGATCGCGTTGCCGCCGCCGTCGGCGCCGGCCGCGGGCACCGCCGGCCGCATCAGCGGCAGCGCGAGCACGCCGACGATCGCGAGCGGGGCGAGCGCGGGCAGCACGCGCTGCAGCCACGGGGGAGTGCGGCGATCAGCCATGGTGGCCTCCCGAGGACGAACCGCCGGTGCCGCCGAAGAACCGGCGGTCGGCCCAGTTGAACAGCGCCATCAGCAGCGCGATCGAGAAGAACCCGCCGGCCGGCAGCGCGAAGAACAGCAGCGGCTTCGTGGGCACCAGCGCGATGCCGGCGAACGAGCCGTTGCCGAGCAGCTCGCGCAGCGCGCCGATCACGACCAGCGCGAGCAGGAAGCCGAGCCCCATGCCGAGGCCGTCCCAGAACGACGGCACCAGCGGCTGCTTGCTCGCGAACATCTCGAGTCGCGAGATGATGATGGCGAACGCCACGATCAGCTTCACGTACAGGCCCACCTGCGCGTACAGCGCCGGCGTGAACGCGGCGAGCGCCATGTCGATGGCGCTCACCCAGACGGCGATGATGATCGTGTAGACCGGGATGCGGACGCGCGGATGGATCGCGCCGCGCACGAGCGCCACCGTCACGCTGGACAGCACCTGCACCGCGGTCACCGCCACGCCCAGGATCAGGCCGTTCAGCACCGTCGTGGTCACGGCCACGGCGGGGCACAGGCTCAGCGCGAGCCGGAACACGGGGTTCTCGGCGAAGATGCCGTTCAGGATCAGCCGTCCGGCCGACGGCGGGGCGTCCTTCTGCAGCGTGGCGCTCACGCGGGGCCTCCCAGGTGAGGAGCGAGCAGCGTCCAGCGACGCCGGAAGTGGTCGAGGGTGGTGCGCACGCCGCGCGTGAGCGCGCGGCTCGAAATGGTGGCGCCGGTCACCGCGTACACCGGGTGCGCGCTCTCGCGCTGCATCAGGTCGGCGTGCTTCGTGCGCCACTCGCGGACCGGCGTGCGGCCGAGTTCGTTCAGCGCCCCGCGCCAGTCCTCGGGCATCGGGTCCTTCGTCACGTCGAGCGCCGCCACCTGTTCGGGCGTGCGGCCCACGAACTGGCCGTCGAACCACGACGTCGCGACCTCGGCGCCGAGGCCCGGGTCCTCTTCGTGCTCCACCACGCGCACGCCGCGGATCGCGAGCGCCGAGTCCAGCGCCACGAAGAAGCGGATCCGGTTCTTGTAGCCGCGCGACTCGCCCTCCACCACGAAGCCCGCGAGCGCGCCGTCCTGCGACGCCACGAACAGGCGCCCGAGCGGGGCGAGGCCCTTCGGCGCCTCGGGCGCGGCCGCGTCCTGCTGCGAGCGCAGCGCGCCGTCCAGGCCGAACACCACCTCGCGCACGGGGGAGGCCTCGTCGCCGTACGTGCCGGCGCGGTACATCACCGCCTGCCCGTCGGCCGACAGGTACTGTTTCACCTCGGTCACGCGCGCGCCGTCGCCCAGCGCGAGCATGTC
>JBGAMH010000277.1:0-5946 GCA_044223135.1 Candidatus Eiseniibacteriota bacterium | reverse complement strand
GAGCGTTCCCGCTGTGACCGCGCGCGCGGGCGCACGGCGGGGCGCGCCCGCGCGCGGCGGAGCCGCGGCGTGAGGAACGCGCTGCTGGTGGCGCTCGGCGGCGGCGCGGGCAGCGTGCTGCGCTGGTACGCCAGCGGCTGGGTGCAGCGGTTCGCGCCGCAGTCGTCGTTCCCGTGGGGCACGATGGCGGTCAATGTGACCGGCTCGTTCGCGATCGGGGTGCTGCTGACGCTGGCCGTGGAGCGCTCGCTCCTGTCACCGCCACTGCGCGTGCTGCTCGTGACCGGCGTGCTCGGCGGCTACACCACGTTCTCGGCGTTCTCGATGGAGACGTTCGAGATGGCGCGCAACGGCCAGTGGGCGGCCGCGGCCGCGTACGTGTTCGGCTCGGTGGGCCTGGGCGCGCTCGCCTCGCTCGCCGGCTGGGCCGTCGCGATGCGGATGTAGCGCCGCCGCTCGGCCCGGCCCGGACAAACGCGAACGCCCGCACCGGGGGGGTGGTGACGGGCGTCGCGCCACGGAGGCCACTCCGTGTGAATGTCGGTGTCGATCAGCGGCGGCCGGCCGGCGGCAGCTTCAGCGCCTTGCCCGGCTTGACGGTCTCCGACACCAGGTTGTTCTCCATCATCAGCGCCGTGATGCTGACGTCCCAGCGCTTCGCGAGGTCGGCGAGCGTCTCGCCCGCCTTCACGACGATCGTCGCGGGGCGCACGGCCGGAGCCGCGGGCGCTTCGCTCTTCGCCGGCGCGGGCTTCGCCACGGGCGCGGGCGACGCGGGCTTCGGCTCCACGACCGGAGCGGGCGCGGGCGCGGCGGCCGCCGGAGCCTCTTCAGCCACCGGGTCCACCGGCGTCGCGTGCGGCGTCGCCTTCACCGTGGCGGTCGGCGCGAGCGACTTCTTCGAGGGCTTCTTCGACTTCGGCGCGGCCGTCGTGACCGGGCTCTCGCCCACCGCCGCGGGCAGCGTCCATGCCGGCGCGGCGGGCGCCTGCGGCGCGCCGTCCGCTTCCGTGGACTTCGCGCGCTTCGCGGCCTTCGCGGGCTTCTCCACCGGCGCGGCCGTCGCCTCGGGCGCCGCGGGCTTCGCGTGCACCTTCGGCTCCTTCACGCGCGCGGGCTTCTCGATCGTGGGCGACACCTCGTCGGCGACGGTCGGCGCGCTCTCGCGGCGCGGCTTCTCGGCCTTCGGGGTGGCGGTGCGCTCGGCGGGCTCGGCCGACGGACGCAACGCGGCGGCGGCGCCGGCGAGCTGGCCCGGATGGAACGACAGGCCGAGGCGGTGCTGCGCGGCCGCACCGTTGCCGCCGGCGAGGAACGCGTAGTCCACCCACAGGCCATTCGCGCCGGTGCCGAGCCCGAACGACGGACCGCCCAGCTGATCGTCGACACCCGCGCCCAGTTCCATGCGATAGCCGGCGCGCACGGCGACACGCTCCTGCCAGCGGTACTCGGCGCCCATGCGCACGTCGTTGTAGTAGGCCGACGGGAAGTTCGCGTCCACCGCCAGCCGCACGCCGCTCGCCGGGTGGCGCCACGCGACGCCGAGTCCCACGTTCGAAGGCAGCGCGTACGAGCCGGAGGCGTACTTCATCTGCCCGCCCACGTTGCGCGCGGCGAGGCCGAAGCCGAAGTCGCCCGCGCTCGCCTGCATGCCAGCGTCGAACGCCAGCGCGTGCCCGCTCGCGGTGCCGAGGTTCTCGTTCACGAACTTGGTGCCGAACCCGAGCGTCACGTGCTGCCCCAGCGGGTGCGCGAGCGCGGCGCCCAGCGCGAGGCTGGACACGCCGAAAGCGCCGGTGCTCTGGCCGAGCGCGTCACGGCCGTCGAAGCCGCTCTCGCCCTGGTAGAGACCCGACACGGACCAGCGCGTGAGACCGTGGCCGAAGCGTCCACCCGCGGCGGCCCACTCCTGGCTCAGCTGGTCGGCAAGCCCGCCGTGCGTCAGCGCGAATTCGCTGCCCGACACGCGCGCGAGCGCGGCCGGGTTCCAGGCCGCGGCGTGCAGGTCGCCACCGGAGCCCAGCGTGGCGCCGCCCATCGACAGCACGGCCGGACCGGTGCCGGTGGAAAGGAAGTTCCCGGCGGTGGTGCCGGCGTTGTCGATGCCGGCGAACGCGGGGCTGGCGAGAGCCAGCAGCGCGCAGAGGGTGACGACGATGCGGTGCATGGTTGCGTGTCTCCAGATCACCACTCGGCGCGAGAGGCACCGAGATCACGAGGCCGCTCGCGTTCAGCACGGGCCGTGCCGCGGGTGCGGCAACGGCCCCACGGCCGGTGCGACGCCGTAACCGCGTGTCATCCGGTGATGTGCATCGGGGCGCTCGCGCACGGCTCGGACGCGAGCGCGGTCGCGTCGTGCGAATCCATGCGGAATCCGCAACGGCGCATTGCGTCGCGCGATGGCGCGGACACCCGCGCGGGGCGAGGGGCGCGCGCCGCGTCCTTCCCGGCGCAAACGAATCGCCCGGCGCCAACCGCGCGCCGGGCGTCGTGAGGGACCTGCGGGGGAACGTCGCCTCAGGGAACGCGCACCAGCTTGACCACCTGCCGCGTGCCGCCCGCGCGCAGCCAGGCGCGATACGCGCCCGGTGCGGTCTCGCGGCCCGCGTCGTTGCGACCGTCCCACGTGATCTCGTGCACACCCGCGCCGAGCGTGCCGAGCGCCAGCGTGCGCACGTGCTCGCCGGCGCTGTTCAGGATCTCGAGCGTGGCGTCGAACGGGCCCGACGGCGGCACGCGAACCGGGATGCGCACGCTTTCGCGCGACGTGCTCGGGTTCGGATACGCGGGCTGCACCGACCACGCGAGGATGCCGGCGCCGGCGAGCGACACCTGCACGGACGCGCTGCGCGCGCTCTCGTTGCCGGTCTGGTCGGTGGCGCTGACCTGGTACCACACGCTGCCGCTGTCCGGCAGCGACGCGTCGTCCCAGGCGGTGCCCGTGACGAGCGTGCTCGTCAGGCGCGACCACGGGCCGCTCGCGGACGTGGCGCGGTAGACGGTGTAGCCGGCCAGGTCGGGCTCGGCGTTCGCGGCCCACTGCACGCGCGCGGCGGTGGCGGTGACGGTGCTGGCGGCCACGCCGGCCGGCGCGGCCGGCGGCGCGGTGTCGAGGTATCGCGTCACGAGCAGCACGTTCGAGAGCGCCGACCACTGCCCGGCGTCGTCGCGCACCTTCACGGCGAACCAGAGATCCGTGCTCCGGTTCAGGCCGCCGAACGTGAACGACTGCGCGGCTCCGCTCGCCCCCGGCGTGGGTTCGCCGGTCGCCAGCGAAGCGCTCGCCCAGTTGCCCTCGGTGATCGCGGCGGTGGACCAGCGCGCGTCGTACGCGGTGGCGGTGCCGGCCAGGCTGTCGTCGCCGACCGCGGTCCACGTCACGGTGACGCTGGTCGCCGTGGTGGCGCCGGGCGCGATCGCGAGCGCAGCGGGGCGCAGCGTGTCGCCGGCCACGGCCGCGGTCGTGTGCTGCACCAGGTTCGAGAGCCCCGACCAGTTCGGCTTCTCGTCGGCGGTCTTGATCGCGAACCAGTACGTGGTGTTCGGCGTGAGCCCCGTCACCGTGAAGTGCTCGGTGGTGCCGGCGACCGAAGGCGCGGGCACGCCGGTCACGCGCGTCGCCGAGGCGAAGTTCGCGGCGTTGATCGGCGACGTGGAGAAGCGCAGGTCGTACTGCGCCGCGGTCCCGGAGAGGCTGTCGTCGCCCGGCGCGGTCCACGCCAGGGCCACGCTGTTCGTCGCATCCTGGGCGCGAGACGGGGCAGCGAGGGGCAGTGACAGCGCGAAGACGAGTGCGATGAGGCGCGACGACATCCCGATGATCCTCCGCCCGCGAGCGGCGCGGGCCCTGCGTCCGTGGCCTGGGGCATCGCGGCTCGCGCCTTCCGGGGCGCGGGATCGATGCCCGGTCTCCACCCGAGGGAGGGCGAAACCGCCGGCCGAGACAGCAGCTTGCGTGCCCGGGACGCCGGCGCGGACGCATGGCCGCGGGCACGCGCGCGAATCGCCGCACCCGCGCGCACTTCCGCACGCCACGCGGAACGGCGCGACGGGCCGCGCCGGGGCACGCCGCCCGCCGCACGTTGGAATCTGCAATGCGCGAAGGGGCCCGGGCGCGGCGAATCGCGCGATCGGGTGCGCACGCGCGACCCGCAGCGAGCCGGGCGCGCCCGCGCGCGGGGCGGCTTCCGGGCCGCGTGCGCGGGCGCCGCCGCCACGGGCGTCCACCGATCTCGACCGCTCACCGCCCGCGCGAGCGCGGGCCGGGGTCAGGGGCGCGTCGGCGGGCCGTACAGGGACGACGGCGAGGCCGGTGCCGCGCCCTTCGCGCCGCCGCGGCGCGGCAGCAGGCTCAGCGACACGCGGTGCTCGGCCAGGTCCATCGTGCCGGCGTCGTAGCTGTAGTCCACCCACAGTCCGTTCCAGCCGGTGCCGGCGCCGAACGCCGGGCCGCTCAGGCCCTCGCCTTCCAGGGCGCCGAGCTCGTGGCGGTAGCCGGCGCGCATCACCACCAGGCCGGCGAGCTGCCACTCGATCCCCGCGCGCACGTCGCGGTGGTAGTTGGACGGCGCGGTCAGGTCGAGCGCGAAGCGCATGCCGCTCGCGGGATCGTCCACCGCGACGCCGGTCGCGAGCGTGGCGGGCATGCGCCAGCGCTGGCCCACCCACGACATGCCGCCGCCGAAGTTGCGGCCGGCGAGGGCGAACGAGAACGCGCCCACGCGCGCGCGCGCGCCGGCGTCGAACGCGGCGCCGTTGCCGTGGTTCGTGCCCATGTGCTCGCCCACGTAGCGTGCGCCGCCGCCGATCTCGAGCCACGAGCCGAGCGGACGGCCCAGTTGCACGCCGATCGCGAGGCTGCGCGCGACCTCGCTGCCACGGCTCACGTTGTCGGCGTCGCGCAGCTCGTAGGAGCCCTCGTTGCGATACACGCCCGACACGCCCCAGCGCCACGCGCCGCCCAGGCGGCCGGCGGAACCGACCCACGCCTGGTCCACTTCGTCGGCGAGCGTGGCGTGCGCGAAGCTGGCCGTGAAGCCCTGCACGGAGGCGAGCGTCGCCGAGTTCCACCACGCGCCCTGAACGCCCGTTTCCAGCGCGAGGCCGGCGCCCGCGCGGCCCTGGATCGCCGGCGTGGGGCTGGACGCGAGGAAGCTCGCGGCCCGGGTCCCGGCGCTCTCGTCACCCGCGAAGGCCGTGGTCGCCGCGGCGAACATCGTCATCACGAGCGCGATCCCTGCGCGAAGCGCATCCCTGCGAAGGCTCATGGCACACGCACCAGTCGCACGACCTGACGCGTTCCCTCGGCGTCGAGCCATGCCCGATAGAGTCCCGGTGCGCACACGCGGCCGGCGTCGTTGAGCCCGTCCCAGTGGATCTCGGTGACGCCCGGTCCGTCCGCGGGCACGTCGAAGCGGCGCACGCGCTGGCCGGCGCCGTCCACGATCTGCAGCACCGCGCCGTGCGCGCCCGCGGGCAGCGTGAGCGGGATGTGCTGCACCTGGCCGACCTTCACGGGATTGGGATAGCCCGTGTCGAGCCGCCAGCGGAAGCCCTGCTTGATCAGCGCCGAGCGCGGCACGGAGATCGCCGCCGAATGCGCGCTCTCGTTGCCGAGCAGGTCGATCGCCGTCACCTGGTACCACGGCTGGTCGAGACCGTCGGGCACCGTGTCGTCGAGGTAGCCGGAGTCCTTCACGCTGCCGCGCGTGAGGCGGTCCCACGGGCCGTTGCGCGACGAGGAACGGTAGACGTAGTAGCCCGCGAAGTCGGGCTCGGAACTCGGCTGCCAGCTCAGGCGCACGCGGCGGCCGTCGTCGAGCACGAGCGCCGTGACGCCCTCGGGCGCCGCGGGCGGCGCGCCGTCGACGGGCCAGTCGTAGCGCACCACGTTCGAGAGCCCCGAGCGGTTGCCCGACTCGTCCGCCGCGAGCACGGCGAACCACG
>JBGAMH010000276.1:0-5949 GCA_044223135.1 Candidatus Eiseniibacteriota bacterium | reverse complement strand
CCGCCCAGCCACGCCCGCGCCCCGCGCCGGCCGAGCGCGCCGAAGCCCACCGGCACGCCGTCCGCCAGCAGCACCGGTGAGTGCGCGTCGTCCAGGTCGCCGATGCGCCCCATCAGCTCGACCGTGGCGAGGTCGAAATGGGCGGGCATGTAGTAGCCCTCGTAGGCGCGCTGCCACAGGTCCACGCGCGCATCGGGCGCGAGCGCGGACATCGTCGTCCAGTCCAGGGAGGCGGCGCCGGCGGCCGCGGCGGGGGGAGGGGAGTCGCTCATGTGCGCAGCCTAGACGGGTTCGCGCGGGCGGGAAGCGCCGGTCGTTTGGGCGTGGCTTCCGGCGGGACGAGTGCGGCATGATGCCGGCCCGTCACCTGTTCGAGACCCGGAGGTTCACCGCATGACCCCTCGTACGCTGCTCCCGTCGGCCGCGCTGCTGCTGTGCCTGCCCGTCCTCGCGTTCGCCTCGGGAGGGGAGCGCCCGTCCGAGCCCAGCTCCCGGACCGATCCGTCGACCACGGAGTCGCGCCCCGCGCTGACGCCCCGCGAGCAGGCCGAGCGCCTCTACGGCGATGCATACGACGAGGTGGCGAAGTCGCGCGAGGACGAGCAATCCGGCAAGGCGAAGAACGCCACGAAGCGACTCACCCGTGCGCTCGATCGTGCGAGCGAAGCCGTGCAGCTGGACACCACCTACTACCAGGCGTGGAACCTGGTGGGCTACACGAGCCGCAAGCTGGGCGACTACCCCAAGTCGCTGGCGGCGTACCGAACGTGCCTGCGGCTCAAGCCCGACTACGCGCCCGCGCGGCAGTACTACGGCGAGGCGCTGGCCGAATCCGGTGATCTGAAGGGGGCCGAGGCGCAGCTGGCGTGGCTGCGGAACGCGAAGCAGGACGCCCTCGCCACCGAGCTCGACCAGGCGCTGGCGCCCCGGCGAGGGGCTGCGGCACCCGACTCGGCCCGCTGAGCTCGGCCGGGCGCGCGGTGGCCACGCCCCACGGGCGACAGCCCCGCGGACGGCGACCGCCCGGCGGGGCCCCCGAGCCCGGCCGGCAGGCCCGGAACCCTGTACCGGGCGTGCTGCTGACGGTCCAGTGGTGCTGAACAGCCCCTTGTTTCCGATGGGCTTCCGGCATTCGTTTCCTTGTCGGAGACCGGGCTGACCCGGACACTGTCGTCCGGACGCGCCCCTTCGGGGGGGCCGTGATCCGTCCCAGCTCGATCGTTCCCCTACCGAAAGGAAGGACCCATGCGCCTTCGCCACTCCGTCGCCGCGGTTCTGGCTCTCCTGGCGTTCGCCGCCAGCAACGCCTCGGCTGCACTCCACGGCTACTCGTGCGTCATCAACGCCGCGCAGGAAGTGCCCACGAACACGTCGCCCGGCACCGGCGTCGGGACGTTCGTGCATGACGACGTCGCGCACACGCTGACGTTCGCGATCAGCTTCCAGGGCCTCGTCTCCAGCTTCAACAACGGCACGGGCATCGTGCCGAGCGGCCTGACCGCCTCGCACATCCACGGACCGGCCGCGGCCGGTGTGAACGCGGGCGTGCTGTTCTTCCTGCCGTTCAACCCGCTGCTCGGGCTTCAGGCCGGCTCGATGAACGGCGTGTGGAACATGACGGCCACGAACGAGACGCAGCTCGCCGCGTCGCAGCTGTACGTGAACATCCACTCGAACTTCCGCCCGGGTGGCGAAGTGCGCGGGCAGATCTCCGGTGGCGCCCCGAAGTGCGTTCAGAACGCGCGCCTGAGGTCGTGGCGGCGGGGGTGGGCGATGCCCGGGGTGTCGATGAGCCTCCGGTAGTAGTCCATCCACGGCTGCGGTAGCGGGATCCGGGACGGGAACCGGCGCGAAGCGAGCAGGGCTTCGATGCTCTGCGGTGTCGATCTCAGCCCCAGCCGCATGGCGGCAGTGGTCGGGTCGTGGTTCGCCGACAGGGGCTTGCCGAAGTTGCGCCACGCCAGGAGCGCGGCCGCCCGCTCGATGACGGCCTGGTGGCGCTTGGAAAACGCGATCGTCTCGCGCTTGTGGTTGGCGCTGTTGTGGCGCACGTCGAGATCGATGGCGTTGACCGGGAACAGCGGGTTGTGCGCGGTGCGGGCGAGCACCGACGGGGTCTGCTCGTGGGTGATGGCGTGCTCGGGGAGCCGGCGCAGCGCGCGCGGGTAGGCCGGGTGCTCGTCGGAGCGGACGGTCAGTGGCTGCGGCGCCGGCGCGGCGATGCGGAGCGCTGCCGCCATGTCGAGCTCGATGGCGCGCGGGTCGGGCCGCCCGTGCCGTGCCTCGATCGCTTCGCGCCGTCGCCGCTGCCCGGCGGTCATGCGGCCCTTGCGTCGCAGGCGCGAGTGCGTGAAGCCGTAGCCGTAGTGGCTGCCGGCGCCGACGACGAAGTTCAGGTGCAGCGGGTGGTACTGGCTGTAGGCGTAGCCCTCGAAGCCGTCGACGACGATCGGCTCCTCGAGCGGTCCCGGAGGCCGCGCCTCGGCGAGCAACAGCAGGCCGTGGCGCCCGAGCCGGGCCGCCTGGCCGACGAGCGTGCTGTGGGCGCAGCGGGACTCGCGGGCCATCTGGCGGAACCCCGAGCAGGCCAGCACGCGGTAATAGAGCGGCACCAGCAGCTCGGGGCGCTTGAGGTAGTAGGTGGTGGAGAAGGTCTGCGTGCTGAAGGTGGTGCCGCAGTGTCCACAGCGGAACCGGGGGATGAGCCGCGGTTCACACTGCCGGGTGTAGAAGCCGAAGCGCTTCCAGCGCCAGCCCTCGGTGCAACGGTGGTGGCGGCAATCGGTTCGCGGACAGAACGGGGGCACGAAGCGTTCGCTCGTGCTCGACATGCCTGGTCAGGGCTGCACGCCCCGGGCCAGCAACACTCTTCGCTCCACAACCTTCGTGTTTCGGACGGCGCCGGGCGCCGCCGCGGTCAGAGCTGCTTCGGAATGTCGCGCGTCAGCACGTCCGGGTCGCCGTCGGTCACGAGCACGTCGTCCTCGATCCGGATGCCTCCGAAGTCCAGCAGGCCGTCCACGCGCGTCCAGTCCACGGCGTCCTTGTGCCGCTCGCGGTGCGCGGGCTGCGTGAGCAGCGCCCGGATGAAGTACACGCCCGGCTCGACCGTGATCACGTACCCGGGCTGCAGCGGCAGGTCGGTGCGCAGCATCGACAGCCCCGGCCGGGTGCTGCGCGCGCGCCCCGGCAGGTAGCCGCTCGCGTCGCGCACGCCGAGGCCCAGCAGGTGGCCGAGCCCGTGCGGGAAGAACAGGGCGTGCGTGTCGCGCTCGACGAGACTCTCGGGCGTGCCGCGCAGCACGCCCAGCGACACGAGGCCCGAGGCGATGTCGAGCGCCGCCTTCAGGTGCACGTCGCGCCACTCCACGCCCGCGCGGCAGGACGCCACGGCGCGCACCTGGAGCTCCAGCATCATCGCGTACAGGTCGCGGGCGAAGCCGTCCCAGCCGCCGACGCGATACGTGCGCGTCACGTCGGACGAGTAGCGCTCCACCTCGGCTCCCGCGTCGATCAGCACCACGTCGCCGGTCTTCGCCACGCGCGTGGTGGGCTCGAAGTGCAGCACGGAGGCGTTCGAACCGAACGCCACGATCGAGCCGTAGGCCGTGCGATCGCCGCCCGAGCGGAAGAACGCCGCCTCCATCTCCACCTGCAGCTCGCGCTCGGTGATGCCCGCGCGGACGAGGCTGGCGGCGACCTCGTAGCCCTTCGCGCTGGCCGCGGCCGCACGCCGCATGCGCTCGATCTCGACGCCGTCCTTCGGCCGGCGCACGTGCGTGAGCGTCTCGCGCAGCGCGAGCGCCCCCGCGGGATCGCCCGCCACGCCGGGCAGCGGGCAGCCGAGCGTCACGACCGGCCGGCCGCGCCGCGCGGCGAGCCACGCCGGCAGCTCGGAGAGCGGCGTACCGGGCTCCTGCTCGCGGCCCTCCCAGACGCGCTCGGCCTCGGTCACGACCGGCACGAAGTCGGTCCAGCCCGAACGCGGATCGAAGGCGACCACGGCCCCGGGCGTGGCGCGGTCCGCGAGCCACACGTATTCGGCGTGGGCGAGGAAGGGGAAGGTCTGGTCCGCACCCCCGGGAACCGGGAGGGCCTCGCCCGCGCCCACGAGGACCAGCTCGTCGGTGAGCGCCCAGGCGGCCGCGATGCGCTCGCGGCGGCGTTCGATGTGAGCGTGCATGCCGGATCCGTCCTCCGGGCGGGGGCGGGCCGCCGACGAGCGCGCCCGGGTCCCGCCCCGTCCGACCGTCATTTGGCGGCTCCGTCGGGCCCGGCGTACGGCCGCCCGGCGGCCGGACGAATGCGCTCCCTCAACTTGATGCGGGTGCGACCGAGAATGGCGGAGTGGCCTCCTCGACGAACGTCTGGCCAGGAGACTTTTCCCATGGCATCGCTCAGCACCACCTACCGGATCAGTGAAGGCAACCTGAGGATCCGGCGCGAGTTCATCCGCCTCACGAACAAGGACGTGCAGACGCTGAAGCGGCTCGCGGGCTGGGCACGCCGGATCGCGCCCGGGTTGGCCCGCGAGTTCTACGACTTCCAGTTCCAGTTCGGCCCGACCGCGCGGTTCTTCGAAGTCCAGCAGCGCCGGCTCGGCGTGGGCATGGACTCGCTCCGCGGCAAGCTGGAAGGCGCCCAGGCCGGCTACTTCGTGCAGATCTTCGAAGAGGCCGAGCGGGGCGGCGAGTACGGCACGGCGTTCTTCGAGCGCCGACTGCACGTGGGCCAGCTGCACAACATGATCGACCTGCCCATGAAGTGGTACGTGGGCAGCTACGCGCTGTACATGGACCTCACGCGCAAGTACCTGCAGAAGTCGTTCCCGTTCAATCCCTGGCTGCGTGCCGACGCGGAGCAGGCGATCTTCAAGATCATGAACTACGACATGCAGGCCGTGTGCGACGCGTTCTTCTTCGACTACCTGAAGAGCATCGGGCTCGACCTCGAGCGCGTGCAGGTGGACGATCCGGCGCACGACCTGTCGGATCACTACGGCCCGCTGAAGCAGGTGGTGCGGCACGCGCTGCTCGAGACGATGAGCGCGGGCAGCTCGCTGAACGACTCCAGTCGCGAACTGAGCGCGGCGGCCGATCACCTCTCCAACGGCACCCAGCGGCAGGCGGCGGCCCTGGAGGAGACTTCGGCTTCGCTGCGCGAGCTCATGCGCACGGTGCAGCAGAACTCCGACCAGGCGCAGGAGGCCAGCCGTCTCGCGGTCGGCGCCGGCGAGCACGCGTCGGAGACCACCGTCGTCAAGGTGATGAGCGACATCAAGGACAGCTCGCGCAAGATTGCCAACATCATCACGCTGATCGACGACATCTCGTTCCAGACCAACCTGCTCGCCCTGAACGCGGCCGTCGAAGCCGCGCGCGCCGGTGAACAGGGCCGCGGCTTCGCCGTGGTGGCCGGCGAGGTGCGCAGCCTCAGCCAGCGTTCGGCCGAGGCGGCCCGCGAGATCAAGAAGCTCATCGAAGAGACCGTGCGCCAGGTCGAGGGCGGTTTCGACTTCGTCCGCCGCGTGTCGGACATCATCGCCGAGGTCGCGAAGATCTCGGAGGGCCAGACCGACGGCGTGAAGCAGGTGGACGTGGCGATCACCGAGATCGACCAGGCCACGCAGACCTCCGCGGCACAGGCGGAGGAACTGGCGGCCACGGCGAAGTCGCTGGAAGGCACGTCGGGCCGGCTCGCCAGCGCGCTCGCCAGTTTCCGACTCGAGGCCGAGGGTTCGGGCCACGGGCACGGCCACGGTCACGCCCCGGCCCACGCGCATGCGCACGCCGCTCCCGCGGCGCACCATGCGCCGCCGGCGAGGCCCACGTTGAGCGTGGTGCATGGCAAGACTCCGGCGCCGGCCCCTGCGCCGCGGGCGAAGGCGGCGAACGACGACTTCGAAGAGTTCTGAGAAGTCGCCGGACACACCGAGACGGCGCGCCGGCC
>JBGAMH010000275.1:0-5950 GCA_044223135.1 Candidatus Eiseniibacteriota bacterium | reverse complement strand
GACAGAAGGCGCGACCAGGCGGACGAAGTAGACGCCGGGCGCAGCGCCGCGCGCCGACCAGCGGGCCACGTGCCGGCCCGCGGCGTGCTCGCCATGGGCGAGCGCGGCCACCTCCCGGCCCTGCGCGTCGCACACCGACAGGCGCACCGACTCCGCGCGCGGCAGCGTGAACGCCAGCGAAGCGTCCCCGCGCACGGGATTCGGCGCCACGGCCTCCAGCCGCAGCCCCTCGGCGGGCGCGTCCACGCCGGCGGTGAGCTGCACGACTTCCACCGAGTCGAGCGCGGGGCCGAAGAACCCGGCGTCGAGGCTCTGGAACGTGAGCGTGGTGGTGGCGGCGTTCGCCGTGAACGTCCACGCGTGCGGGGCCCACGCCATGTCCCAGTGCCACGCGGGCGCCGTGTCGAACGCGTAGTCGGCGCTCTGCCCGGCGGCGCTCACGCGCATGTGCTTGAACGCCGGTGACGTGAACGGCTCGCCCGTCATCACGAAGCCGACCATGTAAGTGGCGCCGGGCGCCGTGGCGAACGTCTGCGACACCGAGCCGGCCGCGGTGCTGTTGAGCGTCAGGCTGCGCGTGCCCTGGTAGGGCGCCCAGTAGATGTCGGACACGTAGAGCACGCCGCCGCCGCCCACGCTCCAGCCGGTGAGCGTGGTGGAACCGGCGGGCACGGCCACCTCGCCCGCGGGGGTCATGGGCGGACCGGACTCGAAGCCGCCGTTCGACACGAGAGACGCGCACGCGGTCGCGGGCAGGATCGCCAGCCACAGGGCGAGCGCGTGGCGCAGACGCGGAGCCGCGGCGTTTCGGAACATGGGCGCCTCCTTCGGCCAGGACGGGGGAACAGCCGAAAACGTGTCGGAACGCAGAGACGCTAGGGGGCGCGCGGGAACCGTGACCACAAGGGAATGACCCCCGCGGCCCCGGCGTGGCGCGGGTGTTTCGCGGTGCGCAACCCTGTACAGGACGCAGGGAGCCGCCCGGGAGGAACGGGTTCTCATGTCCGGGCACGGGCAACGAGCACGCGCGATCGCATCTGCCGCGTTGACCCGGGTATCCGCCCCCTCTAACGTGCCGCGCATGGCGACTCGCGCGGCACTGCCGCTGGTCCATCCCCTCGAGCTCCGCCGCCCTCTGGCTCCCCTGCGCGCGCTGGCGCGGCTCCCGCATGGCTTCCTGCTGCATTCGGCCATGGGCGGCACCCGCTCGCGCTGGAGCTTCTTCGGTGCGGATCCCTTCGCCGTCTTCCGCGGCGGGGACCACGTCGAGGCGATCGCGGCGTTCCGACGCATGGCCGAGAGCGCGCCCCTGCTGACGGGCGAGGCGGCGCAGCTCGCGCCATTCACCGGCGGCGCGGTGGGTTACTGGGCGTACGACTACGGCCGCCGGCTCGAGCGTGTGCCGACGATCGCGAAGGACGACCTCGGGCTGCCCGACTTCGTGCTGGCGCTCTACGACGTGGTGGGCGCCTACGACCACGAGACGAACCAGGCGTGGCTGTTCTCGACCGGGCTGCCGCTCGAGGGCGAATCGGCCATGCAGCGCGCCCGCGAGCGCATCGACTTCTTCGGCCGGGCGCTCGAGCGCGCGGGCAACGTGGCGCCCGATCCCACGTTGCGCCCCCGGCGCGCCACGTCCACGTTCACGCCCGACGGCTACCGCCGCGCGGTGGAACAGGTGAAGGACCACATCGCGCGCGGCGACATCTTCCAGGCGAACCTGTCGCAGCGCTTCCGGCTGGACGTGCCCGGCGCGTGGGACATGGCGCCGAATCTCTACGAGTCGATCTCGCGCCATTCGGCGGCGCCGTTCATGGCGTACATCGACGCGGGTGACCACGCGATCCTGTCGGCGAGCCCGGAGCGGTTCCTGGAGCTGCGCACGCCGCACGTGGAAACGCGGCCCATCAAGGGCACGCGCCCGCGCGGCGCCACGCCCGAAGAAGACCGACGCATGGCGGAAGAGCTCGTGCACAGCGACAAGGACCGCGCCGAGAACGTGATGATCGTGGACGTGCTGCGCAACGACCTCGGCCGCGTGTGCGAAACGGGCAGCATCCAGGCGCCCGGCGTGTGCGAGCTGGAGGTCTTCCCGCAGGTCTACCACCTCACGAGCACGGTCACCGGCAAGCTCGCCGAGGGCCACGACGCGTTCGACCTGCTGCACGCGTGCTTCCCCGGCGGCAGCATCACCGGCGCGCCCAAGATCCGCGCGATGGAGATCCTCGAGTCGCTCGAGCCCGTGCGACGCCACATCTACACCGGCGCGATCGGCTGGATGGACTGGGACGGCGACGCCGACTGGAACGTGGCCATCCGCACCGCGTGCGTGACGCAGGACGCGATCCTGTTCGGCGCGGGCGGCGGCGTGACGGCCGACTCCGACCCCGACGCGGAGTACCGCGAAACGCTCGTCAAGGCCGAGGGCCTGCGCCTGGGCCTGTCGCGCGTGCTGGGCGAGATCTCGCTGGAGCCCGACGGCGCGAAGGTCTAGCGCGAGCGGCCGGCGCCGGCCGGGCCGTTGCGCTCCTGGCGCACGGGACGCGAACGCCTCGCGAGTGCGCGACCAGCCAGCGCGAGTTGCTCACCCCGGCGGCGAAGCACCTCGAGCGTGTTCGGGACCACCCATCGCACGTCGCCCCCCAGCCGGCCGTGGACGGACACGACCTCGCCCCCGAACTCCCGCTTGTAGGGCGTCGCGCCACCCAGGTTGACCCAGCTGTGCCCCGCGAGGCGCGCTCGCCGCACGGCCTCCCACCACACCTGCGAGTTCACGCCCACGCGCCGGGCGTCGGGTGTGGACCCGCTCGCGCGCAGGTCCACCATGCCGCCGGGGCAGCGCCCGGACCCGAGTCCCGCCACCACGGCGCCGTCCTTCGTGCCCACGAGCAACCAGTGCCAAGGGTGCTCCCATGCGCGGGCGGCCGACTCCAATTCCGCCGCTCCGAGCGCGTCGGCGTGCGATCGCCCCTCCCGGCGCTCGACGTTCTCCACGAGCATCGCCTCGAAGTCGCGACGCTGATCGAACGTGTCCGCTTCGACGACCACGTGGCCCTGCCGCTCGCCGCGCCTCGCGAGGCGCCGGCGCGACGGATCCATGGCGGCGAACAGTCGCTCCTCCGGCGCGTGCGCCACGCCGATCAGGACGGTGCGCCCCGCGAGGTACGCGCGCAGGTCGGCCTCCATGCACGGCGCGAAGAACCGCAGGCGGCGATCGCCCGCGAGTCGCTGCGCGTGCTCGAACGCCCACTCGGCGTCGTCGGCCGTCATGCCCTCGGGCGGGCGGCGGCATCCACGAGCACGCCGCGGCTCGCCTCCCCCCGTGCCGCGCGATGGGCCAGGTAGTCCAGCGACATCGTGAAGTTGGCGTGCGGGCAGCGCGAGATCCGCGTTCGCCACGCGGACGCGAGTGCCGGCTCGAACGGGAACTCCGACGACCGGCTGGCCCGCGAAGCGAAGACGCTCGGAGCGAAGTCGAGCACACGGACTCGATCGTGCATCGCGGAGGAACCTCGTGGTCCGGGCGGATTCGACGTCGTCACCGGGATCCACGGACGGGAGATCGGGCGGCCCACGTGCGGGGGGCGCCGGGCCGCGCGCGACTCGGAACGATATCCCCCGGCAGGACGCGGAGCGGCGGTTTCGCTCGCGCCGTTCCCCCGGCGGGGCACGCGGGGCGTCGCGCCGCCCGGCCGTGGCGCTAGCCTCCCGCCCGTCGCAGAAGACGCGCGCGCCGCGCGCCCGCCCCTCGCCCTTTCGCGGAGTGTGGCCCATGGCTCCATCGCCGCGGTCGTGACGACCGCCCTCGCTCGCCGTCCCCACTCGCGATCTCCACCTTTCGCTCATGGAGGGCGCCATGCGCTCTTCGTTCCGGCGCGGGGTCGTCCTCGCGCTGCTCGCGCTCGCGTGTTTCGCCGCGACGGCGCGGGCGCAATGGGGCGCGGACCCGGCGGCGAACACCGCCGTCTCGCGCCAGCTGAACTGGGAGCAGTTCCCGCGCGTCGTCACCGACGGTGACGACGGCATGATCGTCGTCTGGCAGGCCCAGAGCGGCACGTCGTTCGGTTACGACCTTCTCGCCGCTCGCATCGATGCGCTGGGATTCGTGCGCTGGACGGCCGACGTGACGACCGCCTACCGCGACCAGCGCGACCACCAGGTCGTCTCGGACGGCGCGGGCGGGGTCATCGTCGCCTGGGGCGACGACCGCTACGGGCAGACCGAGTCCGACATCTACGCGCAGCGCGTGGACGCGAACGGCACGGCGCTCTGGGCGTACGACGGGATCGCCCTGTGCGAAGCCGCGTCGATCCAGGCCTACCCGCGCATCGTGGCCGACGGCGCCGGCGGCGCGGTGGTCACGTGGCGCGACTCGCGCCACTTCGGCGCGCTCGGCGCGAACATCTACGCGCAGCGCGTGAACGCCGCCGGCGTCGTGCAATGGACCGCGGACGGCGTCGCCGTCTGCGAAGAGATGGGCAACCAGCTCGACCCCGGCATCACGGCCGACGGCACGGGCGGCTTCATCGTGGCGTGGCAGGACGAGCGACTGGGCTCCACGAACTGCGACGTGTGGGCGCAGAAGCTGAGCGGCGCCGGCGTTCCGCAGTGGGCCGCCGGCGGCGTGGGCGCGACGAACCCGGCGAGCCAGCGCTGGTACAACAACATCGACCCGGTGATGCCGGACGGGGCGGGCGGCGCGTACGTGCTGTTCGAGGACGACTACTACACGAGCGTCGACATCGACCTGCACGTGGTGCGCTTCGCCGCAGACGGGTCGCTGCCGTGGGGCGCGGGCGGCCGCACGATCTGCGCGGCCACGGGCATCCAGCGGCTCGGGCAGCCCGTCTCGGGCGGAAGCGGCGTGGTGGTGGTGCCGTGGACCGACTGGCGCTACGGCGTGAGCGATCCCGACGTGTACGCCCAGCGCTTCGACGCCAGCGGCTCGATGACGTGGGCCGCGAACGGCATCTCCATCGCCGGCACGACCGCCGAGGAGGTCCAGCCGCTGGCCGTGCGCGAGCGCGGCAGCGTGGTGCTGTTCGCCTGGAACAACAACCGCAGCGGCGACCGCGACCTCTTCGCGCGACCGTACGACGCGACGGGAACGCCGCTCTGGGGCGCGCCCGCCGAGTTCGCGACCGCCTCGCAGGCACAGGAGGACCCCGCGGGCGTGCTGTCGGGCAACTGCACCGTCCTGTTCGCGTGGCGCGACAACCGCTGGGCCGGCGCGCCGCCGCCGGACAACACGTCCGCCGACATCTACGCGCAACGCGTGTACTGCGACGGCTCGCTGATGCAGCGCGAGATCCGGGTGGCCGTGCCGAACGGCGGCGAGGTGTGGCAGGGACACACGTACCACCTGGTGGAGTACCGCGGCGTGGACGTGGAGGGTCGCGACGTGGGGCTGGACTACTCGACCAATCTCGGCGCGACATGGACGCACGTCACGACCATCTTCAACTCGGGCGCGCATCACGTGATGGACTGGCACGTGCCGAACACGCCGGGCACGCAGTGCCTGCTGCGCGCGCGGGTGATCGCCGAGCCGCCGACGATCGACACCAGCGACGGCCCGTTCACGATCGTGCTCGACCCGGCTGGCGCGGACGACGCCGCACCGCCCGCGAGCGTGTCGCTGCGCGCGCCGGCGCCGAACCCCGCGCCGGGCCCGCTCGTGGTGACCTTCGGGCTGCCGGCGGCGGGCGACGCCGCGGTGCGAGTGCACGACGTGGCGGGCCGCCTGGTGCGCACGCTGCACGCGGGCCCGATCGCCGCGGGCTGGCACCGGCTCGTGTGGGCGCGCGAGACGGACGCGGGTGGACGCGCCGAACCCGGCGCCTACTGGCTCGTGCTGCGCACCGCGGGCGACACCGTGGACCGGCGCGCGGTGATCCTGGACTGATGCCGGAGCGACGCCGCCGGCCGGCGCGGGGCGCACCGCGCCGGC
>JBGAMH010000274.1:0-5954 GCA_044223135.1 Candidatus Eiseniibacteriota bacterium | reverse complement strand
CGCGACGCGAGCCACGGAAGCCCTGCCTCGCGAGGACGAGTTGAGCCGGCTTTCGGCCGACGTGCTGCAGGCGCGCGCGCGGTATGCGATGGCGGTCGCGGACACGCAGGGGGCGCGCCGCGCCGGGAGCCTGGCGGAGCGCGCCGCGTGGTCCGCGGCCGAACTCCAGCCCCTGCGGGCCTCGAATCATCAGCGCGTCGGGAACGCGGCGGCCTTCGCGGCGAACTACTACGACCGCGGATTCGAGGACGAGGCTCCGTCCGAGCGTCGGCGTGACAGCCTGCGAACGATCATCGTCGCCCACGCCGCCGCCAACGCCGACTCCGCGTTCGCGCGCGCCGAGCGGCTCGCGCCGATGGACGCCTTGATCCGCGTGGACGAGGCGCGAGCCGCGTTGCAGCTGCGCCGCTGGGATCGCGCACTCGCCACAGCCGAGGCGATCGTGCGGCTGTATCCCGACATGGCGGTGGGGCACGCGCTGGTGGCGAGCGCGCGCCTGTCGCGGGGCGAACGCCGGGAAGCGCAGGCCGCGTTGCGTCGCGCGCTGGCGGCGCGCTGGGAGGACGGCAGCGAGGCGCAGCACGACTACGCGCGCCGCCTGCTGCAGGCGCTGGACGCGGGAATGCCCGTCGGGCGCTGAGTTGCGACGCGTGATGTGACCGCGGAGCGGCGTCCGGTGTCCAAGCAGGGAGGCATCGGCGGGCGGCCGCCCGGCTTCGATCGCGGGCCATCACTTTGCAAGTGATCTCCCCGACGGAGAATGGGCCGAAGGTCTACTGGACTCGAGGCACGCGGGTGGCTAGGTTCCGCCGGTGTAGAAAAGTCTCCCCCCGCCCGGGCGCTGGCTCCTTACCGGGCGAGCAGGCTGAACAGGACAGGTCGTCTCAAGGGAGGTAATGAAATGCGCCTTCGGGCAAGACTGATTGCGGTGCTCGCCATCGCGGCGGCGCTCGGGTTCGCGGCCCAGCAGGGCATGGCGTATCCCGAAGCGGCGCGTACGACCAAGGCTGCGTGCAGCGGCTGTCACGCCAACGTGGCGGGCGGTGCGGACCTGACCGACGCCGGCAAGGCGTGGCAGGGCGACAACACCAAGGTGCCCACGGGCGGCACGGCGAACGATTACCTGGGCGCCAACAAGTGCAAGACCTGCCACAGCAAGCAGTACAAGGCGTGGGTCGACACGAAGCACGCCGGCGGCCTGGCCACGCTGCAGAAGGCCGATCCCAAGGTGACGGCCGAGTGGGCCGAGAAGATGAAGGTCACGATCAACGGCACCGCCGACAAGACCGAAGGTTGCGTCGGCTGCCACGTGACGGGGCACCAGCTGGGCGGCGGCTACCCGCAGGCCGACAGCACCGCGATGGCGAACGTCTCGTTCGTCGGCTGCGAGTCGTGCCATGGCCCGGGCGCCGCGCACAAGGCGGCGGCCAAGGAAGAGAAGAAGACCTTCATCAACAACGCGGTGGGAGAGAAGCTCTGCAAGCAGTGCCACACGGCTGCGGCGAGCCCGAACTTCAACTACGAAGAGATGAAGAAGAAGGTCCACCCGGTGCCGGCCGAGTAACCACCGCGCATCGAGCAGCACCCGTCGACCCCGGCGCGCACTCCGCGCCGGGGTCGCGTGTTTCCGGCGGGGGTGGAGCGGAGCACGTCGCGGGCGGGTTCGCGGCGAAAGGCCGCGGGGGCCTTCGCCCCGGGCGGCGCCCCGCGGCCGGCGTCCCTTGCCGGGCCCGGCAGCACCGCTCCACCACGAGGAGCGAGGGTCGTGGAGCGGAGAGTGTTGCCGGCGGGTTCCGGGCCCCTTTCCGCGGAATCCCGCGCTGCCGCACAACGACTTGCGCCGACGGGGGCGATCTTGCGGGGCCCGGCAACAGTCTGCGCTCCACAACGAACAGCGAGGCGGCGCGATCGCTCGCGCCGCCTCGTGCGTCCTCGTTCCCGGTTTTCTGCCCCGCCCCGGGTTCGGCGGTCTCTCCCGCGTGGCACTCCGTTGCGCGGGAAGCTCAGTGCTCGGGCTTCTGCTCCGGCTGGCTCGGGCCGCCGCTCGCCTTCTCGTCGCTCGACTTCTGGTCGCTCGACGTCTCGCCGTGTTCCTTCTCGCTGGTGGCATCGCTCTCTTCGGCCGGGGGCGCGGCCACGCGCTGCCACTCCAGGTAGTGCTCGTGCTTCATCTGCTCTTCGGAGATCCGCCCGGTGAGCCACGTCCAGTTCATCGGGTAGACCTCGGGATTCACGATGTTCGCGTAGAAGTGCCACACCACGATGGCGAGGAACGCGAGCCACGCCTCGTAGTAGTGAATGAGCGTCGCCAGGTCGAGCATCCACTTGTCCAGGTACCGCAGCGACTCGTTCTCGAACCACAGCACGAGCCCCGTCGCGGTCATCACGAACGTGCCCCAGATGAGCGCCCAGTACTCGAGCTTCTCGATGTAACCGAAGCGCTCGAACTTGGCGGGGCTCTTCCGGATGCCCAGCAGGTAGAGCAGGTGCAGGCCGATGTCGGCCGCGTCCTTGAACTGCGGGAACAGGTCGATCACGAGCTGCCGCCCGCGCTTCGTCAGCAGGTAGCCCACGTGGAACAGCGACACGGCCACCATGGCGACGGCGGCGATGCGGTGCACGAGGCTGCGCAGCTGGTAGCCGTGCTCGAGCCGGGCGAACCAGCCGAAGATCCACGACTCGGGGAACTTGAGCGCGAAGCCCGTGTACACGAGCGTCAGGAAGCTCACCGCGAGGATGCCGTGCTGCAGGCGCTCGACCAGCGTCATGCGCACGAACCAGCGCGTGGTGGCCGCGTGCGCGTGGTGTATCGGCGTCTCGCGCCACTGGGCCGACAGGTGCGTACCGATGCGGCGCGCGAAGTCGAGGCCGTTGTGCAGCAGCATGTAGCCGATCGTCATGCCGATCAGCCACATGTACACGAAGCGCGTCCAGTAGAGCGGCGGCTGATCCTCCGTCGCCTCGGCCACGTGCACGGGGCCCATGCGGAACTTGGTGCCGGCACCCGGGTGGCACTTGCCACAGGTCTTCGCGAGCTGGCCGGCCGAGACGCGCGAACGCGCATCGGTGGACGGCAGGATGTCGTGGTAGCCGTGGCAACTCGCGCAGTTCGCCACGGCCGGCGAGCCGCCGCGCGCAGCCAGGCCGTGGAAGCTGTCCTTGTAGGTGGACAGGCGCCCGGCCGGCAGCCCGAACGTCTCGCGGATGCCCTCGGCCTCGTGGCAGCGCGCGCACGTCTCGGTCACGCGGCCGGCGGCGACCGGCGAGTTCGTTTCGTGGGCGCCCCGGATCAGGTGCTCGCCGTGGCAATCGGTGCATACCGGCGACGCCGTCACGCCGCGCCGCATGCCGTCGCCGTGCACGCTGATCTCGTAAGCGCGCAGCTCCTTCTTGTGGCACTTGCCGCAGGTGGCCGGGATGTTCGTGCGGTAGATCGTCGACTTGTCGTCGGTGGCGCGGAGCAGGTCGTGGCTGCCGTGGCAGTCGTCGCACGACGGACGATCCGGCCGCGTCGAGCGGCCGTGCATGCTGCGTTCGAACAGCTGCACGGCCTCGGGAATCGTGATGCGGCGCTTCGCCATGAGCTGCTTGTCGGCGTGGCACTTGCCGCACGTCTTCGCCATGTTCTTCTTGTTGACCGGCGACAGCGAGTCGCGCACGGCGCGGATGCTGTGCAGCGGGCCGTGGCAGTCGCGGCACGTGGATGCGTCCAGGTCGCCCTCGGCGCGCGCCACCCCGTGCACGCTCTTGGCGTAGTGATCCACGACCTTGGAGTGGCACGTGGCGCAGAACGACGCGCCCACCTGCTTCGCCTTCGTGACGTCGTGGCGGCCGTGGCACTTCTTGCACGACGCGCCGCTCAGCCCGCCCGCGGGCGCGTGCGCGCTCATCGCCACGCTGTTGTTCGCCTTGGCGTGGCAGCTGGTGCAATCCACCTCGGGCAATCGCGCGGGGTGCGTGACGGTGACGCCCTTGTGGCACTCCACGCAGTGCAGCTTCTTGTGCACCGAGCCCTGCAGCACCGACTCGTTCACGAACACGGACGCGCGCGAGGCGTTCTCGTCCACGAGCGTGTGCGTGCCGTGGCACGTCATGCAGCGGTCGTCCGCCACCTGCGCCACAGCGGGAATCGCCGCCAGCGCGAGCGCGGCGGCGATGGCGAGTGCATGAAGGCTGCGTGGGGACGCGAGCCTGCGAATCATCCCGAACCCCCCGATCCACCCCGGGCCCGCACGCGTCGCCCATGGAGAGACTTGCGAACGCTCGAAGCCCACCGGTTCGGCGGCTCGCAAGGCGTGGGCCACGCGCTCCAGGGCTTTCCCGGCGCGGAAACGCGACAATTCAGCGAGTTGCCGCGATCCGGCGCGCGATCCGCGTGGCGGTCCCTCGCTTACGGCTGACAGGCCGGGCGGAGAAGGTGCCAAGTTGGCCGGGGAACGCCGCCGGCCGCGCATCGAACTGCCCGCGCGTCAGTGTGGAGGCCGCGCCGATTCGCGGCTGAGCGCGCACTCCCGACAGCATTCCGCGCGGACGGTGATCGCAGTCCGGTGATCGATCGGGCCGCGATCTCCGATCAGGGCACGCTGGCGACGTTCGCGGAGCCTGCCAGGAACAGCAGCGCGCCGGGGAATCGCGCCGCCCAGGCCGCCTCGTTGTGCGCCTGTCCCGCGCCCTCCACCGACTGCAGGTCCACGCCGAGCTGGAAGCCCTGCGCGATCGCGAGGTCGCGCACCGCGCGCAGGTCCGTCACGTACTGCGCGCTCGCCGCCGGCGAGCCGCCTTCGGCCGTGCCCATGTCCTGGTAGAAGCGCTGCAGCGGCCCGCGCGAGCGCACCGCGGCCCACGCGGCGAAGTGGCGGTTGTCCCACCAGTACGACGGCGAGAACGCCGCCACGCGCCCGAACACGTCCGCGCGCGTCCAGCCCGCGTAAGCGCTCACGAGTCCGCCGAGCGACGAACCCGCCATGAACCGGTGATTCGGACCCGCGAGCGTGCGGTAGCGCCGGTCGATCTCGGGCACGAGCACGTTCACGATCGCGTCGAGGTACGCGTCGGCCTGCCCGCCGCCATAGGACGCATCGGGCCAGGGCGTGTATTCCGCGATGCGCGCCGCCGAGTTGTCGACGCCCACCACGATGAGCGGCGCCACCTGTCCCGAGCCGATCAGCTGCTCGCACGTCTCGTCCACGCGCCACTCGCCCGCGAACGACGTGCGCGCGTCGAACAGGTTCTGCCCGTCGTGCATGTAGAGCACCGGGTAGCGTTGCGTGCCCGCGTCGTAGCCCGGGGGCAGGTACACCCACACGCGGCGCCCGTTCAGGAACGGCGCCCACGTGAAGGTGGTCACGTTACCCGTGATCGTGCTGGGGGCGAGGTCCGCCCAGCGCTGCACGGTGAAGTCGTACGTGCCGCCGGCCACCGGCGTGAGCGTGCGGTTGCCGATCTCGTTCCCGTTCGCGTCCTTCTCCACGCGGGCCCACGAGCCGCGCGTGAACTTGAACTGGATCGGCGTGCCGGGCGTGAGGTCGAGCGCGATCGTCCAGCGGCCGTCGGGCTGCTTCGTCAGCGCATAGGCCGGGTTGCCGGGATTCCAGGCCTGGAAGGTGCCCGCCACGAACACCGTGTCGCCGACCGGAGTGCCCGTCGGTGCCTGCACGCGGAACGTGACGGTGGCCTGTACGCCGGACGGCAGCGGGGAGGACGGAGCGTCGTGATCGGAGGGAGCGGTCGGTCCGCGTCGCGCGCAGGAGAGCGCGCCGAGCGCGAGCAGCAGGGCGGGGACGATCGGGGGAATACGCATGCGCGAAGTGTAGGCGCGGCCCGGCCGGTCCGCACGTCCGGCGTCGCGTGCGGAAGACGCCGGGGCCCCGTCCGCGGGAGACGGGGCCCCGATCGCCGCGCGCTCGCCCACGCGCGGCTCAGAGCGCTCGCGCCATCTCCACCTGCCGGATTTC
>JBGAMH010000273.1:2470-5970 GCA_044223135.1 Candidatus Eiseniibacteriota bacterium | reverse complement strand
CGACGCGCCTCGCGTGGACGCTGCCGCGCGCCGGGCACGCGACGCTCGACGTGCTCGACGTGAGCGGCCGGCGCGTGATGCGCCTGTGGGCCGGCGAGAGCGCCGCCGGCGCGCACGAAGCGCGCTGGAACGGCGCATGGGCGGACGGCACGCCGGCCGCTCCGGGCGTGTACCTGGCGGTGCTGCGCACCGCCGACGGCGCGGCGGTGCGGCGGATCGTGCGCGCGCGGTGACTACAGCAGCACGCCGCGCAGCAGCAGGCTGGCGATCGTGAAGTAGATGACGATGCCGGTGACGTCCACGAGCGTGGCCACGAACGGCGCGCTCGCGCTGGCGGGGTCGAGCCCGATACGGCGCAGCATGAACGGCAGCATCGAACCGGTCAGCGTGCCGAACGTGACCACGCCGATCACGCTGATGCCGACCGTGGCGGCCACGCGGATGTAGTGCTCGCCGTACGCGTGAAACGCCATCTGCCACGCGACCACGCGGAAGAAGCCGATCACCGCCAGCACGCAGCCCATGGACAGGCCCTGCACCAGCTCGCGGTGCACCACGCGCCACCAGTCGACCAGCGTCACCTCGCCCAGCGCCATGGCGCGAATCACCAGCGTGGACGCCTGCGAGCCCGAGTTGCCGCCGCTGGAGATGATCAGCGGGATGAACAGCGACAGCACCACCGCCTTGGCGATCTCGTCCTCGAAGCGCCCCATCGCGGCGGCGGTGAACGACTCGCCCACGAACAGCACCGCCAGCCAGACCACGCGCTTCTTCAGCATCTCCAGCCAGCCGACCTGCAGGTACGGCGCGTCGAGTGCTTCCGTACCGCCGATCTTCTGGATGTCCTCGGTGGCCTCTTCCTGGATCACGTCGACGATGTCGTCGACCGTGACGATGCCCTTCATGCGGCCTTCGGCGTCCACGACGGGGATGGCCTGCAGGTTCTGCTGGGCGAACAGCCGGCCCAGCGCTTCCTGGTCCATGTCCTCCTCGGCCACCACCATGTCCGTGGACATGATGTCGCGGATCGTGCGCGTGGGCACCGCCGAGAACAGGTCGCGGAACGACACCACGCCGAGCAGCTTCTGGTCGGTGTCGATCACGTACACGTAGTAGACGTTCTCGAGCACTTCGCGCGCCTGCTTGCGCAGGTACGACACCGCCTCGTCCACCGTCACGTCGGGGCGCACGCGCGCGTAGCGCGGGTTCATCAGGCCGCCGGCGTCGTCCTCGGCGTAGGCGAGCAGCGCCTGCACTTCGCGGCGGGTCTGCTCGTCGAGCAGCGCGAGCAGTTCCTCGCGCTCGTGCTCGTCGGCCTCCTGGATCACGTCGGCCGCGTCGTCGGGCGGCAGCAGCCGCATCCACGAGCGCCGCTGGGCCGCCGGCATGGTGGTGACGAGCTCGTATTCGTCGCGCGCCGACAGCTCCAGGAAGAAGTCCTCGGCCTCGGCGCGAGGCAGGTCGAGGAACGCCTCGACGCGGTCCTCGGGGTCGAGGATGCGCCAGGTCTCCTGCAGGTCTTCCAGGTGGAGGTCCGCCTCGCTCACGGATTCCTTGCGGATCGTGTCCATGGGCGTGCCTCCGGGAAATCAGGGTCGCAACGGTCGGCGGGGCGCAGTCGGGGCCGGCGGCGGGTCACGGCGGCACCGGGGGGCCTCAGGCGGGGCCCGATCGCAACTTAGCCGCTCGCGCGCGCCCGCGTCCAGACACGAGTGCGACGCGCGTGCGAAAACTCCGCGTCGGACTCGCGTCGACTCGGATCTTCCCCCGCGAGGAAGTCCCTTCGCACACGCTCCGGATCGGGCGAGCAGCGGGCGCGCTTCGTCAGGCCGGGAGGACGCGCGGCGGTCACGCGCCGCGGACGCCGCGCTCCCCCGCGGCGGCCGTGGCCGCGACCACCTCGCGCCGCTCGCGTGCCACCGCCGGCGGCGCCGTGACGATGACCGCGACCGCGCCCACCACCAGCACGGCCGCCGCGAGCGTCATAGGCGCCAGTGATTCGCCCGCGAACGCCCAGCCCAGCAGCATCGCCACCACCGGGTTCACGAACGCGTACGTGCTCACCAGCGTGGGCGACGCGCGCCGCAGCAGGAACAGGTACGCGCTGAAGCCGGCGATCGAGCCGAACACCGACAGGTAGCCGAGCGCCAGCCACGCGCTCGCCGACACGGCTGCCGGGTCGAAGCGCGCGACGTCGCCACGGGCCGCCGCGATCGCGAGCAGCGCCACGCCGCCCACCGACAGGCCGAGCCCGGTCGAGATCACCGGCGACGCGGGCATCTCCACGCGGCGCGACCACAGCGATCCCCACGCCCACGACAGCGAGCCCGCGATGGGCACGAGCGCCCACAGCACCGGCTCCCAGCCCGACATGTGCACGTCGTTGCGCGCGGGCTTCGACGCCACGAGCATCGCCACGCCGGCGATGCCCAGCAGCACGCCGAGCCACTGCCGGCGGCGCACCGGCGTGGCCGGGCCCGCCGCGCCGATCGCGCCGAGCAGCGCCATGAACAGCGGAATCGAGCCCACGAGCAGCGCCACGAGCCCCGACGGCACGTGCGTCTCGGCCAGCGTGACCGACGTGTTGCCCACCGTGGGCAGCAGCAGCCCCGTGGCGATCGAGTTCAACGCCACGCGCGGCGTGGGCCACGGCTCGCGCCGCGCCGCCGCCCACGCGAGCATCGCCAGCCCCGCCGACGACAGCCGCAGGCCGTTCAGCAGGAACGGCGCGAAGCCGTGCAGCGCGACGCGGATGGCGAGGAACGTGGAACCCCAGACCAGGTAGACGACGGCGAAGGCGACCAGCACGAGCGGCGCCGCGCGCCGCAGGCGATCAACCACGCCGGCCCACCTTCCGCTCGGCCGCGGGCAGGGGGATCGACGTGTTCTCCTTGATCGTCTCGAGCGCGATCGTGGTCTGCGTGCTGCGCACCGAGGGGATCGCGCCGAAGTTCTCGCGCAGCAGCCGGCCGAGTGCCTCGGGATCGGCCACGCGCACCTTGACGAGGTAGCTGTCCTGCCCCGCCACGTGGTGCACCTCGAGCACGTCGGGCACCGCCGCGAGCGCCTTGCCCGTGTCCATGGACCCCGCGTGCTCGTCGCTGCGCACCATCACGAACGCCAGCAGCGGGCGGCCCAGCGCGCGCGGGTTCAGCCGCGTGGTCCAGTGCGCGATCACGCCGCGCTCCTCGAGGCGGCGCACGCGTTCGAGCACGGCAGACGGCGCCATGTTCACGCGGCGTGCGAGTTCGGCGTTGGTGGTGCGGGCGTCGGTCTGGAGCATGTCCAGCAGCTGCAGGTCGATGTCGTCGAACATCGCGGGCCTCCGGGGTGGAGGCGGCAGAATACTTCGGCCCGCGCAACGATCAAGCGAAGGATTTGCTAGTTCATTGGCGAACAAGCCGAACGTCGTTCGTAGTTCGAGCGCCGAACGGTCCCGGTCGGCCCGGGGCGGCCGGCGGGGTCGACCCTCGCGCCCCCCCGCAGACGCGACGGCCCCC
>JBGAMH010000273.1:0-2448 GCA_044223135.1 Candidatus Eiseniibacteriota bacterium | reverse complement strand
GCCCGCGCTCTTTCGGAGCGCGGGCCGTCGTTGCTTCGAGTTCGGGGGGCGCGTGCCCTACTCGTCCATCTCCTTGATCACGACGCTGTCGACGCCGTCGATCTCGAGGAGCTTGACCCCGATGACTTCCTTCTTGGACGTCGGCACGTTCTTGCCCACGAAGTCGGCGCGGATCGGCAACTCGCGGTGCCCGCGATCGATCACCACGGCCAGCTGGATCGCGCGCGGGCGGCCGAAGTCGATCAGCGCGTCCATCGCGGCGCGTACCGTGCGGCCGGTGTAGAGCACGTCGTCGATCAGCACCGCCACCTTGCCGTTGATGTCCACCGGGATCTCGGTGCCGCTCACGACCGGGTGGTTCGCCACGAGCGAGAGATCGTCACGGTAGAGCGTGATGTCGAGGCTGCCCTCGGCGGGCGTGACGCCCTCGAATTCCTTGATCTTCTGGGCGATCCGAGTGGCCAGCGGCACGCCGCGGCGGCGGATGCCCACGAGCACGAGGTCGTCGACGCCCTTGTTGCGTTCGACGATCTCGTGGGCAATGCGGGTGACGATGCGGCGGAGTCCGTCGGCGTCGACGATCTCGGCCTTCTCGCGGAGCGCCATCATGCGGTCCTCACGGTGGGGTCGTGTCTCACGGGGCACGAAAGTGGCGGGGACGATAGACGCGCGGCGGGGGTGGCGGCAAGGCCGGGGCCGCGCCGAGGCCTCCCGCCGGAGGCCGGCCGGAGCGGCCCGGAGGTGAGACCGGGCGCCCGGGCCCCGTCCCTCACCGACCCCGCGGCTCGAATCCCTCGAACACGTAGGTGCGCTCCTCGGTGCGGACCACGTTCACCTCGCCGCGCCCCGGGGCGCTCACCTGCATGTGGATCACGCGCGTGGTGTGCTCCGAGCGCGTGTCCAGCGTGGCGGCGTCCACCACCCGTTCCGACCACCCCGTCAGCCGGGGCCCGGCGACCGCGAGGGAGTCCAGCCCGGCCGCGGTCGTGATGCCATCGGCCACGCGGCGCAGGAGATCACCCACGGCCGTGGAGTCGCTCTCCCACGCGGTGCGGATCGTGACGAACGTCTTCCCGTTCCGCGCCTCGATCGGCCCCACGCGCGTCCGCGCGTGGAAGCGGAGCGTGCCCGTGGGCAGCGGGTAGGCGTCTTCGTGCGAGACTTCGTCGCCGTCCACCACGTCGAGGTCGGCCCACTCGCTGACCCGCGCCTCGAAGTCGTGCCGGTCGCGCGCCTTCATGGCGGCCGGATCCAGCGCGGCCGCGTACGCCGCCCGCATGGACTCGGGGAGCGAGTCCTTCATCGCCTGCACGATCGCCTCGTACCCCAGCACGTCCTCGACCTCGGCTTTGGGACCCAGCTGGTAGACGACCTCGTGCCCGAGGATCGCGCGCCCGAGCGCATCCGCGACTTCGACACCGTCGCGCACCTGTCGCACCGACACCGGCGTGGCGACCACGCGCCAGCCCGTCTTCGTGCGCTCGTAGCGCAGTTTCGTGACCGATTCCTGCACCACGTCGCGCTGCCCCGGCTCGCCCACCGCGCGCGTGAGCGTGTGCGTAGTCATGCGCTGCGTGATCTCCTGGCCCGCGCGCGGGGCGAACGTGAGGTGCGCTCGCTCCCCCGCACGGGCCGAGCCCACCCCGAGCGAGGCGATGGCGGCGAGCAACAGCAGTGGACGCATGGCGTGCTCCTCCCCCGATGGCGGCCAACCGGCGCGCGGCCTTCCGCGCAGGGTGGCACAGCGTGGCGTTCGCGCGCAGTGCGCATCTGCGGCCGACGCCCCCGTGAGAGCGAACGGGGCCCGCGGGAGCAGTCCCGCGGGCCCCGGCGATTCGGAGTGAGTACCGCCTACCTGAGCCACACCAGCCGGCGCGTGGCCGTCTCGCCCGGGCGCACGACGCGCGCCCAGTAGAGCCCCGCGTCCAGCGCGCCGCGCGCCGACTCGCCGTGCCACACGATGGGCGGCGCGCCCGCGCGGAACGGCGCCGACCACACGCGGCGGCCCTGCACATCGAGCACCTCGATCGTGCCGTCCGCACCCGTGGCCGGCGGCGTGAACGCCACCGAGCCGCGCGCCGGGTTGGGGTGCATCGCGAACGCGAGCGGCGACGGAGCCGGCGCGCCGGCCTGCTGGCTGCACGCCTCCGGAAGCGCGCCGATCAGCCCGTAGACGCCCGCCGCGCCGCACGGTGATCCGAACTTCAGCGTGTAGACGCCGCCGTGCAGGTCACAGAGCTGCGGGTCCACTACGAGGTTGCTGTCGAGCGGCGAGGCGACGCCGGCGTAGTCGCCCGCATCGTTCTGCCACGCGTCGTTGTACGCGGTGCTGCCGGGCAGCGGACCGTTCAGCCGGATGCCGACGCCGCGATTGAACGCCGCGAGGTTGCGCCAGGTGATGCGCCGCGGGGTCGTGACGAGGTTCGGGCTCTGCAGCACGAGACCGTC
>JBGAMH010000272.1:0-5988 GCA_044223135.1 Candidatus Eiseniibacteriota bacterium | reverse complement strand
GTAGCGGCGACGGTCCCGTCGCGCTCGGCGGGAGTGCGAGCCCGCCCGAGGCCGGTTGCCGGTCCCGGGCGGGCTTTCCGCTGAGGAGGGGGAAGGTGGCCGGAGATTCCGGCCACGGCCGTCGACCCTCGGAGCCCGAACGCCCGTGTCCCCCGTTCGATGGCGCCCACTGACGGATGACGAGTGGGCGCGGATCTCGCACCTCTTCACCAACGGCTGCAGCGCGTCCACGCGTGGCCGGCCGCGCGTGAGCGACCGCATGTGTCTCGACGGCATCCTGTGGATGCTGCAGACCGACGGCCAGTGGAAGGCGCTGCCCGAGGAGTTCGGCAGCCGCCAGACCGCGTGGCGAAGGCGCCGCGAGTGGACCGAGGACGGCACGCTGGAGCGCGTGCTGGAACTGTTGTCGGAGAGGCGACCGGATCGCGAGTGAGGGCGTGGCGCGCCGGCCCCGAGGCGTGCCGAACTGCGATGGGCGTTGATCGGCACCACGACAGCCACGCAGTCCCACGGCAAAGTGGCCCCATCGACTCGCGCGCCAAGCGCGCACTCGATGGGACAACTGGTCTCGAGACCAGTTCATCGAGTTGTCACGCGAACTGGTTCCGGAACCAGTTGGCTCCATCGCATCGCGCCGTTCGCGCCGCCGTGACAGTGGCACTGGCCGTGCGGCCAGTTCGGCGCCGCGCGGCGGAGACGCCGGCGCGCATCCATCCCACGCCACTGGCCGTGCGGCCACCTCGCTGCGTCACGCTGTCCACCCGCGCTGGCGCGGGTAGACTCGCGCGTCGACGGGCTTCGCCTCGCCGCGCGCGGCTCGCTGGTCGCGCTCGGAAGAACGGTGAGGATCCTGCCAGCCGCTTGGGCGCTTCGGGCAGGGCCGATGGCCCCCGATCGGGGCACCTCCGCGGCCCGCACCCGGCTGGCGCGCGCGCTCGCCATTCTTCCGAGCACAACCGGCGCTATGCCCCCGCGCGATCCGCCGCTATCATTCGCGGCCCCGCGTACCGCCCGCCCGCTGGAAGGAGGCCTCGCCATGAAGTCGCGCCGCTCGCTGCTCGCTCTCGCGTTCGCCCTGATGGCGACCCTGCCTCCCGCCCGCGCGTTCGCGGTGGTCACGGTCTACTTCAGCCCCGACCAGGTCGCCACGCCGGTCAACGTGGGTGAGACGTCCGACGCGATCAGCTGCGAGGGCTATCTCTTCACCTACACGCGCGACAAGCTCTTCACGGGCGGTGGGCCCGTTCCCATCGGCCGGCCCGTTCGCATCGCGTGGCCCGACGGCATCGAAGCGCAGTACGTCACCACCGGCCCGACCGCGCGCAAGGCCCAGATCCAGGTCCGGCGCGTCGATGGCGGGTTGTTCGACCTGACGTCGTTCACGGCGCGGTTGCTCGCCAACGCGGGGGCGGGGCGCGCGCTCGAGATCGTGCCCATGCTCGACGGCCAGGAACCGCTGAACGATCCGCTGTTCTTCGACGTGTCGGGCAACTACGGGAACAGCTTCTCCTACGACACGTCGCCGAACCCCCTGGGCTCGACCGCGGCGCTCGTGGGCTACGACGAGTACCGGGTCAACCTGACGCTCGACTACGCGCTCACGGCGCTCACGCTCACCGACGATTCGCCGCCGCTGGGCGTCGAATCGGGGCCCGCCACCTTCGACGGCAGCGGCCTCTGGGCGGCGCCGAATCCGGCGCGAGGGCACGCGCGGATCGGGCTGGCCGCCGGCGGGCACGCCGCGAACGGGAGCATCGAAGTGTTCTCGGTGCGTGGCGAGCGCGTGCGCTCACTCGCGCTGAACGCCGGAGCTCCGGCGACGTGGGATCTCCGCGACGACGCGGGTCGCGCCGTGCCGGCGGGGCTCTACTTCGTGCGGCTGGCCTCGGCCTCGCCCCGCGCGGGAGCACTTCGCGTCGTCGTGACGCGCTGACGCCGCGCGCGGCCACGTTCGCGTGTCACTCCGTCCAAACGCGCTGGCGCGGGTGAAGTCACGCGACGCTGAACGTACACATCACCACGCGCTCATCGGCCCCAGGTTCTTCACGTCGGCGTAACCCTTCGACATCAGCACGCGCTTCGCGGCGGCGCTGCGGGCTCCGCTCGCGCAGTAGACGACCACCGTGCGCTCCTTCGGGCCGACCTCACCGAGCCGGCGCTCCAGCGCGTCCAGCGGCACGTTGATCGCGCCGGGCAGGTGCCCCGATGCGAACTCGCCGGGGCTGCGCACGTCCAGCAGCCGGGCGCCGCCTTCCACGAGCTTGCGCGCGTCGGCGCCCTTCAGGTCGCCGCGGCCCATGAATTTCATCAGCAGGAAGGCGGCGACGGCCACCAGCGCCACGATCAGAGTGGTGTTCATCGGCTCTCGATCCTCGGAGTTTCGCGCGTCGCGCGCATCACGGCTTCAGCCCGGCCGCCTTCAGGATGCTCATCATGGGGCACCACTTGGTGAAGCCGCTCTGGAACAGGTTCAACCCGACGAAGGCCGTGAACGCGAACCACCACGGGTTCACCCACACGCCCAGGGCCACGGACGCCATCACGAACAGTCCGGCGATGATGTGCAGCGCATCGTTCACTCGCATCGTGTACTTGCTCCAGGAAGATCCGGTGCCTGCCCGCTCAGGCGCAGCCACCCTCGGCGGGCCCCGGGAACTCCCGGTGGGCCCACTTCGACGACCTTCGACTCGAGCGCCAGCCCGGCACGCACACGTTGTGCGCTTTCGAGCTGCCGCATGGACTCACGCCTGACGCTCCACGGGCATCAGGAACAGCTTCGACATGGGATCGCCGTACGCGTCGCGGCGCCGCGCGAGCTCGTCGAACAGCCGGTCGGCGGCGGCGTCCTCGTCGATCACCATCACCAGCGCGAGCGCACCGGGGTGGATGCGATCGCCGGCATGGATGCCGGTCTTGCCGCCCCCCTCGGCCACGGGCAGCACGGTGTAGCCGGGGGCCTTCAGCTCGAGGAGATCGCGGCGCACGGCGTCGAGACGGTTGGCATCGGCGTAGAACATGATCAGCTTCATCGCGCACCCATGCTTTCGAGTTCGTGATCGGGCGCGGCGTGGGCACCGTTTGGAGCGGGCGCCGCGCCGGACGAAGCGCCGTCCCGCTTCAACATGTAATAAAGCAGCGGCACCGCGACGCGGCTGAGCACGGGAGCGGCGAACGCGCCGCCGATCAGCGCCACGGCGAGGCCCTGGAAGATGGGATCGAACAGGATCACCGCGCCGCCCACGATCACGGCCGCGGCGGTCAGCACCATGGGCCGGAAGCGGATCACGCCGGCGTCGATGCAGGCTTCCTCGAGCGACAGGCCCTGCGCCATGCGCAATTCGATGAAGTCCACGAGGATGATCGAGTTGCGCACCTGGATGCCGGCGCCGGCGATGAAGCCGATCATGCTGGTGGCGGTGAAGAACGCGCCCACCATGGCGTGCGCGGGCAGGATGCCGACGAGCGACAGGGGGATGGGCAGCATGATCACGAGCGGGGTGGTGAAGCTCTTGAACCAGCCCACGGTGAGCACGTAGATCAGCACCAGCACCACGGCGAACGCGGCGCCCATGTCGCGGAACACTTCGTACGTGATGTGCCACTCGCCGTCCCACTTGAGCGAGTAGCCCTCGTCGGAGTCGGGAAGCTGCGTGGTCATCTGGTGCACGGCCTTGCCGTCGGGACCGGGCGTCTTCTCGATCGCCGCGCGCAGCGCGCCGATCGCGTAGACGGGCGCCTCCACCTTGCCGGCCACGTCGCCGAGCACGTAGACCACGCGGTGCAGGTTCTTGTGCATGATCTCGGGTGCGGCGGAGTCGTGCTCGGCCCTCACCATCTCCGACAGCGGCGTGCCGCGGCCGGCGCCCATGCGCAGCGCGCGCAGCGCGGACAGGTCGGCGCGATCGGCTTCGCCCAGCCGCACCTGGATCGGCACGGACTCGGCTTCGCCCTCCGCGCGCAGCGTGCCCACCGTCTGCCCGCGGTACAGCGTCATCGCGGCGGCGGCGGCCTGCGCGGCGGCCACGCCCGACAGTGCGGTGCGGTCGCGGTCCACCACGAGCCGTGTCCGCGGCTGGCCCTCGGTCAGCATGATGTCGGTGTCGACCACGCCCTCGGTGCGATCGAACACGCCGAGCACCTGCTTGGCGAAGTCGCGCTGGCCCTGCAGGTCCGGGCCGTAGACCTCCGCCACGAGCGTGCTCATCACCGGCGGACCGGGCGGCACCTCCACCACCTTCACGCGCGCGCCGAAGCGCTTCGCGATCGTCTCCAGCGACGGCCGCAGCTCGCGCGCGATGGCGTGGCTCTGCGCCTTGCGGTGCTTGCCCTCGACCAGGTTCACCTGGATCGACGCGAACCGCGGGTCCACGCGGAACGTGTCGTAGTGCCGCACGAGGCCGTTGAACGTGATGGGGGATCCGAGCCCGTCGTACAGCACCCAGCGCTCCACCTCGGGGCGCTTCGCCAGCTCGCGCGTCATGTCGGTGGCCGCGGCGAGCGTGCGTTCGAGCGGCGTGCCGGGCGGCATGTCCAGCAGCACCTCGAACTCGCTCTTGTTGTCGAACGGCAGCATCTTCACGGTCACGAGCTTCACCGCGAACAGGCCCATCACCGCGATCAGCAGGCCGGCGAGCCCGCCGAAGAACACCATGCGCTGACGGCCGTCCCGGATCAGCTTCTTCATGTAATCGCGGTACACGCGGTCGAAGCGGCTTTCCTTCTCCTCGTGCGCGTGGACACCGGTGGTCTTCAGCACGCGGCGCGCGGCCCACGGCGACACCATGAACGCCACGGCGAGCGAGAACAGCATGGCGAGCGACGCGCCGATCGGGATGGGCTTCATGTACGGGCCCATCAGGCCGCCCACGTACGCCAGCGGCAGGATCGCGGCGATCACGGCCACGGTCGCGAGCACGGTGGGGTTGCCCACTTCGTCCACGGCCTCCACCACGCGCACGTCGGTGTCGCGGTTGTCCTTCATGGCGAAGTGACGCGTGATGTTCTCCACCACCACGATCGCGTCGTCCACCAGGATGCCGATCGAGAAGATCAGCGCGAACAGCGTGACGCGGTTCAGCGTGTAGCCGAGGAACCGGTACAGGAACAGCGTCAGCGCGAGCGTCACCGGGATGGCAATGGCCACCACGATCGCTTCGCGGCGGCCCAGCGCCAGCGCGATCAGCACGATCACGCTGAGCGTGGCCAGCAGCAGGTGGAACATGAGGTCGTCGGACTTGTGCTTGGCCGTCTCGCCGTAGTCGCGCGTGGTGGTCACGTCCATGCCGGCGAGCAGCGACGGGCGCAGCTCGGCCACGCGCGCGTGCAGGCCGTGCACGAGGTCGGTGGCGTTGACGCCCGGGCGCTTGGCCACTTCCACGGTCACGGCGGGCCGCAGGCCGTGCTCGCGGTCGCCCAGGAACACGTAGCTCTCGTGCTCGCCGGCGCCGTCGGTGACGGTGGCCACTTCCGACAGGCGCACGGGGCGGCCCGAGGACGACGGCACGGTGAGCGCGCGCAGCTCCTCCACGCTCGCGAGCGGCGACTCGGCGCGCAGTTCGGTGCGCACGTCGCCGCCCACCAGGTCGCCCGCGGGCATCGACAGCCCCGCACCCTCGAGAGTGCGGCTCAGCAGGTCCAGCGTGACGCCGGCGGCGCCCATGCGCGCGGGGTCGGGCGACACGCGCACCATGCGCGGCTCGCCGCCCAGCAGCTGCACGCGCGCGACGCCGGGCGCCTTGCGCAGCTCGGCGGCCAGCTCGGCGGCCACGCGGCGCACGTCGCTCTGGTCCATGGCGGCATCGCGGCTCGACAGCGTGAGCGCCAGCACCGGCACGTCGTCGATGGCGCGCGGCGACACGCTCATCACGCGCGCGCCCGGGGGCATCAGCGCCTGCGCCTCGTCCAGCCGCGTGCGCACGCGCGTCAGCGCCTGGTCGGGATCGAACCCCACCTTGAATCGCAGGATCAGCGCCGCGCCGTCGTCGCGCG
>JBGAMH010000271.1:0-6060 GCA_044223135.1 Candidatus Eiseniibacteriota bacterium | reverse complement strand
CAGTTCCTCCACGAACGCGCGCGCGTCCTCGGCCGGGATGTCGTCGCTCGTGAGCACCGCCGCCACGTCGGCCAGCGTGGCACCGCCACGCGCGCGCTCGAGTGCCCGCCGCAGCGGTTCGTGCGGCTCGACGTCCACGAGGAAGTACGAGCGCGAGCGGCCCTGCAGCCGCGCCTCGGCGTAGCGCAGGTGCCCGCCCGCGTCGTAGAGGCTGGTGTTGGTCTCGAAGCGCAACTCGGCGCGCACCGCCGGGTCGGAGGCGAGCCGCTCCACGAGCAGGCTCAGGTAGTCCATGTCGAGCCGCGTCAGCCGGCGGTCGCCGCCCGGCGCCGGCAGCGGCAGGTGCGTGTCGCGCGCGATGGTGCCCACCGACGTGCCGGCGAACAGGCCGAACGGCGTGGGGCGGGCCGCCATGCGGCACACGTACTTGGTGAGCGCGTGCCGCAGGCCGTCGTGCGCGGGCGCCAGCGGCTCGGCCCGGAACGCGTCCAGGCGCTCGTCGAGGGCGGGGGAGGCCACGAACAGGGCCTCGCGCACGTCGGGCCGGTCCACGCATGCCGCGAGCCGCTCGCACAGCGTGGCACGCGCCGCAGCGCCCGCGTCGCCGCGGCAGCCGTCCGCCCAGTCCTGTAGAAGGTTGAGGGGCAGGAGGGGAGTGCGGAAGGCGAAGAAGCCCGAGGACACGTATCCGCGACCGTTCACGAAGCGACCATAGCTTCCGGCTCGGGGGGGGTGCAATCGCTCGCATGTCGCCGTGGCCGCGAAAGCGCGCGAGCGACCCGGCTCCGCCAAATTCGTCTCGCGATGCGCCGCGACTGCAGGCTAGACTGCCGCCGCTCGCGACGGCCCGTACGAGATCGCGGCGTGTTCACCTCCATCCTTTTCCCTTGAGGAGGGTTCGATGCAGAAGCTCGAAGTGAAGAAGCTCACGCTGAACCGTGACACCGTGCGCAAGCTGACCGAGGACGAGACGAAGCACGTCAACGGCGGTCTCGTCACCGTGCGCTGCACCAGCAAGGCCTCGGCCTGCTGCCCGTGCACCGGCACCAGCACCATCGGACCGACGCAGTCGCTCGTCTGCTGAGGCGACATTCCCCCCGCGTGGAGTCCTGCTCCACGCAAGCCCACGAGGCCGCCACCCCGATCGGGGAGCGGCCTCGCGGCTCTCCGGCCGCCACGCCGGCTCTCTCCGTAGAATTGCGCATGGAGCGCGAAGGAACTTTCGGCCGACAATGGGTGTAGTAGGTCACGAGCGCACCGGACCCCCGGTACGTTCGGACTCACCCATACCGCATGTCCTCGCGCGAGGCGTTTCGGCCCCCCACGGCCGTCCACCCCCTCTTCCGCACCGCGCGAGTCCCCGGCGACTCCCACGCTCCGCCGGGAGCGGACCCACGACACATTGCTCTCCGTTTCCGGCGACACCCCCGCCGGGCACGGGCTCATGGACGTGCTCGCCACGCGCCGGCCGCGCGCGGGAGGACGCGGATGTCTGCATCTCGCTCGCCATCGGCTCTCATGGGCCTGGCGGTCGCCGTGCTGGCCGTGGTCGTCGCCACGCCGGCCCTGGCCGCAACGCTGACCCTTTCGTTCACCGCGCCCGGAGACGACGGGACGTCCGGACGCGCCGCCCAGTACGACGTGCGCTACTCGACGTCGCTCATCACCGCCGCGAACTTCGCGCTCGCCACGCGCGTGACCGGGCTCGCGCCGCCGCAGCCGCCGGGCACGCGGGAGAACATCCGGATCACCACCCTGCTGCCGAGCACCATCTACTGGTTCGCCATCAAGACCGCGGACGAAGCCGGCAACTGGTCGTCGATGTCGAACGTGGTGATGTCCCCGCGCACGACGACGACGTTCGGGGACTCGATCTCCATCGTGTCGTTCTCGGCGCCGCAGCCGAACCCGGCACGCACGAACGTGCGGCTGTCGTTCGAGCTGCCGCGCGCGGGCAACGTGCGCATGGAGGTGTTCGACCTGACCGGGCGGCACGTGCGCACGCTGTTCGACGGCAGGCACGAAGCCGGCAGCGGCGACGTGGTCTGGGACCTGCGCGACGCGGGCGGTGCATCGGTCAACGCGGGGGTGTACATGGTGCGCGCCACCATGGGCGGCCGTGCGCTCGTGCAGCGCCTGGCGGTGGTGCGATGAACCACGCCCGTCCGGTACGGGTCGCCGAGCGCGGCGAGCCCGACGCGGGTGGCACGCGCGGCGAGCCGGCCTGCCGTGCGGGGCGTGATTTCGTTGCCGCGACGGTGGGAGGGGTGCGGTAGTCTGGCGTCGCGCTCGCGTGCCCGCGCATTCGCCGGCGCGCGAGCCGATGCCGTGATCGCCCACGAGATCGTCGGCGCCACCCCCGAGCGAGGCGGGCCCCCGAGCCCCCGTCGTCTCGCCCTGTCGTGGAGGTCGCGATGGCCGCAGGTACGAGCACTCCGGTGCGCGGGATTCCGCCGCGCGCCGGTCGCGGGCGCAGGTCGTCCGTCGTCGTGGGACTGGTCGCGCTGCTGATGCTGGCGTGGTGTGCGGCCCCTGCCCGCGCGCAGAACGAGATCGCCGTGGAGAACGCGCTGCCCGGCAACCCGGCGAGCGAGTGGGACGTCTCCGGCGCCGGCGACCCGAGCATCCAGGGGTTCACCACCGACATCAGCGTGGACCAGGGCGGCACGGTGTTCTTCAAGGTCGACACGCCGGCCACCGACTACCGCATCGACATCTACCGCATGGGCTAGTACGGCGGGCTCGGCGCGCGCAAGGTGGCCACCGTGCAGCCGTCGGCGGCGCTGCCGCAGGTGCAGCCCGCGCCGCTCACCGACGCCGCGACCGGGCTCGTGGACTGCGGCAACTGGGCGGTGTCGGCGTCGTGGGCCGTGCCGGCGACCGCCGTGTCGGGCATCTACATCGCCCGGCTCGTGCGCGAGGACCTGCCGGGCGACCTCGCGAGCCACGTGCTGTTCGTGGTGCGCGACGACGACGGCCACTCCGACCTGCTGCTGCAGGCGAACGACGAGACGTGGCAGGCGTACAACACCTACGGCGGCAACAGCCTGTACACGGGCGCGCCCGCGGGCCGCGCGTACAAGGTGAGCTACAACCGCCCCGTCACCACGCGCTGCTGCAACTACCCGGGCGGCGCCATCGTGACGTGGTTCTTCAGCGCCCCGTACCCGATGGTGCGCTGGCTCGAGGCGAACGGCTACGACGTCAGTTACACCACCGGCGTCGACACCGACCGCCGCGGCGCCGAGCTGCTGGAGCACCGCGTGTTCGTCTCGGTGGGGCACGACGAGTACTGGTCGGGCCCGCAGCGCGCGAACCTGGAGGCCGCGCGCGACGCCGGCGTGCACCTGGCGGTGTTCAGCGGCAACGAGATGTTCTGGAAGACGCGCTGGGAATCCAGCATCGACGGCAGCGGCACGCCGTACCGCACGCTCGTCTGCTACAAGGAGACGCACGCGGGCGCCAAGATCGACCCGCTGCCCGGTGTGTGGACCGGCACGTGGCGCGACCCGCGCTTCAGCCCGCCGGCCGACGGCGGGCGGCCCGAGAACGGCGTGCTCGGCACGATCTTCGTGGTCAACGGCGTCACGAACAACGAACTCGCGGTGCCCGAGGCCGACGGCAAGATGCGCTTCTGGCGCAACACCAGCGTGGCCGCTCTCGCGCCCGGGCAGACCGCCACGTTCGCCACCGGCACGCTGGGTTTCGAGTGGGACACCGACATGGACAACGGCTTCCGGCCGCCGGGACTGTTCCACCTGTCCACCGCCACGGTGAGCGGCGTGCCCGTGCTGCAGGATTACGGCTCCACGTTCGCCACCGGCACCGCCACGCACCACCTGGTGATGTACCGCGCATCGAGCGGCGCGCTGGTGTTCAGCGCCGGCACCGTGCAGTGGTCGTGGGGGCTCGACGCCACGCACGACAACCCCGGCGCGCCCGCGGACGTGCGCATGCAGCAGGCGACGCTGAACCTGTTCGCCGACATGGGTGTGCAGCCGACCACGCGGCAGGCGGGGCTCGTGGCCGCCACCGCGAGCACGGACGCGACGCCGCCGACCGCCGTGATCACGTCGCCGCTCGCGGGCGCGAACGTCGTCAGCGGCACCGCGATCACCGTGAGCGGCACCGCCGCCGACGTGGGCGGCCGCGTGGGCGGCGTGGAGGTGTCCGCGGACGGCGGCGCCACGTGGCATCCCGCGACCGGGCGCGAGAGCTGGAGCTGGAACTGGGTGCCCGGCGCGCTCGGCGCCACCACGCTGCGCGTGCGCGCGACCGACGACACCGGCAACCGGGGCACGCCCGGCGCCGGCGTCACGGTGAACGTGCAGCCGCCGCTGCCGGCCGTGTGCCCGTGCCGCATCTTCACCACCGACGGCGGGCCCGTGGCGAACGACGCGGCCGCGGTGGAGGTGGGCGTGCGCTTCCGCTCGGACCGCGACGGGTTCGTGCGCGGCGTCCGGTTCTGGAAGAACGACACCACGAATGGCGGCACGCACGTCGGCAACCTGTGGAGCAACGCCGGCGCGAACCTGCGCACGGTGACGTTCACGGGCGAGACCGCTTCGGGCTGGCAGGAGGCGCGCTTCCCGGCGGGGCAGGAGGTGCCGATCACCGCGGGCACGCTGGTCGTGGCGTCGGTGCACATGCCGCAGGGCCGCTACGCGGCGACGGCCGGCTACTTCGCCGGGCACGGCGCCGACAACGCGCCGCTGCACGCGCCGCAGGACGGCGCGGGCGGCTTCGCGAACGGCGTCTACAGCTACGGCGCGGGCGGGTTTCCCACGAGCACGTTCTCGTCGGCGAACTACTGGGTGGACGTCGTGTTCGACACGGCGCTCGTCGCGCCGGCCGGGTGCCTGGCCGATCGCACGGCGGCCGACTTCACGGCGGGCTCGTTCGGCACCGGCACGTACGCCGCCCTCACCGACGACGGCGAGGTGAGCCTCGCGCCCGCGGTGGGTGCCGAGTTCGCCGGCGCCACGCTGCCCGCCGGCTGGTCGGGCGCCGCGTGGAACGCGGGCGGCGCCGCGAGCGTGGGCGGCGGAGTGCTGACCGTGGACGGCGCGCGGGCGCTGACGACCGCCGCGTACGCCCCGGGGCGTTCGCTCGAATGCGCGGCGCGCTTCGGCGGCGATCCGTTCCAGCACCTGGGCTTCGCTTCCGACTCCACGTTCGCCGCGCCGTGGGCCGTGTTCAGCACGTTCAACGGCGGCGCGCTGTACGCGCGCGCCAGTGACGGCACGAACGTGCCGATCCCGGGCAGCTGGCTGGGCGCGGTGCATCGCTATCGCATCGACTGGAGCGCCGGCGGGTTCGTGTTCTCGGTGGACGGCGCGAACGTGGCCACGATCCCGCTGGCCGTGGCCACGCCGCTGCGTCCGCTCGCGAGCGACTTCAACCCGGGTGGCAACGCCGTGGCGCTGGACTGGCTGCGCGTGTCGCCCTACGAGCTGACCGGCACGTTCACGTCGCGCGTGGTGGATGCCGGCGCGAGCGTGGTGTGGGGCGCCGCCACGTGGACCGCCGACACGCCGGCGGGCACGAGCGTGGGGATGCAGGTGCGCACCGGCAACACGCCAACGCCCGACGGCAGCTGGAGCACGTTCACGCCGCTCGCCACGAGCGGCACGTTCGTGGGCCGGCAATCGCGCTACGTGCAGTACCGCGTGGACCTCGCCACCTCGAACGCCGCCGTGACGCCCGTGCTGCGCGACGTGGCCGTGGCGTGCGCCACCGCCGATGCCGGCGACGCGCCCGCGGCGGCGCGCGGCCCGCACGTGACGCCGAACCCGTTCGCGCTGCGCACCACGATCCACTATGCGATCGGCGCCGCCGAGGCGGCCGGCGGCCGCGCGCGCGTGGAGCTGACGATCCACGACCTGCAGGGCCGCACCGTGCGCGTGCTGAAGCGCGACGCCGAGCCCGCGGGCCAGTACCGGGTGGAGTGGGACGCCCGCGACGCGCAGGGCGACCGCGTGCTGCCGGCGGTCTACTACTACCGCGTGCGCGTGGGCACGCTGAGCGGGCAGGGGCGGCTGGTGGTGTTGCGATGAGCGG
>JBGAMH010000270.1:0-6142 GCA_044223135.1 Candidatus Eiseniibacteriota bacterium | reverse complement strand
CCTGGCGGGCGGGGCGGATTCGAACGGCGCGCGATGGGTCGCGGTCTGGTGGACTCTGTGGCTGCTGTCGAGCGGGTCGGGGTTGTTCCTGATCGGCCCGGCGTTGGACGCGGTGCGTTCGGGACGGGGCCTCGGGATCGGGTGGACGATCTCCGGCGACGCGTTGTTCGTGCTCCTGACCGCGTGCGCGGTGCGGGTGATCTCCGGCATCGGCGACGCGCTGGTCCGCGCCTCGGAGCGAAACCCCGCCGCCTGAGCCGTTCGACGCACTCCGCTTCGCGTGCTAGCTTGCCGACCCGTGCTCACGGGATCCCACGACACTCGCCGCGCCGTTCTGGGCGTGATACCCGCCCGCTACGGCGCGTCCCGTTTTCCGGGCAAGCCGCTCGCCCCGCTGTGGGGCAGGCCGATGCTCCAGCACGTCTGGGAGCGCGCCCGCGCGGCCGAGGGGCTCGACGAACTGGTGGTGGCCACCGACGACGATCGCATCGCGACGGCGGCGCGCGGCTGGGGCGCGACGGTGGAGATGACGTCGCCCGACTGCGCCAGCGGCACCGATCGCGTGGCCGAGGTGGCGCGCCGGCATCCGCAGGCGGATATCGTGCTCAACCTGCAGGGCGACGAGCCCGAGCTGGAGACCGGCGCGGTCACCGAACTGGTCGCCGTCATGCGCGCCGACGCGGGCCTGCGCATGGGCACGATTGCGCACCACGAGCCCGACGCGGCGCTCTTCGAGTCGCCGAACGTGGTGAAGGTGGTGGTGGACGACGCGGGCTTCGCGCTCTACTTCTCGCGCGCCGACCTGGCGGGCGCGTCGCAGGGCGGCCCGGCGCTGCGGCACGCGGGCGTGTACGCGTTCCGTCGCGACCTGTTGCAGGAGTTCGCGACGTGGCCGCCGGGCCGGCTGGAGCTGGCCGAGCGGCTGGAGCAGCTGCGCGCCGTGGAACGCGGCGTGCGCATCAAGGTGGTGCTGGGCCGGCATCCGTTCGCCGGCGTGGACACCCCCGAGCAGATGGCGGCCCTCGAAGCGCGGGGGCCCAGACCGGGCATTTCCTGAAGCATCTCGGCGGACCCTCCCGCCATTTCTTTTGAAGCAGTTACGGCATTCTTCTCAACCACCTCGGGAGCTTTCGGCCAGGCCGCGGGCGGGACCCGTCGGTCGCAAACCAGGAAGGCGGACATGGCCAAGATCGTCGTCGTCACCGGGGGCGTGGTCAGCTCGCTCGGCAAGGGAATCGCCGCGGCGTCGCTGGGACTGCTGCTCAAGCAGAGGGGGTTCCGGGTCACGATCCAGAAGCTCGACCCGTACCTCAACATCGACCCGGGCACCATGAGCCCGTTCCAGCACGGCGAGGTGTTCGTCACCGACGACGGCGCCGAGACCGACCTGGACCTGGGTCACTACGAACGCTTCACGCACGCCTCGGTCACGCGCGGCCACAACGTGACGGCGGGCCAGGTGTACGACGCGATCCTGTCGAAGGAGCGCCGCGGCGACTACCTGGGCCGCACGGTGCAGGTGATCCCGCACGTCACCGACGAGATCAAGAAGCGCATCCTGTCGCTGAGCCTGGCGACGCAGGCCGACGTGCACATCGTGGAGATCGGCGGCACGGTGGGCGACATCGAATCGCTGCCGTTCCTCGAGGCCGCCCGCCAGTTGAAGCTCGAGCACCGCAAGGACGTGATCTTCGTGCACGTGACGCTGGTGCCGTACATCAAGGCCGCGGGCGAGATGAAGACCAAGCCCACGCAGCACTCGGTGAAGGAGCTGCGCGAGATCGGCATCCAGCCCGACATCCTGCTGTGCCGCAGCGAGGGCCCGCTCGGCAGCGACGTGCGCGACAAGATCGCGCTGTTCTGCAACGTGCCCACCGAGGGCGTGATCAGCGCCACCGACGTGAGCTCGATCTACGAAGTGCCGCTGGTGTTCCACGAGGGCGGGCTCGACGCGCTGGTGGTGAACATGCTGCACCTGCCCGACAGCGATGCGCAGCCGCCCGACCTGTCGGCGTGGCGTGCGTTCGTGGAGCACGTGGTGCACCCGAAGCGCCAGTGCGAGATCGCCATCGTGGGCAAGTACACCCACGTGCGCGACGCCTACAAGAGCATGATCGAGGCGCTCGTCCACGCCGGGGCGGCGAACGACGCGCGCGTGACGCTGCGCTGGGTGGAGAGCACCGACCTGGAGCAGAAGGGCGCCGCCGCGATGCTGTCCGACGTGGACGGCATCCTGGTGCCGGGCGGCTTCGGCGAGCGCGGGGTGGAGGGCAAGATCGCCGCCGCGCAGTGGGCGCGCGAGAAGAGCGTCCCGTACTTCGGGCTGTGCCTGGGCATGCAGGTGGCCACGATCGAGTTCGCGCGCCACGTGGTGGGCTGGGACGACGCGAACTCCAGCGAGTTCGATCCGGCGAGCGAGCACAAGGTGATCGACCTGCTCGCCGACCAGACCACCGTCACCGACAAGGGCGGCACGATGCGCCTGGGCTCGTACCGCTGCGCGCTGCGCGAGGGCAGCCTCGCACGCCGCGCGTACGGCAAGCCCGAGGTGGAGGAGCGCCACCGCCACCGCTACGAGCTGAACAACCGCTACGCGCAGCAGCTCACGTCGCGCGGGCTCGTGCTGTCGGGCAAGTGCGTGGGACGCGAACTGGTGGAGATCGTCGAGCTGCCGGACCACCCGTGGTTCCTGGCGGTGCAGTTCCACCCCGAACTCAAGTCGCGCCCGCACGAGCCGCACCCGCTGTTCACCGACTTCGTGCGCGCGTCGCTCGAGCGGCGCGTGGCACGGGTCGGCACGGATGCGTTCCAGCCGGGCATCGAGGAGCGCATGACGCTCTCCGAGCCGGCGAGCGAGGAATCGATGCCGCGGACGCCGCACGCATGAACCGCTTCTCGATCGGCCCGGCCGAGGTGGGCGGCGCACCGCTGTTCGTGACGGCGGGCCCGTGCGTGGTGGAGAGCGCCGAACTGTGCCTGCGCGTGGCCGAGCACCTGAAAGCGCTCACGGCCCGGCGCGGCGTGCCGTTCGTGTTCAAGGCCAGCTACCGCAAGGCCAACCGCTCGAGCGCGAAGTCGTTTTCCGGGCTCGGCATGCACGAGGGGCTCGAGGTGCTCGCGCGCGTCAAGCGTGAGCTCGGCGTGCCGGTGCTGACCGACGTGCACGAGGAAGCCGAGGTGGCGGCGGCGGCCGAGGTGGCCGACGTGCTGCAGATCCCGGCGTTCCTGTGCCGCCAGACGGGCCTGCTCGTGGCGGCGGCGAAGTCCGGCCGCGCGGTGAACGTGAAGAAGGGGCAGTTCCTGGCGCCCGGCGACATGCGCAACGCGATCGACAAGATCACGGCCGCGGGCGGCGCGCGCGTGCTGCTGACCGAACGCGGCACCACGTTCGGCTACGGCGACCTGGTGGTGGACATGCGCGCGCTCGTGGTGATGCGCGAGCTCGGCTGGCCCGTGCTGTACGACGCCACGCACAGCCTGCAGCGGCCGGGCGGCGCGGAGACCGGCGGCGACCGCCGGTTCGCGTTCCCGCTGATGCGCGCCGCCGTGGCGTGCGGCGTGGACGGGCTGTTCTTCGAGGCGCACCCCGACCCGCCGCACGCGCTGAGCGACGCGGCCACGCAGCTGCCGCTGGAGCAGGCGGAAGCGTTCCTCGACGAGGCGCTGCGCGTGCGCGAAGCGGTGGCGGAGCGCAGCCGTGTCTGACCGCGCGCCGGTGCCGCACCCGATCCGCATCCTGTTCCTGGACGTCGACGGCACCATGACCGACGGCGTCATCGCGTTTTCGCGCGACGGCGACGTGCGCAACTTCTGGGTGCGCGACGGGCTCGCGCTGGAGTGGGCGCGCGAGTCGGGGATGCTGCCGGTGATCATCAGCGGCCGGCCGTCCGAGGCCGTGGCCGCGCGCATGCACGACCTGAAGCTCGAGCACTACCTGGGCGCGAAGGACAAGGTGGCGGTCGCCGAGCAGGTGATCGCGCGCGAGGGCGTGCGCTGGGACGAGTGCGCGATGGTGGGCGACGACCTGCCGGACGTGCCGCTGTTCCGGCGCGTGGGCTGGCCGATCGCGGTGGGGGACGGCAGCCCCGACGTGATGCCGTTCGCCCGCACGGTGACCACCGCGGCCGCGGGCCGCGGCGCGGTGCGCGAGGTGGTGGAGATGCTGCTCAAGCACAACGGGTCCTGGGAGCAGGTGCTCGAACGCTACGAGGCGCGGCCGTGAGCGCGCGCCGACCGTCGGCCCCGCGCGCAACCGGCGCGAAGCGCGCCTCCGCGGCGCCCGCGCGGCGTGCGAAGGCGCCCGACCTGCTCGCGATCGCACGCGGCGTGGTGCGCGCGGAGGCGCGCGCGGTGGCGGGACTCGAGAAGAAGCTCGGCGCATCGTTCGTGCGCGCCGTGGAGGCGCTCGCCGGCTGCCGCGGCAAGGTGATCGTGTCGGGCGTGGGCAAGAGCGGCCTGATCGGCTCCAAGCTGGCGGCCACGCTCACGAGTACGGGAACGCCCGCCGTCTTCCTGCACCCGGCCGATGCGCTGCACGGCGACGCCGGCCTGTTCTCCGCGGGCGACGTCGCGCTGTTCGTGTCGAAGAGCGGCGCGACGCAGGAGCTGCTCGCGCTGATGCCGTACCTGGAGCGGCACGGCATCCCGCTCGTGTCGATCGTGGCCAGCGCGGGCTCGCCGCTCGGCGCCCGGAGCGCGGCCGCGCTGGTGATCGGGCCCGTCGTGGAAGCGTGCCCGATGGACCTGACGCCCACCACGAGCGTGACGCTGACGCAGGTGATGGGCGACTGCCTCGCGGTGGCGCTGCTCGAGCGCCGCGGCTTCAAGGCGGACGACTTCCGCTTCCTGCACCCGGGCGGCGTCATCGGCCGCGCGGCGTCGCGGCGCGTGGAGGAGCTGATGCACGGCGGTGACGAGCTGCCGCGCGTGGGCCAGCGTGCCACGCTGCGCGAGGTGATGCTGGAGATCATGGACAAGCGCCTCGGCATCGCCACCGTCGTGGACGGCCGGGGGGTGCTGGCCGGGGTCGTGTCCGACGGCGACTTCAAGCGCATCCTGGTGAAGAATCCCGACCCGTGGGCGCTGACGGCCACCGACATCATGTCGCGCACGCCGAGCACGATCGCGCCCGACGCGCTCGTGGCCGCCGCGGTGCGCCAGATGGAGCAGCGCCCGCAGGGCCCGATCACCGCGCTGGTGGTGCTCGACGCGAAGCGCCGCCCGGTGGGCGTGCTGCACCTGCACGACTGCCTGCGCGCGGGGTAGGGGCGGCTACTCCGCGAGGGTGTACTGCACGTCCGTGACCCGCCCGCGGAAGTAGGGCTCGGCGCGGCCATCCACGACCCACGCGACCTCGGCCTCCAGCGGAATGCGGACGCCGCCGCGCTCGGCCCAGTTCCCGTACCGCCCGATCCACGGCAGGTGCCTGGTCCCCGAGGCGTCCGAGCGCGCGCGGCTGGTGGTCGACGAGCTCACGAGTTCGCCGCTGGTGTCGAAGCGGAAATCCATCCACACGGTGACGCCGCGGTCGGTGACCGTGGCGCGTGCGCTGGAATCGTCGATCGCGCTCCACGTGACGCCGGCGCCGGGCAGCAGCGCGGTCGGAAACCAGGGCGTCTCGGCGAGCCAGCGAACGAGCGAGCCCGACGCCATTTCGGGCGTGTCGTGCTGGTTCACCACCGGGATCAGCTTTGCCAGCTCGCCGCGCATGGCGCCGACTCCGAGTGCGTAGCTGTCGCGGATGCACGCGTCCACGGCCGGCGCCATTCGGATGCGCGCCTCCCACACGAACCCGGGAGGCCGGTCGCGGAAGTCCTGCGTGGCGACGAACGGCCCCCACGCGTCGGGGTCCTGCTTCACGAGGAACGTGCCTTGCTGTTCGATGCGCGCGTGCACGAGGCGCGGCTGGCCGTCGCGCAGCACGCGCCGGAACCACCGCTGCACGGGTTCCGGCAGGTCCGCCAGGTCCGACTCGTGGTAGCGCCCGGGCGCGGCGCGTGGGCCGTCGAGCCGCGCCCGCGCAGCCTGCGACGCGACGCGCCAGCGCCACGCGCCCGCCGCGAGCGCGACGGTCAGGAGCGCCACCAGCACCAGCACGACCAGGGTGACCACGCGAAGGAGCACGAGCACCTCCAGGGCGGGC
>JBGAMH010000269.1:0-6161 GCA_044223135.1 Candidatus Eiseniibacteriota bacterium | reverse complement strand
CGGCACAGCGCTGGTGGGCGTTCACGCACGAGTTCACCGACGCCGTGCAGCCCGGCGTGTATGCGTGGGGGGCGGCGTTCGCCGCGGCGTGGGGGGCGGGTTGCCTCGTGCCCGCGCTGCGCCGGCGCGGCTGGCTGGCGGCGGGGCTCGCGTGGGCGGCGATGCTGCTGCCCGTGCTGCCGCTCGCGCACCACACGAACCACTACTACCTGCTCGCGGCGCTGCCGGCGCTCGGACTGCTCGTGGCGGCCGCTTCGGCGGCGGCGCTGGAGCGGCTGCCGCGCGCCGCCGCGTGGGCGATCGCGGTGGGCGTCGCGGCCGGCCTCGCGGCCGATGCCGGCCGGCTCGTGGAGCGCGTGGCGAACGAGCCGTTCCTGCTCGCCGAGCTGCGCGCCGATCCCACCGTGGACCGCGCCCGCATCGCCGCGAACGTGGAACGCGACCTCGCGGCGGCCGCGCTGCCCGCGCACAGCACGGTGTGGTTCTGGTCGCCGCGCAGCCGCGAGCTCGTGCGCGAGCGCGGCGGCGACCCGACGCAGGACACCTACTTCGAGCGCAACCTGCGCGCGGCGTTGCTGGAAGGGCTGGCGGTGCGCGTGATGGCGCCCGCGGTGGACTCGGTGCGGTTCGTGGACGCCTTCGACTCGACCGCCGTCGGCGTGCACTGGGGCGTGATCGCCCCCGACGGGCGCGTGCGCGTGGTCAGCACCGCCGAGCTCGCCCCCGTGGTGCGCGCGTCCGGTTCACGCTGACGACACACGCCCGTCGCGCGGCGCCCCGCGTTTGACCGCTCCCGAACACCCGCGCGCGGCCGCCGGGGCATCTTCGCGCCCCATGCGCCCTCCCCTTCGATGGTGGCCGACGTTCGCGTGGCTGCTGTGCGCGCTCGCGCCGGCCGGCTGCGGCCCGCCCGGCGCCGCGCCGGCCGCACGCCCGGCAGCCGCGCCCGATTCCGCCACGATCGTGCCGATCCCGTCGGCCGGCGTACCCGCGCTCGCGGCCCGGGGCGACGCGCGCGTGACCGTGGTCAACGTGTGGGCCCCGTGGTGCGGCGGCCGCCCCCGATTCCGCCACGATCGTGCCCGTGACCTCGGCCGGCGTGCACGCGCTCGCGGCCCGGGGCGACGCGCGCGTGACCGTGGTCAACGTGTGGGCCACGTGGTGCGCCCCGTGTCGCGAGGAGTTCCCGGGGCTGCTCGCGGCGGCGGCGGCGCACCGCGCCGACGGCGTGCGGCTGGCGCTCGTGTCGGCGGACTTCGACGACGCGCGGCCCGACGTGCGACGGTTCCTCGCCGAGCAGGGCTGGCGCGACACCGCGTGGATCAAGGCCGAAGACGACATGCCGTTCATCAATGGACTGCACCCCGCCTGGACCGGGGCGCTGCCCGCCACGCTCGTGCTGGATCGCGAGGGGCGGGTGCGCTCGTTCTGGGAGGGCCAGGCCGACTCGGCGCGCTTCGAGCGCGCCATCACCGAGGCGCTCGCGGACCGCGGCGCTGCTCCAGGAGGTTCGCGATGAGGAACAGTCTGCTCGCCGTGTCCGCCGTACTGCTGATGGCCGCCCCCGCGTTCGCGCAGGACGCGCCCGCGTCGCTCGCGATCGGGGCCCCGGCGCCGCAGCGCGAGGTGAAGATGCAGGGTGTCGACGGCCGCTCGCTCTCGATCGCCGACGTGGCCGGCAAGAAGGGCACGCTCGTCGTGTTCACGTGCAACCACTGCCCGTTCGCGAAGGCGTGGGAGACGCGCATCGCGAAGCTCGGCAACGAGGCGCTCAAGGCCGGCGTCGGCGTGATCGCGATCAACGCGAACGACCCGAGCGCGTTTCCCGAGGACGACTTCGACGGCATGAAGGCGCGGGCGAAGAAGCTGGGACTCAAGTTCCCGTACGTGGTGGACGCCACGTCCGACGTGGCGCGCGCGTTCGGCGCCACGCGCACGCCCGAAGTGTTCCTGTTCGACGCGAAGGGCGCGCTCGTCTACCACGGCGCCGTCGACGACAACTCGCGCGACGCGGGCGCGGTGAAGCAGCGCTGGCTGCAGGACGCCGTCGCGGCCGTCTCGACCGGCAAGGCCGTGCCGACCGCGGAGACCAAGGCGCTGGGCTGCACGATCAAGTACCGCGCGAAGAGCTGACGCGGCGGCAGGTGCGACACGAGGCCGCGGGAGCGATCCCGCGGCCTCGCGCGTTGCGGCGCGAACGGCTCAGCGCAGGCGCGCCGCCAGCCAGTCGGCCATCGTGCCCAGCACCTCGGGCGGGATCTGCCGCACGGGCAGCGCGAGGTAGCCCCGGGGATCGCCGCTCGGATCGGGCAGGAACAGGTGGTTCATGTCGGCGAACGTGTGCTCGGTCACGTCGCGATTGCCGCCGTCGCGGAACGCCTTCGCGAGCAGCGGCGCCTGCTCCGCGGTGACCTGTCGGTCGGTCGCGCCCTGCAGCACCAGCACGGGCACCTTCACGCGCCTGGCCGTGGGCAGCGGGTCGTAGTCCGCGAAGAACTTCATCCACGGCACCGACGCGATCGACGCATCCACCTCGACCATCTGCGCGCGGTACGCCGAATCGGCCTGCGGCGTGCCGGCGCCGTACGCGCCCTCCATCGCGCGGCGGTACTGGTACTCGAGCACGCGCCGCCCGGTGTACGCGGGCCCCGCCATCAGCACGATGCCGCGGAGAGCGCGGTCGTCCGCCGCCACCATCGGCGCGATGAGGCCGCCCTCGCTGTGCCCGACCAGGCCGAGCCGCTTGCCGTCGATACCCGGCTGCCGGCGCAGCCACGCGAGCGCCGTGCGGATGTCGTCGGCGAAGTCGCGGCTCGTCGCGCTGGCCACCGGCCCGCCCGAGCCCCCGACGCCGCGGTCGTCCAGCCGCAGCACCGCGATGCCGCGACGCGCGAGCGTGTCGGCGATCTGCCGGAACGGCCGGAAGCCGCGCACGATCGGCAGGGATTCGTCGCGGTCCTCCTGGCCCGAGCCGGTGATCGTGACCACGGCCGGCACCGGCCCCTTCGCACCCGTCGGCCGCGTGAGCGTGCCCGCGAGCGTGAAGCCGCCCGGCGCGGCGAGCTTCACCTCCTCGGCCGTGTACGGCGCTCCCGCCGGGGCCGAGTAGTCGGGCGGTGCGTCCGGCATCAGTGCGACCGCGTCGGACACGCGCTCGATGACGATGCCCTGCGCCGGGATGAGTCCGCCGAGCAGCCGGCCGTCCGGTCCGACGTGCAGCAACAGCGGCAGCCCTCCGAGCACCAGCGTCAGCGAGTCGGGCGCCGGCCGCGTGGCCGTGACGTCCGCCGTCTGGCCGCCCATCACGAGGAAGCACGGCACCGACATCGCGTCCGCCGGGCGCGCGAGCAGCACGCGGGCGATGTCCTCGACCATCGCCATGGACGGGTTCACGTACGCGAGCGCGCCCGGTTTCGTGCCGAACGACGAGTGCCCGCCGGGCCTGGAGTCCACGAACACGCTGTCGCCCGCGAACCGCAACGACGACGCCTGCAGCGGCGGCGCGTCCGGCGGACTGGCGAGCCGGCTCGCCGACAGCGACAGCGAACGCGCGGCGCCGTTCGCGGTCTCGTAGTGGTACGTGAAGCGCAGGCCGACGGGGCGGAACACCACGTCGCCCTCGACCGAGGTGCCGTCGCGCGTGAAGCGCTCGAGCGAGAGCGTGTCCGCCCCGGAGCGGAGCAGGAAGCCCGCCTTCTCGGCGTGGGCGGCGGCGGGAACGAGCAGCAGGAGCAGCAGCAGCGACGACGATGGCCAGCGCATGGCGACCTCCTTGACGCGCGGGCGGCGCAGCGCCCCGCGGGAATCGGCTCGAAGCACGACGCGCAGGCTACTCCTGGCCGCCACCGCGCGCATGCGGGGTTGCCCCGGCGCGCGCCCGAGCCCAATATGCCGCGCCGCGCCGTCCGAGCCGCGCCCCGCGCCGGACCCGCGCACCGACTTTCGACAGGGAGACTCCCCGTGCGCTTCCCCCGCTCCTGCGGCCTGCTGCTCCACCCCACCTCGCTGCCCGGCCCGTACGGCATCGGTGACGTCGGCCCCGAAGCCCATCGCTTCGTGGACTTCCTCGCGGCGGCGAAGCAGTCCGTGTGGCAGGTGCTGCCGCTGGGCCCGACCGGGTTCGGCGACTCGCCGTACCAGTGCTTCTCGGCGTTCGCCGGCAATCCGCTGCTCATCTCCCCCGACGCGCTCGTGGCCGACGGCCTGATGCGCGACGACGACCTCGCCGACCGGCCCGCGTTCGGCGACGGCGGCGTGGACTTCGGCGCCGTGATCCCGTGGAAGCGCGCCGTGCTCGATCGCGCCGCCGACCGGTTCCGCGAGCAGGCCGCGCATCCGCTGCGCGCCGAGTTCGAGGCGTTCGTCGCCGCCGAGGCCGGCTGGCTCGAGGACTTCGCGCTGTTCATGGCGCTCAAGGACGTGCACGGCGGCGCCGCGTGGGCCGACTGGTCCCCCGAGCTGCGCACGCGCCGGAAGGCCGCGCTCGCGAAGGCGAAGCAGGCCGAGGCCGCGCGCGTGCACCGGCACGAGTTCCTGCAGTGGGTGTTCTTCCGCCAGTGGAACGCGCTGCACGCCCATGCGACGTCGAAGGACGTGCGGCTCGTGGGCGACATCCCGATCTTCGTGTCGTACGACAGCGCCGACGTGTGGGCGAACCCGGAACTGTTCTTCCTGGACGACGACGGTCGGCCCACCGTGGTCGCCGGCGTGCCGCCCGACTACTTCAGCAAGACCGGCCAGCGCTGGGGCAACCCGCTCTATCGCTGGGACAAGCTCGCGCGCACGAAGTACGCGTGGTGGATCCAGCGCCTGCGCGCCACGCTCGCGACCGTCGACGTGCTGCGACTGGACCATTTCATCGGCTTCACGCGCTACTGGGAGATCCCGGCCACCGAGGAAACCGCGGTGAACGGCGAGTGGAAGCCCGGGCCGGGCGCCGCGTTCTTCGACGCCGCCGAGAAGGCGATGGGCCCCGTGCCGATCGTGGCCGAGGACCTGGGCGCGGTGACGCCCGAGGTGCAGGCGCTGCGCGACCGCTACGCGTTCCCCGGCATGCGCATCCTGCAGTTCGCGTTCGCCGGCGGCAGCGGCAATCCGTTCCTGCCGCACCAGTACGTGCCGAACACCGTGGCGTACTCGGGCACGCACGACAACGACACGGCCCACGGCTGGTACGAGAAAGCCACCGAGAAGGAGCGCGACTTCGTGCGCCGCTACTTCCGCACGAGCGGTGACGACATCGCGTGGGACCTGATCCGCGGCGTGTGGATGTCGGTCGCCGACACGGCGATCGCGCCCGTGCAGGACGTGCTGTCGCTGGGCGGCGACGCGCGCATGAACCTGCCGGGACGGCCCGCCGGGAATTGGAGCTGGCGCCTGCGCCCGGGCCAGTTGGGCGAGCGCGATCGCGACCGGCTCGGCGAGCTGACCGAACTGGCCGGCCGCGCCCCGGGAGCGGAACCCGAGCCGCAGCCCTGACCACCACGCGCCGTGTGCGCGCCGGGCACTCACGCGATCCGGCGCGCGCGCGGCGGCGCCAGGCTCTGGATGGCCAAGCGCAGCCGAGCTTCGAGCGGCGCGTCGGGGATGCGCTCGGCCGTGGTCGCGGCGCGGCGTGCCTGCTCGAGCGAGCAACCGAGCGAGCGCAGCGCGGGAACGAGTTCGTCAACGCGTGCCTTCGCTTCGGCGGCGGCGGCCTTCGCCTGCCCGGCAGCGAGCCGTCGTTGCTCGCGCTCGGCTGCGATGGCGGCACTGGCGGATTCGGCGGCCGCGCGTTGTTGCTCGCGCTGCGCCGCCGCGGCGACGCGTTGGCGTTCGCGTTCGGCGTCGCGCGTGGCTCGAGCGGCCTCAGCTGCCGCTCGTCGCCGCTGTCGCTCGGCTTCCCGCGCGGCGCGATCGGCGTTGCACTGCTCCCGCGCCCGCACGAGGTCGGCTTCGCGCTGGGCCCTGGCCGCTTCGCGCAGCTGCCGCTCCGCCGCGCGCTTCGCCTTCGCCTCTTCGCGCTTGTTCTGGATGAAGCGCCGCCCGTAGAGCTTCTCGGCTGCGTGCAGGTTGTGCGCCCGGCAGCGCAGCCGAACGTTGCCCAGCGAGCCGTCGCCGCCGCGCGACGGCGGCACGATGTGATCGAACTGCAGGTCGTGCGTCTCGTTGCAGCGCTTGCC
>JBGAMH010000007.1:0-42195 GCA_044223135.1 Candidatus Eiseniibacteriota bacterium | reverse complement strand
GCTCGCGTTCAGCCGCTGCACGAACACGTCGCCGTTGTCCGTGCGGTTCTCCTGCCAGCCCACGAGCGTGCCGCCCGCGCCGTCGGCGGCCATCACGACGTTGCTCACCGTGCCGCTTCCCGAACGCACGGGCGTGCCGTTCGCGGCCCACTGCGGCACACCGGCGAAGTCGATCTTCTGCGCGTACGGGGCGTACGTCGCGCCCGCACGGCCGTCGGCCCACGCGAGCACGAAGTTGCCCGTGCCGTCGTCGACCAGCGAGCCGAGGACCTGGAATCCCGTCGCGTTGCACACCAGGACGCCGTTCGCGCCCCACACGCCGTTGCCGCTCCACACGTCGATCCGCTGCGCGTAGATGTCGTCGTTGCCGGAGCGGGAGTCCGACCAGCCCACGATCAGGGACGACAGCGACGCCGCCACCATCTGCGGCGCGTACTGGCCGTTCGGCGCGTTGCACACGGCGACGCCGTTCGCGCTCCACTGGGCGGTGCCCGCGTCGACCTTCTGCGCGTAGATGTCGCTGATGCCCGAGCGGGAATCGGACCACACGACGTAGCCGTAGTAGGGATCGGCGGCCACCTTGGGCTCGCCCTGGTAGTTGCCGAGCGCGCAGATCGCGAGTCCCGAGGCGCCCATCGTGCGCGTGCCCGCCGCATCCAGGTGCTGCATGTAGACGTCGGCGTTCGTCGTGAGGTCGGTGCGGTAGTCCACCCAGGCGACGTACGCGCCGCCGTTGTTGTCGGAGCACACGCTCGACTGCAGCTGTCGGTCGGCGGCGTTGCAGAGCTGCACGCCGTTCGCCGTCCACGTGGCCGTGCCCGCGGACGTCACGCGGCGCGCGTAGAGGTCCACGTTGGGGTAGGCGGCGCGATAGTCGGTCCACACCACGATCACGCCCCCCGAGCCGTCGGAGCAGATGCCCTCGGGGTACTGCTGGTCGGCCGCGTTGCACACCAGCACGCCGCCGGCGGTCCAGAGCGCGTTGCCGCCGGCGTCGTAGTGCTGCACGAAGATGTCGTTCCCCGTGCCCGGCATCGACTTGGAATGCACCAGGAAGATGCCGCCCGAGCCATCGGCCATCGCGAAGGGATTCGTGGGGTACTCGGAGACAGTGCCGATCGGGACGTTCTGCGTGGGGCTGTGAGGCCACGCCCGCGCGGAGGCGGGGGAGAGTGCCGAGGCGGCGAGCAGAAGAGCGAGCAGGCTGCGGACCGAGCGCATTGCGAGGGCTCCGGGGTGAGCGACGTGGGACCGGGCAATCGAGGGAGAAGTCTGCAGGGATGGACGACGCGAGCGCGAGAAAATCACACGGAGCACCGCGAAAACCCGACGCCGGCCCGTGCAGGCTGCGCGAATGAGCCTTTCGCGCATGCGGAATGCCCGGGTCGGGAGCCGACCGGAGCTCCGCGCGTCCGGGCCGACGACCGGTCCGCGTCCGAGTCGTGGTAGAAGTCCGCCCCATGATCGCGCGTCCCGCCGTGCTCGTGTTCGCGACCCTCGCCGTGCTCGCCGCCGGCTGTGGCGGCAAGTCGTCCACCTCACCGCCGGCAGCCACGCGCGGATATGCGCAGGGGTTCACCGACTTCCCCTCGGCCGCCTCGTTCGCCGCGCTCGACCACGCGAAGCAGGTGATCACGCGCGACGGCGACCTGGTGGTCTACCACCTGGACGGCGGCATCCCGTGGCAGGAGGAGGCGGCCGGCACGGCGTACCACCCGAACTTCGAAGCCGACCTCGCCGCGAAGCAGGCGTTCCGGCCGCCGGGTCACCAGCTCTACCTCGCGATCACGCCGATCTCGTTCCTGCGCGACGGGCTCGCGTCTCACGTCGGCGCCGCCACGGGCGAGCCGCTGGCGTCGCCGTGGGACACGCTCGCGTTCGACGACACGCTCGTGGTGCGCACGTACCGGCAGTACTGCGAGCGGATGATCCAGCGGCTGCGCCCGGACTGGTTCGCGTTCGCGATCGAGGCGAACCTGCTCGCGCAGAACGCGCCCGCGAAGTGGCCGGCGTTCCTGCGGCTGGCCGACAGCGTGTACGCGTCGGTCAAGCGCGCGCACCCGACGCTGCCCGTGTTCGCCACGATCCAGCTCGAGAACTTCTACGACCACATGGGCGCCACGGGGGCGCAGGTGACCGAACTGATGCGCGACTGCGACGTGGTGGCGCTCAGCACGTACCCGATCTCGGTCACCACCGACGCCACGCGGCTGCCCGCGGGCTACTTCGCGAACCTCGGCACGCTCGCGCCCGGCAAGCCGCTGGCGATCGCCGAGACCGGCTGGCCCGCCGAGCCGATCACGGCGCCGTTCCCCGTGGACGTGCCCGCCACGCCGGAGTCCCAGGCCGCCTACGTGCGCCGGCTGCTCGGCGACATGGACCGCGCGGACTTCCGGTTCGTGAACTGGTTCTTCACACGCGACTACGACTCGCTGTGGGTGAGCACGCTGCAGGGCGAGCCCAACGCGCCGCTCTATCGCCTGTGGAAGGACCACGGTCTCTACGACGGCGACGGCGTGGCGCGCCCGGCCCTGGCCGACTGGAAGGCGTCGCTCGCGCGAACGCGGCGGTGAGGGCCCGCGCGGCGCCTGCGCCGCGAGGGGCGTCCGGACCGCACCGGGTTCAGCCCGCGCGATCCGCGATTCGTGGCGCTGAACCCGCACGGCGCCGGGCCACGGAAATCGCGCGTCGCCCGATGCTCGTTCGAACACGGAGCTTGAGCCTCGCGGAACGGGGACCGTACTGTTTTCGTCCCACGCTCTCCCTCCAACCCTCGGAGCTCCCCATGCCCGTGCCCGGCAGCCGGCTTCGCCGCGTCCTCCTGTCGTCTCCCGTCCTCCGGTGCGTGCTCGGCGGTCTCGCCGGCGTCGCCCTGGCGGCGGCCGTGTCGCTCGCGGCGCCCGGGGACGAGCTGTGGAACACGCGCTGGTCGCGCCCCGGCGCCGACCAGCCCGTGCTCGCCACCGCCGAGTTCGCCGGGCAACTCGTGATCGGCGGGCAGTTCGACTACGTGGGGTCCATCCCCGCCCACCGCGTCGCGGCCTGGAACGGAATCTCGTGGACCTCGATGGGCCCGGGCTTCAACGGCGACGTGAACGCGCTCGTCGTCTTCAACGGCGAACTCTATGCCGGCGGTTCGTTCACGGCATCGGGACCGACGGTGCTGCACGGGCTCGCGCGCTGGAACGGCTCGGCCTGGGTCGACGTCGGCGGTGGCGCGGACGGCAACGTGGAGGCGCTCGCCGTCTACAACAGCACGCTGATCGTGGGCGGCTCGTTCAACCAGGTGGGGCCTTCCACGCTCGCAGGCCACATCGCCGCGTGGAACGGGACGACGTGGAACACGCTCGGCGGCGGTATCACCGCCGGCGACATCGTCTACGACGTCGACGTGCTCGGCACCTCGCTCTACGCGACGGGCTACTTCGAGGAAGCGGGCGGCGTCACGGCCGCGAACATCGCGCGCTGGAGCGGCTCGGCCTGGAGCGCGCTCGGCGCCGGCCTCACCGACGCGTCCGGCGACCCGCTGAACGCGGAGGGCCGCCAGCTGCGCGTGTGGAGCAGCCGGATCGTGGTGACCGGCGCGTTCGAGAAGGCCGGCGGCGTCGCGCGCCCCAACTTCGCGACCTGGAGCGGCACGGCGTGGGGCACGCTGGGCGCGAACGCTTCGTTCTTCTCGGCGGGCGCGGGTGCGCTCGGCGAGTTCGGCGGCAACCTGGTGGTGACCGACGGGCAGGGGCTTCCCAACACGTGGCGTTGGACCGGTTCCTCGTGGTCGCCGATCGTCACCGGGCCGTTCGTCTTCGCCATGGGCAACTACGGCACCAGTCTCGTGGCCGTGGGCCACTTCGCGCAGGTCGGCAGCGTGCAGGCCGAGAAGGTCGCGCGCTGGGACGGCACGCAGTGGTTCGCGCTCGGGCGCGGCGACGGGGCGAGCCCCGGCGTGCAGCGCTTCTTCGAGTGGAACGGGCAGCTCGTGACGGGCCTCGCGGGCAACGACCGCTTCGGCCCGGTCTATGGCACGACGGTCGCGGGCTGGAACGGCACGCAGTGGAGCGGCTTCGGCACCGGCATCCCCGGCGGCTTCGGCGTGACCGTGAACTCGTTCGCCGACCTGGGCGGTGGCGTGCTCGCCGTGGGCGGCGCCTTCTCGCAGGCGGGCGGCGTCGCGGTGAACAAGCTGGCGCAGTGGAACGGCGCCGCGTGGAGCGCGCTCGGCGGCGCCAACACCACCGTGCAGGCCATGAAGGTGATGCGCGGCAACCTCTACGCCTACGGCACCGTCGGGCTGCAGACGGGCATCGTGCGCTGGAACGGAACCACGTGGGTGTCGGTCGCGACCACGAACGACATCGTCTGGGACCTCGAGGAGTACGGCGGCAAGCTGGTTGCCGCGGGCAGCTTCACCACGATCGGCGGCGCCTCGATCCGCGGCCTCGCGGCGTGGGACTCGCTCACCAACACGTGGAGCGCGTTCGGCACGGGCGTGCAGAACAACGGCGTGTTCGCGCTCGAAGTGGACGGCACGAACCTGTACGTGGGCGGCACGTTCACGAGCATCGGCGGCGCGCCGGCGAACCGCGTGGCGGTGTGGAACGGCTCCGCATGGTCGGCGCTCGGCGGCGGCGTGGGCAACCGCGTCTTCGACCTCAAGCGCTACCGCGGCGAGCTGTTCGCGACCGGAGAGTTCACGACGGCCGAAGGCAGCCCCGCGAACTTCGTGGCGCGCTGGAACGGCACGGCGTGGTCCGCCATGGGCAGCGGCCTGAACGCGCGCGGCTTCACCCTGGCCGTCTACCGCGACACGCTGTTCGTGGGCGGCGACTTCACCACGGCGGGCGGCAAGTACGCGGTGGGCCTGTCGAGCTGGGCGCCCGCGGGCGCGGTGGGCGCCGAGGCGCCGGCGCCGCGAGCGGTGCTCGAATTGCGCGCCGCGCCGACGCCGTTCGCGGGCTCGACCACGCTCCACTGGTCGCTGCCGCACGCCTCGCACGTGCGGGCGCAGGTCTTCGACCTCGCGGGCCGCGTGCTGGCCACGCTGCACGACGGGGCGCTTCCCGCGGGCGCTCACGCGCGCGCGTGGGACGGGCGCGACGCCGACGGCCGCACGGTGCCGCCGGGTGTGTACCTGGTGCGCGTGACGGCGGGCGATCGCGTGGAGCACGGTCGCGTCGTCCGGCTGCGCTGAGCGTCGAACCCGGTTCGTGTGAAGCGCAGGCCCCAGCCGTCACCGGCCGGGGTCTGCGCGTTCGCGCCGCGGCTCAGGCGTCGGCGGACTTCAGCCCGATCGCCGCGTTCAGCCAGCGCACGAACGGGGTCATCGCCTGGAAGTCGGTGTGCAGCGCCTTCGTGAGCCGCGCGCTCGTCACCTCGGCGTCCGTGAGCGAGCGGCCCGCGGTGAACGACTGGAAGCGCAGCCAGCGCGCCGCCGGGTGATCGGCCTCCCAGCCGCGCGGCACGCGCTGCAGCATCGATTCCTCGCTCAGCGCGCCGAAGCGGCGCTTGAACGCCGGCGCCAGCACCACGCGTTCGAACCCGCGCGGATCGTCGGCGATGCGGTGGCGGATCTTCTGCAGCGCCGGCCGCGGCGGCATCCACAGGCCGCCGCCCACCATCGACGCGCCCGGCTGCAGGTGGAAGTAGAAGCCCGCGCCGCCGCCGTGCGCCTCGCGGCCCACCTTGGACGAGCCGCCCTCGTGGAAGAACCAGCACGCCGCGTGCGTCTTGTACGGCGACTTGTCCTTGGAGAAGCGCACGTCGCGGTAGATGCGAAACACCGAGCGCTTCGGCTCGCCGGTGATCTCGGCCGCGAACGTGGACATGCGCAGCGCCATCTCCTCCACGAGTTCGGCCATCGGCGCCTTCACGTGCTGCTCGTAGTCTTCGCGGTGCGCCTCGAACCACGGCTTCGTGTTGTGGCGCGCGATGCCGCGCAGGAACTGGAGCGAGTGCTGATCGAAGTAGCTCACGGAACACCTCGTGACGCGGGGGCGGTTTCGTGCGGGGTCGCGCGGAAGAGTGGCGAAGCGGCCCGCGCGCCGCAAGCGTGCGCCGTCCGCGCCCGCGCCGCGTCGCGGCCGCCCGCGCTGTTACAGTCGGCGCCATGTCCATGGACTCCGCGCTGCACCGCTGGCTGAACGCGTTCGAGGCGGTGATCTACGTGAACGACTGGCCCGCGGTGCTCGCGGCGCGGCTCGGCGCGCCCGCGGACGTGGGGGTGGAGCGGCACGAGGTGGGGCTCGCGGGCCCGCTCGGCTCGGCGCGCACGCTGCGCATCGGCTTCGCGGCCGACTTCCACGCGGGGCCCACCACGCAGCGCGCGCTGCTCGACCACGCCGCGGCGGCGCTCGCGCGCGAGGCGCCCGACGTGCTGCTGCTGGGCGGCGACTTCGGCTCGTACCGGGCGCACTTCACCGAACGCGTGCTCGATGCGCTCGCGCCGGTCGCCGCCCCGCTCGGGCGCTTCGCGGTGCTCGGCAACCACGACCATCGCTCGGGCGCGGCGGCCGTGACCGCGTTGCTCGAGTCGCGCGGGGTGCGCGTGCTGACGAACGCGAACGCGGCGCTGCCGCCGCCGTTCGAGCACACGTGGATCTGCGGGCTCGACGATCACCTGCTGGGCGCGCCCGACGGCGCGGCGGCGATGCATGGCGCCGCCGGCGCGCGCGTGCTGCTGATGCACCAGCCGTCGGGGCTCCTCGACCTGCGCGCCGAACGCTTCGACGTGGCGTTGTGCGGCCACACGCACGGCGGGCAGGTGGCGCTGCCCGACGGCACGCCGCTGCTGCTGCCGCGCGGGCGGCTGTCGCGCCGCATGCCGCACGGCCGCCACGAGGTGCCGGGCTCGGGGCCCGTGCTCGTCACGCGCGGCGTGGGGTGCAGCGCGCTGCCGGTGCGCTGGAACGCGCCCGCCGCGGTGATGCTGGTCACGGTGCACGGCGCCGACGGCTGACCGCGCACGCGAACGGGCGGCGGCTCGCGCCACCGCCCGCGCTTCCGCGCGCCGTTCCGGACGGCGCGCGAACGTCGTGGCGCGTCAGACGTCGTCGCCCACGCGCTCGGCCTTGCCCAGCTGGCGCGCCCGCGCGGCGATCTCGCGCAGCACGCGCTCGGCGCGCTCGCTCGCGGCGCCCTGGCGCGCGCCCAGCTCGCCCTGGCGCGCACCCAGCGCCGACTGCCGCGCGGACAGCGCGCGCATCCGCGCTTCGAGTTCGCGCAGCTCGCGCTCCACGTCGCGCTGCAACTGCTCCGAACCGTCTTCGTCGACCGCCTGCCGCGCGGCGATCTCGGCGAGTCGTCCGCCCAGCTCGCCCATCCGGCCGCCGAGCTTGCCCTGCTCGCCACCCAGGCGGCCCTGTTCGCCGCCGAGCCGGCCCTGCTGCGCGCCCAGCGCGCGCACCTCGTCGAGCGCGTGTTCGGCTTCGGTGACCAGGGCCGGGTCGGTGACGCGCCACGTGGCGCCCTCCTGGCGGAACCAGAACGCGCGCTCGCGCCGTGCACGATCGCCCCAGGCGTGCGACCAGCCGTTCCAGTCACTCATGCTCACCTCGTCGGGGCCGCTCACCACGGCCCACGAGAAGTCGCGCGGCGCGTGGCGGCCGTCCGAGGTGTAGGCGTAGCCGCCCTTCGAGACGGTGGTCGTGATGCGGCCCGGGCCCGACGACACGAACGCGAAGGCGGTGGGCGCACCGGGTGCGATCGCGGGCAGCGCCGACAGGGGCGCCGGTGGCGCCACGGGCGCGAAGGCGGCGAACGACGTGCCGACGGTGCGGCTCGCGGCGTGCGCGATCCAGCGCGCGGCGCCGCCGACGACGTGTCGAGCCACGCGCTGCGGGCCGATCACGCCCACGGTGAGCACGGTGGCGGTCGACAGACCGCAGAGGGCGAGCACCAGCACGAGGACGGCGATGCGAATGGGACGCATGAAGACCTCCGGATTCGTCCCGCGGCGTGGATGGCCGTGCGGGTCGAAGGCTTGGACGCCGGCTCCGGCTCCGGGGTTGGAAGCCGGGGGTCGTGTTCGGAAGACGGATGCGTGCGTGGGTCGCAGGGCCGTGGCGACGGCGCCTGAGACGACCGTCTCGCGCGCGGGCGCTTCCGGCCGCTACTCTCCGGACATGATGCGTGGCGCCTTCTCCCGGACGTCGTGGCTGCCGACCGCCCTGCTCGTGTGCGCCTGCGCCTTCGCGCCGGCTCCGGCGATCGCCGCGGCGAACTCGGCGTGGGACCGGCTCGCGCCCGCGATGGCCGTGGTCGACAGCCTGCTCGCGCGCAACGACATGCCCGGCGCGTCCGCGCGCCTCGACGCGCTCGAGGCCGCCGCCCGCGCGAGCGGCGACGCGGCGGCCGCCCGCGTCGCTTCGGTGCGGCGGGTCCGCGTGCTGTACGGCCAGAAGCGCGTGGCCGAGGGGTTCGAGCTCGCTCGCGAGCTCAGGCGCGCCGCGCGCGACACCATCGTGTGGATCCGCGCCGACCTGCAGCAGGGCCGGGCGCTGGAGCTCGAGCAGAAGCAGGCCGAAGCACAGCGCCTCTACCGGCAGGGGCTGGCGCTGGCTCGGGCGGCGCGACTGCCGGCCGAAGAGGCGTCCGCGCTCACGCGCCTCGGCTACGTCCACCTGTTCGCCCGTCGCTCCGAACTGGCGCGCCAGCACTTCGCCGCGGCGCTGGAGCTCAGCCGCCGGCAGGCGGACGACGAGGCGGTGCTGCGCGACCTCGGGGCGCTCGCTCGCGCCACCTACTTCCTGGGCCGCATCCCCGAAGCGCGCCGGCTCTACCGCGAGACCATCGACGTCGCTCGGCGCCACGGCGCACTGGTCGAGGAGATCTCGATGCAGCTGAACCTCGGCTTCCTCGAGATCGAGGCCGGGGATCCCGACGCGGCGCCGGCCTGGTTCCGGGAGGCGCTGCGCGGATCGCGCGCCGCGCACCACGACGAGTACTGGACCAGCGCGAGCCGCGAGCTGGCGCGCCTCGCGATCGCAGCCGGCGACTGGGCGCAGGCCGATTCGCTGCTGACGGACGCCCTGCCCGTGGCGCGCGGCCTGCCCGCGCGCGCGGGATACGCGGGCATCCTCGTGCAGCTGGCGCAGGTGCGGCAGAGCCAGGGCCGCGAGACCGAGGCGTTCGCGCTCGTGCGGCAGGTGGCCGCGCTGTGCGACACCACGTACCCGTTCCAGGCCGAGGACCTGGCGGGGCAGGTGTGGTGGGTCATGCTGCAGGCCGGGCGCTGGGGCGATGCGTACACGTTCGCCGACACCACCGGAGCGCGCCTGCACGCGCGCGGGATCACGAAGCTGAAGCAGCTCGACTTCTACCGCGACTGGGCGCTGTCGCGATCGGGCCGGCCCCGCGAGGCGCTGCCGAGACTGCGCGCCGAGGCCGGGGCGCCCGACGCGCTGAACGCCGGCGGCTACTCGATCATCGACGTGTACGAACGAGGCGAGATCGCGCACGCCTATCACGCGCTCGGACGGGTGGACAGCGCGCTCGTGTGGTTCCGCGCGGCGACGCGCGCGTGGGAGCGCAGCTGGAGCACGGCCGAGGATCCCGGCCTGCGCCGCGACACCGAGGACACCGGCAACGACCTCGGCTTCGAGTACGCGCTGGCGCTGCTCGACGCGCGTCGCCGGATCACCGCACCGTCGCGGGCGCTCGAGGCGTTCGCGATGCTGCAGCGCTACCACGCGCGCATCCTGGCGGAGCAGACGCTGGGCCCGGAGCAGGGCGGAGCCCGCGCGCTGGGTGCGTTCGATGTGGCCGCCTTCCGCGCGCGCACGCTGCGGCCGGGCGAGGTGTACCTGGACTTCACCCCGAACGCGGACTCCACGCTGGTGATCGCGGTCACGCGCGACAGCGTGCGGGCGTGGTTCGTGGCAGGCCGAAGATCGCTCGACGAACGGCTCACCCGGTTCGCGGGCCTGCTCGAGCGGCCGTCCAACGGCAACGCCGACGCGTGGCGACTGCCCGCGGCCGCGCTGGGCCGCGAACTGCTGGGCCCGGTGGCGCCGTGGATCACGCGCGCGCCGCGCGTGCTGTTCGCGGCCGGTTCGCTGGGGGCGCGGCCGCTCGGCCTGCTGATCGCACCCGGCGCGCGCGAACCGGTGTCCGCCGAGCGCGACGTGGCGTTCGTGCCGTCGGCCGCGCTGCTCGCGGCGGCGCGCGCGGCGACGGGGGCGCGCCCGGTCGCGCACGATGCGCTCGTGGCGCTCGCGCGCACGACCAACGACCGCGGCCAGAAGCTGGACGGCGCCGCGGCCGAGGTGCGGGAGCTGTCGTCGCGCTTCGCGGGCGTCACCGCGCTCGTGGATCCGGCGCGCGGCGCCGGCGTGCTCGCGCGCCAGTCGCTCGCCCGCGGCGCGATCGTGCACCTGGCCGCGCACGCGCAGCTCGACGAGCGCCGCCCGTGGCGGTCGGGGCTGCTGATCGGCGACCCGCGCGGTCGCGACGGGTGGCTGCGCGCGTCCGTGATCGCGCGGCTGCGCGTGCCGGCCCGGCTCGTGGTGCTGTCCTCGTGCCGCTCGGCGGGCGCCGCGGGCACCGACCTCTCCGCGCTGCAGGGCCTGGCGCCGGCATGGATGTCGGCGGGCGTGCCCACGGTGCTGGCGGCGCAGTGGAACGTGGACGACGCCACCACCGCCCGGCTGATGCGCGCGTTCTACGGACAGCTCGCGCGCGGGCTCGGTGCGTCGGCCGCGCTGCGCGCCGCGCAGCGCGTGCTGCGCGACGACCCGGCCACCGCGGCGCCTCGGCACTGGGCGGGGTTCGTGGTGATGGGCGAGCCCGAGACACGCGTCGCACTCGCCGCGCGGCGCTGACCGCGCGTTCCCGGCGTCCGTCGTGGCGTCCGCACCCGCCGGTGCGGCGCTTTTCCGCGCCGGTCCCGCACCCGTGGTGCGCGGCGAGTGGCGCCGTCTAACGTTCTCGCGCCTCGACTCCGCCGCGCACACCGCGCGGCACCGACGATTCACCGCGCCGGACTCCCCACCCGGCAGCGAGGAGACACCATGCCGAAGCACGCCCCCATCGCTCATCGCGTGGCCCTCGTGGCCGCGGCGCTCATGCTCTGGCTCGTGGCCACCGCCACGGCCGCCGAACCGAAGGCCAAGGACGGCAAGGCCGCCGGGGCGCCCCCGTCGGCCGACAAGCCGTTCGCGGAGTGGTCCAAGACCACGAAGGACGCCACGCGCGTGCCGGGCTTCATCCCGCTGTGGAAGAAGCGCGACAACCTGTACGCCGAGATCGCGGCCGACCGCATGAACAAGCCGTTCCTGTCGATCGTCAGCTTCGCGCGCGGCATCGGCTCCAACTACACGCTCGGCGGCCTGCCGCTGGACGACCGCATGCTCGAGTTCCAGCGCTCCGGGGACCGCGTGCTGCTGGTCGAGTGCAACACGCGGTTCGTGGCGCCGGCCGGCTCGCCGATCGACAAGGCCCGCGACCTGTCGGTGGGCAACTCCGTGATCGCGTCGTTCAAGATCGAGAGCGAGCAGGACAGCACGAAGACGGTGCTCGTGGACCTGGCGAGCGTGCTCGTGAGCGACATGACCGACCTGGGCGCGCGCCTGCAGGGCGCGCTCGGCAACGTGTCGGTGCGCTTCGACAAGGAGCGCTCGGCGCTCGGCAAGGTGAAGAACTTCCCCGAGAACACCGAGGTCGAGGCGCTGCTCACGTACACGCCGAACGACCGCTCGCGCGTGGCGCTCGAGACCGTGCCCGACAACCGCTACATCCCGATCACGGTGCACTACTCGTTCTCGAAGCTGCCCGACCAGCCGATGACGCCGCGCGCCGCCGACAACCGCGTGGGCTACTTCCTCACCGCGATGAAGGACTTCGGACGCGACGACAAGGAGAGCTTCTGGCTGCGCTACGTGAACCGCTGGCGGCTCGAGAAGAAGGACCCGGCCGCGGCCGTGAGCGAGCCGGTGAAGCCGATCGTGTACTACATCGACTCGACGGTGCCCGAGAAGTTCCGCCCGTGGGTGAAGGAGGGCGTCGAGCACTGGCAGAAGGCGTTCGAAGCCGCCGGCTTCCGCAACGCGATCCTCGCCAAGGACCCGCCGACCGACGATCCCGACTGGGATCCGGAGGACGTCCGCTACAGCAGCATCCGCTGGATCACCTCGCACGAGCCGTCGTTCGGCGCCATCGGGCCGTCGCGCGTGGACCCGCGCACGGGCGAGATCCTGGACGCCGACATCCTGTTCGAGGCGTCCATGTTCCAGAACTACGCGAACAACTACCGCCGCTTCGCCGGCCCTGACGCCATGGCGCAGTCGATCCTGCCGCAGGACGCGCTCGCGTCGCTGCCGCCCGGCGTGGGGCCCGACCAGGTGTGCATGGCGGGCGACGCGCTCGCCGACGCGGGTGCGATGCAGCACGTGGCGATGCTCATGGACGGCTCCCTGCCGCCGGGCGCGCCGGTGCCCGACGAGTACCTGAAGCCGGCGGTGGTCTGGGCGGTGATGCACGAGGTCGGGCACACGCTGGGGCTGCGCCACAACTTCCGCTCCAGCACGTCCACGCCGAACGACCGCCTGCAGGACGTGGCGTGGACCACCGAGCACGGCCTGTACGGCTCGGTGATGGAGTACCCGACCGCGAACATCGACCCCACGCGCTCGAAGCAGGGCCAGTGGTGGACGACCGGCGCGGGCACGTACGACCTGTGGGCGATCCGCTACGGCTACACGGCCACCGGCGCCGCCGACGTGGACGCCGACCGCGCCGCCGTGCGGGCGATCGCCGACGAGTCGCTGCAGCCCGGGCACGAGTACTCGACCGACGAGGACACGTACCCGGCCGACGCGCCCGATCCGCGCAGCAACATCTACGACCTCGGCAGCGACCCGCTGAAGTACGCGAAGGACCGCACGGCGTACCTGGCGGGCCTGTGGCGCGGCGATCGCTTCGAGGAGCGCATCGTGGGCCCGTCGGGCGACCTCACGGCGCTGCGACGCGCCATGGACTCGGTGCTGCAGCAGTACTTCATCGCCGCGGGCATGGCGGTGAAGTACCTGGGCGGCTCGTACGTCTCGCGCGTGGAGCGCGCGCAGCCGGGCGAGGTGGACCCGGTGCGGCCGGTACCGGCCGCGCAGCAGCGCGAGGCGCTCGACTTCCTGGCGCAGCGGGTGTGGGCGGCCGACGCGTTCGCCGCGCCGCCGCGCCTGCTGCAGCGCCTCGCACCGACCCGCTGGTCGCACTGGGGCATGGGCAGCGGCGTGTTCGCCGGCCGGCACGACTACGACTTCGGCAATCGCGTGTTCGCGTCGCAGCGCGTGCTGCTGTCGGCGGTGCTGGCGCCGGCGCTGCTGTCACGCATGGAGGAGGCCGAGAGCCGCTCGAGCGACGCGTACCGGATGTCGGAGCACTTCGACCGGCTGACGCGCGGCCTGTGGGGCGAGGTCGGCGGCGCGAGCGCCGCGGGCATGCGCGCCCTGGACGGCGCAAACACGCGTCGCGACGTGCAGCGCGCCTACGTGGACCTGCTCGCGGACATGCTCACCGATCCCTCGCCGGCGCTGCCCGACGACGCGACGGCGCTCGCGCGGCTGCAGCTGCAGCGCGTGGACGCCCGCTGCGCCCGCGTGCTGGCGGCGGGAGCGACGCTCGGTGACTACGCGCGCGCGCACCTGCTCGAGACGCGCGCGCGCATCAAGCGTGCGCTCGAGGCCGGCTCCGAAGCCGGGTCCGGCGCGCCGTCGGGGCCGCGCGGGGGGATGGCCACGCCCGCGACGCACTGACCGCAGGGCGCCGGACGCACGGCGCTCGCGGAACGAAGTCGGTGGATGCACTTCGGGGCGCCCCATCCGGTGGCGCCCCGAGGTGTCTTCGGAACGCGTGCCCGAGGTCGTGCCGGTGGGGGTGGGCGATGCCCGGCGTGTCGAGGAGCCTCCGGGCGCGTCGGCGCAGACGATCGTTCGTTTGACGCTGTCGCGCGAGACGTGTCTGCTCTGCGGCCGAACCCCCTGGAGAGCGAGCATGAACGAGTCCGTGGTCGTCCCGTTGGATCTGTCCGGGCTGGTGGGCGGTGAGAACCGGCGCTGGTCCGTCGACCGCTCGCCCGCGCGCATCGGACGCGCGTCGAGCAGCCCCGTGCACGTGCTGGATCCGAGCGTGTCGCGCGAGCACGCCGAGCTGGCGTTCGCGAACGGCCGCTGGTCGTTGCGCGACCTCGGCAGCCGCAACGGCTCGCGCGTGAACGGCCGGCCCGCCGACCAGGCGATCGCGCTGTCGCCGGGCGACACCATCGAGGTGGGGCACGTGAGCCTGCGCGTGGCGGGCGGCGGCCCGGCGCCGACCGTGGTGCTGCAGTCGAGCAGCGCGGGCTCGTCGCTGCGCAAGCGCGTGGCCGACGTGCTGCAGAATCCGTCCGGGGCCGGCGGGCAGGACAAGCTCGTGCCGTTGCTCGTGGAGGCGGCGCGGCTGCTGGCGTTGACGCGGCCGCTGCCCGAGCTCGGCGAGGCGTTCCTCGACCTGGTGTCGCAGGCGGTGACGGCGAATCGCTACGTGATCCTGTTGCGCGGCGCGCACTCCGGCGAGCTCGCGCCGGTGGCCTCGCGCCTGGGCCGTGGCGCCTCCGCCACGCAGGCGCTCGCGCTGTCGCAGACGATCCTGCGCGAGGTGCTCGACGAGAACACCGCGGTCGTCACCGCCGACGCGATGAACGATCCGCGCTTCGGCGGCGCGCAGAGCATCGTGGGTCAGCTGATCCACTCGGCGATGGCGATCCCGCTGTTCGACAACGAACGCGTGCTCGGCATCCTGTACGTGGACAGCACCAATCCCATGGTCGTGTACGACGAGGAGCAGCTCGTGCTGCTCACCGTGCTCGCGAACATGGCCGCCATGAAGATCAGCAACGTGCGGCTGCAGGAGGACGAGGCGGTCCGGCAGCGGCTCGCGCAGGAAGCGGCGCGCGCCACGCAGATCCAGCGTGCGCTGCTGCCCGAGGCGCCGCGCGACCTGCCGGGCTGGGGATTCGATGCGCGGCTGGAGACGTGCTACGAGGTGGGCGGAGACCTGTACGACTTCCACCGCCGCTCCGACGGCACGTTCGTGTTCACGGTGGGCGACGTGTCGGGCAAGGGCATCGGTGCCGCGCTGCTGATGTCGTCCGCGATGATCGCGGCGCGCGTGCTGTACGAGGCGTGCGACGACCCGCTGCCGGTGGTGCAGCGCCTGAACGCGGTGCTGTACACGAGCAGCCAGCCGCGCGACTTCCTCACGCTGTTCGTGGGCTTCCTCGACCCGGCGACCGGGCGTCTGCGCTACGTGAACGCCGGCCACCCCGACGCGTGCCTCGCCACGCCGAACGGCGTGCGCTGGCTGGAGGCCACGGGCGTGCCGGTGGCGATGCTGCCGGACTTCCCGTGGACGCAGGGCGAGACCGTGCTCGCGCCCGGCGAACTGCTGGCGGTATTCAGCGACGGCATCCCCGAGGCGCAGCGCGGGGACGAGTTCTTCGAGATGGAGCGCGTGGGCGAGGCGATGCGCGAGCTGTCGGCCGAACCGCTGCTCGCGACGATCTCCGAAAAGCTGATCGCGCGCGTGGACGAGTTCGCGGCGGGCGCACACCGCAGCGACGACGTCACGCTGTTGCTGGCGCGGAGGTACGCGTGACGCCGGCGTTCGGCCACGCGATGCTCGAACACTGGATGCTGGACCCGGCCGTGCTGTACCTGAACCACGGCACGGTCGGCGCCACGCCGCGCCGGGTGCTCGCGCGCCAGCAGGAGTTCCGTGACCAGATGGAGCGCCAGCCCGCGCGTTTCATGCTGCGCGAGCTGGCCGACGTGAAGCAGATCCCGATGCGCATGGAGCCGCGGCTGCGCACCGCGGCGCGCGAGGTGGCGGCGTTCCTCGGCGCCCGGGAGGCCGACCTGGTGTTCGTGGACAACGCCACGAGCGGCGTGAACGCGGTGCTGCGCTCGCTGCGGTTCGAGCCCGGCGACGAGATCCTGCTGACCGACCACGGCTACGGTGCGATCGAGCGCGTGGCGCGCCACGTGGCCGAACGCGCCGGCGCGGTGGTGCGCACGGTGGCGTTGCCCGGGACGGGCGCGACCGCCGCGGCGATCTCGCAGGCGATCGGCGACGCGCTCGCGCCGCGCACGCGGCTCGCGATCGTGGATCACGTCACGTCCGGCAGCGCCCTGGTGCTGCCGATCGCGGACATCGCGGCGCGCTGTCGCGCGGCCGGCGTGCCGCTCCTCGTGGACGGCGCGCACGCGCCGGGCGCGCTGCCGCTGGACATTCCGGCGATCGGCGCCGACTGGTACACGGGCAACCTGCACAAGTGGGCGATGGCGCCGCGCGGTTGCGGCGTGCTGTGGGCGCCGCCCGCACGGCAGGCGGCGCTGCACCCCTCGGTGATCTCGTGGGGCTACGAGCTGGGCCTGGCCGCGGAGTTCGACTGGCCGGGAACGCGCGACCCGTCCGCGTTCCTCGCCGCGCCCGAGGGGATCGCGTTCCTGCGCGATCTCGGCCTCGACGCGGTGCGCGCGCACAACCACGCGCTCGCGTGGGACGCGGCGCGCTTCCTCGCCGACCGCTGGGGCGTGCCGCCGCCGGCGGACGAGTCGCTCGTGGGCTGCATGGTCACGGTGCCGATGCCGGCCCGGTTCGGGGCCGACTCCGAGTCGGTGCAGCGCCTCAAGGACGCCCTGCTCTACGACGACGGCATCGAGGTCCAGATGCACGCCGGCAGCGGCCGGGGCTGGCTGCGCCTGTCGGCGCAGGTCTACGTGGAGCGCGGCGACGTGGAGCGGCTCGCGAAGGCCCTGGAAGCGCGCGCCTGAGCGCCCGGGCGCACCCCGGGCGGCCGGGCGCTCCCAACTGGACGGACCGCGGCCCGATCGGGCACAATCCCCGGCCGCAATCGCAGTGGGGAGGCCCTCTGAGGGGCCCGCGTCCCCTCAGCGCAACACTCCAGCCCGAGGTCCACCCATGATCGTCGCCACCGATATCCGCGTCGGCAACCTGATCCTCTACAACGGAAAGCCGCACCGCGTCGCGCAGATGCAGCACCGCACGCCCGGCAACCTCCGCGGGTTCGTGCAGGCCAAGCTCGTCAACATCGAGAACGGCTCGAACCAGGAAGTGCGCTTCTCGTCGGAAGAGAAGGTCGAGAAGGCCACGCTCGACGAGCACTCGCTGCAGTTCAGCTACAAGGCGGGCGACGAGTTCCACTTCATGAACACCGAGTCGTACGAGATGACGTCGCTCTCGCGCGACGTGCTCGGCGACTCCGCGGGCTACCTCACCGAAGGCATGGTGATCACGGCCAGCTACTGGCAGGGCAAGGTCGTGGGCATCGATCCGCCGATGTTCGTGGAGCTCGAGGTCAAGGAGACCACGCCGAACATCAAGGGCGCCGCGGTGCAGAACACGAGCAAGCCCGCGATCCTCGAGACCGGTCTCGAGATCAAGGTGCCGCCGTACATCGAGTCGGGCAACCGCGTGAAGGTGGACACGCGCACCGGGGAGTTCGTCGAGCGCGTCTGACGCGTTCCGATCCCGCTTCGACCGTCGCCCCGTCGGCTCCCGCCGGCGGGGCGGCGTCGTTTCCGGGGCGCGCGCGCGGGGCGGACGGCGCGGTTCGCGCGATGGGTTGTGATTTTCGTTCCGGCGCCCGGTCCCAGTGCACGTTCCCGCCCTTGCCCCGCTCACGTGACTGGAGGCCCCGATGCCCGTCCGCGACCCGATTCGCATGTTCGCCGCGCTCGCCCTGCTCGCCACCACACTGCTGCTTCCGGCCCGTGCGCGGGCGGCCTGGTCGAGCGGCGGCAACCCCGCCGCGGACTCCAGCCGCAGCGAACTGCCGAACGGGGTCGTCACGGACGAGGCCGGCGGCATGATCGTGACGTTCAGCTTCTCGAGCGGCGACTCGCTCTCGATCCAGCACCTCAACGTGGACGGTGCGAAGGCGTGGGGCTCGCAGGGCGTGCGCGTGAACCCGGGCGGCAACGCGAACTCGTTCGCCGTGGTGACCGCCGACAGCGCCGGCGGGGCGTGGGTCGCGTGGCTCGACACGCGCGCGGCGAGCCCCGGCACGGGCCTCTACGTGCAGCGATTCAACGCGGCCGGCGTGCCGCAGTTCGCCGCGGGCGGCGTGCGCGTGTTCAACCGCAGCGTGCAGGGCTTCGGCACCGCGACGTCGGCCACGGGCAAGCTGCTGCTGGCGTTCATCGCGCCGGGCAGCTCGGGCGGCGACTCGCTGTTCGCGCAGCGCGTCTCCGTCGCGGGCACGAACGACTTCGCGGGCGACGGCGTGCTGGTGGCGGCCGACGCCACCCCGTTCGCGTCGGGCATCGACGTCCACCCGTCGGGCGATGGCTGCATCCTCCGCTACAACCGGTTCTTCCCCGTGGGTGCGGGCGCGAACCCGTGGCAGCAGGTGTGGGGACAGCGGCTGAGCGCGAACTTCGTCAAGCAGTGGGGCGCGAACGGCGTCGAGATCTTCGCGATCGACGGCGCGAACGGCATCACGGCGCGCTCCGACTGGGACGGCAGCTTCCTCTACGTGACGTGGCAGCACGCGCCGTCCTTCTACAATTTCGTGGAGACCTATCCGCTCCGTGCCCAGAAGGTGAGCCTGGCCGGCGTCCTGCAGTGGGCGGCCGACGGCGTGCAGCTGTTCGCCCCGAACACGGCCGGTCCGTTCTTCCAGCACCTGGCGCTGTTCGCGGACATCGTCGCCGTACCGGCCACGGGCGAGGCCATCGTGGCGTGGCTCGACGGCCGCAACTACAACCAGCCGGCCCCGAACGGATTCCTGCACGGTGACGACCTCTACGCGCAGAAGCTGAACGCGGCCACCGGCGCCGCGCTGTGGACCGCGAACGGCGCGCCGGTGGACACGGCCGCGGGCGGCCTCGACGACCTGCGCATGGACACCGACGGCGCCGGCGGCGCGCTGCTGGCCTACACCGACTTCACGTTCGGTGACGGCGACGAGGACGTGGCCCTCGCGCGCATCGACGGCAGCGGGGCGCGCCTGTTCAAGCAGACCGTGAACGCGATCACCGGGACCAGCCGGGAGCGCAACTCGGTGCTCGCGCACGACGGGCAGAACGGCGCGCTCGTGGCCTGGGAGGACAACCGGAACGCCGGCAGCGACCCCGACGTGTACGCCGCCCGGCGCTCGCCCACGGGTTCGGTGTTCAACCGCACGATCGTCGTCACGCAGCCGAATCTCGCCGACACGTATCCGCTCGGACAGCCCCTCGACGTGCGGTGGACCACGAACTGGACGGGCACCGTGCGGATCCTGCTGCGCCGCAGCGGCGCGCCGCCGGTGGACCTGACGCCCGCGGGCACGCCGAACGACGCGCAGCAGACGGTCGCGCTGCCGACCGATGCGCTGCCGGGGCAGTACAAGGTCATCGTCGAGGACTTCACGGGCGGCGTTCCGCGCGACAGCAGCAACCTCTTCTTCACGCTGTGCGAGCCGATCGCGCTCGTCGACAGCGTGGCGACACCGGCGGGCCCGGTCGAGCTCCGGGTGGCCGACTTGAACGGCGACGGGCGCCTGGACGCAGTCGTCGCGCACACGACGGACGCCGCGGTGCTGCTGGGGCAGGCCGGCGGCGCGTTCGGGGCGCCGGTCAGCCTGGGGCTCGGCACGGGCGGTCGCGACGTGGCGATCGAGGACTTCGACTCCGACGGCATCCGCGACCTCGCGATCACCACCACGAACGGCGTGAGCATCCTGCTCGGCCACGGCGCCGGCGGGGTCGGCGACGGCCAGTTCGGCGCGCCGGTCAACGTGCCCACGGAGGCCGGGCCGCGGGGGATCGCCGCCGCGGACTTCAACGAGGACGGCAACATCGACCTCGCGGTGGTCAACGGTGTCGCCAACACGGTCTCGATCCTGCTCGGCAACGGCCTGAATGGCGCGGCGAACGGCACGTTCACGCTCGCCGCGACCTACCCCGTGGGCACGAACCCCCAGAAGATCGTGGCGGCCGACTTCAACGAGGACGGCATCTGGGACCTCGCGAACACGAACAACGCCGCGGCCGGCTACACCGTGACGGTGCTGCTGGGCCAGGGCCTGGGCGGGATCGGCAACGGGACGTTCGGCGTCGCGCACGCCTACGCGACCGGCTCGAACCCGATCGGCCTCGCGGCCGCGGACCTCGACCAGGACGGCATCACCGACCTCGTCACCGCGGGCGCCAACACCGCCTCGGGGCTGTCGTTCCTACGCGGGGTCGGATCGTTCGGCGTCGGCGTCGGCGCGTTCGTGCTGTCGCAGTCGTTCCCGTTCGCGGGCCTGGGACGCGACGTCGAGGTGGTGCACGTGAACGACGACGCCTTCCCGGACCTCGTGGTGGCCGACGCCACGCACCACGTGCTGCGGCTGTTCCTCAACGCCGGCGCCGGCTCGCCGACGCCGCAGTTCGTGGCGAGCACGACCACGTACGTGGGGCTCTTCCCGACGGCGCTCGCGCTCGGGGACTTCGATCACCAGGGCCACGCGCAGCTCCTGTGCGCCAACTCCACGAGCAACGACCTGTCGCTCGTCACCACCGGCTGCATTCCCGTGACCGCGCCGTCGCTGGTGCTGAGCACGCCGCTGCCGAACACGACGTTCGGCATCGGAACCAGCGTCCCGGTGTCGTGGGTGCGCAACGCCTCGGTTCCGTTCGTGGACCTCGAGGTGTCGCACGACGGCGGCGCCACGTGGGAGACGATCGCCCGCCGGCTCGACGCCAGCACGTTCTCGTGGACGGCGACCGCGCCGGTCACCTCGAACGCGCGCGTGCGCGTGATCGACGTGGCGCGCGGCACGGTGCAGGACACGACCGGCCGCTTCCGCATCTCGACCGGCCTGCTCGACGGCGAGGAAGCCGCCCTGCCGGCCGCGGTGTCGTTCTCGGCGCCGCAGCCGAACCCGGCGCGCGGGCGCGTCACGTTCGAACTGGCGCTGCCGCGCGAGGGCGACGTGAGCGTGGAGGCGTTCGACCTGCTCGGCCGGCGCGTGGCGGTGCTCGCGAGCGGGCGGCTGGCGGCCGGGCGTCACGCGATCCGCTGGGAGGGCCACGCGCTCGCCGGACGCGCGGGCGTGCTGCTGGTGCGCGCGCGCACCGCGGGCTTCGAGCAGGTCCGTCGGGTGGTGCTCGTGCCGTAGCGGCGCGACCGGCACGCATCGCGCTGCCGCGCGGCGGGGCCCGAGGGTCGACGACCCCCGGGCCCCGCGCGCGTCAGGTCGTGTAGTCGGCGTTCACCCGCACGTACTCGGCGCTGAAGTCGCACGTCCACAGCGTGGCGTCGGCGTGGCCGAGTCCCAGGTCGAGCCGGATCACCGCCGGGTCGCGCTGCAGCAGCGCCGACGCGCGCGCCGGGTCGAACGGCACCGGCAGCCCGGCATCCAGCAGCTGCACGTCGTCCTGGTCGCCGAACCAGAGGCGCGTGCGCTCCGGCACCACCGGCTCGCCGCTGTAGCCGGCGGCGGCGAGGATGCGGCCCCAGTTCGGGTCGTTGCCGTGGATCGCGGTCTTCACCAGCGGCGAGCACGCGATGGCGTCGCCCACGCGGTGCGCCTGCGACTCGCTCGCCGCGCCCGTCACGCGCAGCTCCACCAGGCGCGTGGCGCCCTCGCCGTCGCGCGCGATCTGCTTCGCGAGCGACGCGCAGACGTGTTCGAGCGCGGCGGTGAACGCGGCCTCGTCGTCGTCGTCCACGGCGGCGCCGGACGCACCGGACGCCAGCACGAGCACCGTGTCGTTCGTGCTCATGTCGCCGTCCACGCTGATGCGATTGAAGCTGCGCGCCACGGCCGCGCGCAGTGCGCGATCCAGTCGCGTGGCCTCCACGCGCGCGTCGGTGGTGATCACGGCCAGCATGGTGGCCATGTTCGGATGGATCATGCCGGCGCCCTTGGCGAAGCCGGCCACGCGCACGCGGCCGGGGCCGGCCGCCGCTTCGGCCGCGGCGATCTTCGGGCGCGTGTCGGTGGTGGTGATCGCGCGCGCCGCGCCCGCCGCGGAGGGATCGGCGGATCCGGACGCCAGTTCCTGCATGCCGCGCTCGAGCTTGTCCATGTCCAGGAACACGCCGATAACGCCCGTGGACAGCACCAGCACCTGCTCGGCGTGCGCGCCGATCGCCGCGGCGCCCAGCGCCTGCATCCGGTGCGCGTCGGCGAGCCCGCGATCGCCCGTCACCGCGTTCGCGCAACCCGCGTTGGCCAGCACGGCGCGGATGCCGCCGGCGTTGGCGGCGAGCGTGTCGCGATCCACGCGCACGGGCGCGGCCTGCACGCGATTGGTGGTGAAGACGCCGGCGGCCGAGCACGGCGCGTCGCTCCACACCATCAGCAGGTCGGGCGCGCCGCTCTTCTTGAGCCCGCACGCGGTGGAGGCGCAGTGAAAGCCCTGCGCCAGCGCGAAGCGGGCGAGTGCGTCGTCGGTGGGCAGCGTCGTCATGGTGCTCTCCGATGCGATGGGGGGGACGTGGACGTGGCAGCGTAGCGGCGCGACCGCGGCCGCGCTACCTTCCGCCACCATGCGATCCGTCACGACCGTGCTCGGCGTCGTGCTCGCGTGCGCCACGGCGCTCGCAACACTGGTCTCGGCGTCGCCGTGGGACGCTCGCGTCCGCGGGGCGAACCTGTTCGACCGGCTGGAGACGCGCGAGCGGCTCGCCGCGGCGGCCGCGCAGGGCATCCGCGTGGTGCGACTGGCCCCCGACAAGTGGGCGGCCGAGGGTCGCGACTTCCTCATCGGCGACGCCGATCGCTACGACGGCTTGTCCGGGCGGGACCTGGCGCGGCTGCGCGCGGTGCTCGATGCCGCCGATTCGGCCGGCGTGCGCGTGGTGCTCACGCTGCTCAGCCTGCCGGGGGCGCGCTGGCGACAGCACAATGGCGACCGGTCGGACTTTCGCCTGTACCGCGAAGCGGGGGCGCTCGAGCAGGCCGAGCGCTGCTGGGCGGATCTCGCCGCGGCGTGCGCGGGCCACCCGGCGCTGATCGGCTACGACCTGCTCAACGAGCCGCACCCCTCGCGCGCCGATCCGCCAGGGGGGTATTCGGCGCGCGAGGTGATGCGCCGACTGCTCGCGGCCGTGCGCTCGCGGGACTCGACGGCCTGGGTGATCGTCGAGTCCGACGATTTCGCCTCTCCCGACGCATTCGAACGCTTCGAGCCGCTCGGCGACCCGCGAGTGATCTACTCGTTCCACTTCTACGAGCCGTGGGCCTACGTGGACCACCGTCAGCGCGGCCGCTTCACGTATCCCGGCCGGATCGGCGAGGGGGACCGCAGCGAGTGGGTGGACGCCGCGTGGATCGAGGCGTGCGTCGCGCCGGTGGTGCGCTGGCAGGCGCGGCACGGCGTGCCGTCGTCGCGCGTGCTCGTGGGCGAGTTCGGCGTGCCGCGCACGCATCCCGGCGCCGACCGGTGGCTGGCGGACGCGATCCGGACGTTCGAGCGCCATGGCTGGCACTGGATGTTCTACTCGTTCCGCGAAGACACGTGGCACGCCATGGACTACGAGGCGGGCACGCGCCCGCCGGGCGCGCGCTACTGGGCGCAGGTCGAGCGCGACGAGACGCCGACGCTCGCGCGCGGGCCGAACCCGCTCTGGTCGGTGATTTCGCGGGGGCTCGCGGGCGACACCACCGCGGTTGAGCGCCCGGCGGGGCGTCGCGCGCCACGGAGGCCGTGATAGCCTCCCGCGCCACGCATGCCCCGACCCGGAGAACCCATGACCATTGCCCCCGGCAGCCGCCTCGGCCCCTACGAGATCGTCGCGCCGCTCGGCGCGGGCGGCATGGGCGAGGTGTGGCGCGCGCGCGACGCGCGCCTGCAGCGCGACGTGGCCATCAAGGTGCTGCCGGCCGCAGTGGCCGGCGATGCCGAGCGGCTGGCGCGCTTCGAACGCGAGGCGCGGCTGCTGGCCGCGTTGAACCATCCCCACATCGCGTCGCTCTACGGGCTCGAGGATGCGGGAGGCGTGCCGGCGCTGGTGATGGAGCTGGTCGAGGGGCCCACGCTGGCGGAGCGCATCGAGCGCGAGGGCGCCCTGCCGGTGGACGAGGCGCTGGCGATCGCGCGCACGATCGCCGAGGCGGTGGAGTACGCGCACGAGCGCGGAATCGTGCACCGCGACCTCAAGCCAGGCAACGTGAAGCTGGGCGAGGATGGCGCGGTGAAGGTGCTCGACTTCGGCCTCGCCAAGGCGCTGGCGTCCGAGGAAACGACGTCGTCGCCGTCGCTCACGCATTCGCCCACGCGCACGGTGGGCACGCACGTGGGCGTGCTGCTCGGCACGGCCGCCTACATGGCGCCCGAGCAGGCGCGAGGCAAGCCGGTGGACCGACGCGCCGACGTGTGGGCGTTCGGCGCGCTGCTCTACGAGCTGCTCACGGGCCGGCTGGCATTCGCGGGTGAGACCGTGTCGGACACCATCGCGGCGATCCTCGAGCGCACGCCCGACTGGAGCACGCTGCCCGCGCGCACCCCCGAACGCGTGCGCGACTTGCTGCGGCGCGCGCTCGAAAAGGACGCACGCCAGCGACTGCGCGACATGGGCGACGCGCGCATCGAACTGGAGGCCGTGATCGCCGCGGGGGGCGCCGCGGCGCCGACCACGCGAACGGCAGCGTCGAAGGGCGGCCGTGCCCGCACGGTGACGATCGCGGCGGCGGTGGCCCTGGCGGCTTTCGCGGCGGCCTGGTGGGGCCGGGGGGCGCTGGGGCCCTCGTCGGGCGCGGAGCGAATCCTGCGGCTGTCGGCGACGAGGCCGGCATCGATCACGGGCCTCCGCGCGGCGTTCTTCACCTCCGACGGTCGCGCGCTCGTGGCCACCGGCCGATCGCTGGAGGTCTCCTCGGAGGACGGCGAGCGCGTGATCTACCGGCGAGCGCTCGACGGCGACGAGTGGACGCCGATCGCCGGCACGGAGGGCATCGAATCGTACACCGTGTTGCGGGACGAGCCGTGGATCTACTTCCTGTCGCCCGTCGCGAAGGGCTCGGTGGAGCGCGTGCTCCGCCGCGTGCCCGTGGACGGCGGCACGCCGCCGGTGGACGTGATGCCGTGGAAGCGCGACTGGGGGCAGTGGGAGGTGCTGCCCGGCGGGCGGGTGGCGGTGGTCACGACCAGCGCCGACCGCTGCGGCATCATCGCGTCCGGCGCCCGCGAACCCGCGGAGTGGAAAGCGATCCAGTCCGAAGGTGAGCTCAACGACATCACCCTGGACCAGCCGCTGCCGCACGGCAGCGCGTGCATGGTGACGATCTACCACTACTCGGCACGTGGCTTTGCGCTCGACGTGGCGGTGCTCGACCTCGAGAGCGGACGTGTCACCACGATCGAGCCCGACGCGGGGTCTCCGCAATACCTCGCCTCGGGCCACCTGCTCATGACGCGCAACAGCACGGTGCTCGTGGTGCCGTTCGACGAGCGTGCGCGGCGTGCCCGCGGCCGGCCCGTGGCGGTGTTCGACGGCGTGCGCGTGCCGGGCCCGGGAGAACATGGCACGGTGCGCGCGTCGAGAGCAGGCGATCTCGTATATGCCCCCGGGTCGGACGCGATGTCGTCGCGCCGGCTCGTGGTGCTGGAGCCGGACGGCAGCGTCCGACCGTGGAACGAGACCCGCGCCGCGATCAACGGCCCGCCCGCGCTCGCGCCGGACGGAACGTGGGCGGCGGTCACACAGCTTCGGCCGTCGGGCTGGCTCTTCCAGCTCGTGCGTGCGGACGCCGGGGGTTCGTCCGTCCGTCGCCTGGCGGCTTTCGACAACGAGGACTGCGGCGGCGCCCAGATCTCGCCGGACGGGCGCTGGATCGCGTACGGGCGCAGCGGCGTGGACTCCACCGCGGGGGTCTGGCTCATGTCGGTGGACGGCCGCACGCCGCCGCGTCGGCTCGTGGCCGGACGCAGCGTGGGCGGGCTGGACCAGCCCGCCGCGTGGACACCGGACGGGCGGACGCTGCTGCTGTCGCGCAACGAGCCCTCGGGGCGATACCTGCGGCGCGTGGCGGTGGACGAACCCGGCGCCGAACCGGTGGAGGTGCTGCGGGCGGATCACGACCTGTTCTCCCCGAGCCTGTCGCCGGACGGGCGGTGGCTTTCGTATCTCTCTCGCGAAGCTGGCCTTCCGCAGCTCCTCGTGACGGCATGGCATGCCGATCGCCCGGTGACTCCCGGCGTGCCCGTGTCGTCCCTGCCGGCCAGGCACCACTGGTGGCCCGCGCGCGGCGGAGGCCTCCTGTTCGTGACGCAGGGAGGCGTGCTCTGGGAGACCACGGTGGGCCCGGGACCGACGGTCGCGAGCCCGCGCCGACGCGCCTCCCTCGGGGAGTTGATTTCGGACAACGAGGTGACGTCGCTGCCGGACGGGCGGCTGCTCCTGGTGCAGAAGGGCGCGGGAGAGGGCGACGTGCCGTCGCTCGACCTCGTGCTCGGATTCGAGCAGGAGATGCGCCGGGCGCTCGCCCGCGCACGTGAGGGTGGGCGTTGAGTGCGCCGTCGGCGCCGTCGCTCGAGGTCCTGCTCGCGCACGTCGCGCACGACCCGGCGCTCGCCGCGCTGCTGGCCGAAGCGCGCGCGCGCGACGACGGCAGCGACCCGACGCACGACGTGGCGCACGCGCTGCGCGTGGCGCTGTGGACCATGCGGCTCGGTGGCGACGCGGTGGACGCGCGCGAGGCGGTGGCCGCGGCGCTGCTGCACGACGCGGTGAACCCGCCCAAGAACTCGCCCGAACGGCCGCTCGCCAGCGAGAAGAGCGCCGCGCTCGCGCGCGAGCGGCTGCCGGCGGCGGGCTTCACGCCCGGCGCGGTGGAGCGCATCGCCGGCGCGATCCGCGACCACAGTTTCAGCCGCGGCGCCGAGCCCGAGACGCCGCTCGGCCGCGCGCTGCAGGACGCCGACCGGCTCGAGGCGCTGGGCGCGATCGGGCTGCTGCGCTGCGTGTCGACGGGCGTGCGCATGGGCGGCGCGTGGTTCGACGCCGACGATCCGTTCGCCGAAGCGCGCGCGCTCGACGATGCGCGCTTCAGCGTGGACCACTTCTACGCGAAGCTGCTGAAGCTGCCCGCGACCATGCGCACCGACGCCGGCCGTGCCGAGGCCGAGCGCCGCGCGGCGTTCCTGCGCGCGTTCCTGGTGCAACTGGGCGACGAGCTGGGGCGGACCGCGCCGGAGCGGTGAACGCGGCGCGGCGGCGTGCCGGCTAAAGCCGCTTCCCGTTCTCCGACGCCGCGATCACCGCCGCGAGCCGGCGTTCGCGCGTCTCGGGCTTCTTCGCGCTCACGATCCACCACAGCATGCGCTTGCGGTAGCCCGCCGGCTGCTGCTCGAAGAACGCCCACGCCGCGCGGTGCGCGCGGAAGCGCTTCTCCTCGGCGGGCGTGAGCGCCAGGGGCGCCTGCTGTTCGTATGCCGCCCGGCGCGAGCGCTCCTCGGTGCGCCGGGCGAACGCGGCGAGCCCGGCCGGCCGCATGCGGCCTTCCCCGGTGAGCACGCGCACGCGCTCGATGTTCACCGCGCTCCAGTGCGAGCTCGCCTTTCGCGGCGTGAAGCGGATCTGGTAGCTCGTGTCGTCGATCCGCCTGCGCACGCCGTCGATCCAGCCCTCGCACAACGCCTCGTCCACCGACTGCGGCCACGTGATGCTCGGCCGCCCGCTGTCCACCTTGTGGAAGCCCACCACGAGTTCGGTCGCGGTCGCCCCGTGGCGGCGCAGCCACGCGCGGAACGCCGCCGGCGTGGCGAAGAACACCGGCGCCGCGGGCGCCGATGTCGCAGCGCCGGGCTTCGGCTTCGCGGTGCGTGGCGTCATACGTGCGTGATCCACGCGCGCAGGATGCGCGTGAGCGCGGCCTTGCGCGCCGCCAGCTCCTTCGCGTCGTGCACCGTGACGACGGCGCGGTCGGCGCCCTTCCAGTCGAGCAGTCCGTCGGGGTCGGGCACGTCGCGCTTCGGGTTCGCGCCGGGGCGCGGCTTCGCGCCCAGGTGCAGCACCAGCTGCACGCCGTCCTTCGCGCGCAGGTGGAACGTGGCGAAGTGCTCGGAGGTGTGGAAGCTCGGCGCGTTCCACTTGATGCCTTCACCGATCGCCGGGTCGACCGCGAGCACGAGCCGGCGGATCGCGACGACGAGCGACTTGTGCGGGTGTTCGAGCGCGGCGAGGAATGCCGTGACGTCGTTGCCGGCGGCCTTCGCGGCGCGGGGCTTCGGTTTCGGAGTGCCTGCGGCCATCGGGGCGCGTTCCTGGGTCTCGAGCGGGGCGTGCGAACGGCTCGTTCGGTTCGGCGCGCCACCCGGGCGGCGCGGGTCGGGACCGTAGCCGTTCGCCTCCCGGGCGCTCAAATGTAATCCCGCCGGGCGCTCGTGGGGCGGGGCCCGGCGTTCGGCGGCGCGGGCGCGACGGGTATTGCCCGGCCGGCCCGCCGCGTGGCAGTGTCCCGCCGCGCCATGTCCACCACGCCTCTTCGTCATCGGCTCCTGCCTCGCGCGCTCGGCGCGACGCTGCTGCTGGCCGCCCTGCTGCTGGGCGCGCTCGCGCACGGCTGGCACCATTTCACCGATCACGACTGCGGCAAGCCCGGTCCGCACCACGCGGACGCGTGCGCGGTGTGCTCCACGCTGCACGCGGCGCCCATGCCCGAGCTGGCGGCGGCGCCCACGCTGCCGACCGTGGACGACCTGCGGCCGCTGCACGCGGCGGCCGCCCTCGCGCCGCGCGCCCGCGTGCGCGCCACCGCGCCGGCGCGCGCCCCACCCATCGCCTGACGAACGCCGGCTCGCGCCGGCGACATGCACTCCGATCTCCCGCGGCGCGATCGCGCGCACGCGGCACGATTTCCTTTTCCGGAGGCTTCGTCATGCGATTCCACATTCCGGTCGCGGGCTTCGTCCTGCTCGCCGCGCTCGCGTGCGCGGCGGCGGCGCGGGCCGGCGTCACCAATCCCGACATCTCGGTGATCGGGCAGCCGTTCCTGCGCTGGACCGACGCGGCGGGCGACCCGTCCGCCAGGCGCATCGCGTTCGATCCCGGCGAGACCGAGATGGTGCTCGACGCGCCGCTGAACCCCTATGCGCGCGGCTCGTTCGTGTTCACGTACGCCGAAGACGAGGTGGGCGTGGAAGAGGGGTACTTCCTGCTGGAGCGCGGGCTGCCGCTGGGCCTGCAGCTGAAGGGCGGCAAGTACCGCGTCGGCTTCGGCAAGCTGAACGCCGCGCATCCGCACACGGTTCCGTTCGCCGAGCGCTTCGGCGTGCTCGCCGCCTACCTGCCGGGCGAGGAGGCGTTCAACGAGACCGGCGTGCAGGTGTCGGCGCGCCTGGCCGCCCCGCACGACGTGGCGATCACGGCGTCGCTCGACGCGCTGAAGGGCGATTCGTTCCGCCTGCCGCGCGAGTCCTCGGGCGCGGCGAACGACCCGCTCGAAGCGGATCCCGGCAACGGCGATCGCGCGCTCGAGCCGCGGGCCGCGCTGCTCGGCCGCGTGTCGGCGTTCGTGCCGGCCGGCGACCGCTCGGGCGTGGAGCTGGGCGTGTCCGCCACGCAGGGCACGAACAACGTCGCGGCGGCCACGCGCACCACGGTGATCGGCGCCGACGCGAAGGCCAAGCTGTGGGCCGGGCCGAACGCGTACCTGCTGCTGCAGGGCGAGGTGATGCACCACCGCCGGGACGACGCCGCGTGGGACGAGGCCGCGGCCGCGTACGCCACGTCGAGCACGAAGGGCACCGGCGGCTACCTGTTCGCGGACTGGAACTGGGCCACCCGTTACGACGCGGGCGCGTCGTTCTCGCAGTGGCAGGAACTGGACGCCGCGCAGGACTGGAACCGCGCGTTCGGCCTGTTCGCGGGCCTCGCGCTGATGGAGGAGACGACGGTGTTCCGCGTGGACTGGAGCCGGCTCCAGCCCGCACGTCCCGCTGGCGCGCCCGCCGACCCCGAACCCGTCCAGCAGCTCACGCTCCGCGTCGTCTTCTCGATGGGCCCGCACAAGGCCCACCAGTTCTAGGAGGTCGTCCATGATCCGCATCCCGAACTTCCGCGCGGCGTGGGTGGCCTGCCGCGTCGCCGCGCCGGCCGTGGCCTGCCTCGCGCTGGTCGCGGCGCTGTCGGCCGCGTCGCCGGCGCTCGCGCTCGTGCGCGTGGCCGCTTCCACCACCGATCTCGCGTCGATCGCCGCCACGGTGGGCGGGCCGCAGGTGGAGGTGTTCGCCATCGCGCGTGCGAACGCCGACCCACACCGCGTGGAGGCGCTGCCGTCGTACATGGTGAAGGTGGCGCGGGCGCAGGTGTACCTGTCGGTCGGCCTCGGGCTCGACCAGTGGGCCGACGCGATCGTGTCGGGCTCGCGCAACTCGAGCGTCGCGAAGGTGGACTGCTCGCGCGGCGTGGCCGTGCTGGAGAAGCCCACGGGCAAGGTGGACGCCTCGATGGGCGACGTGCACCCCGACGGCAACCCGCACTACTGGCTCGACCCGCGGAACGGCGCGGTGGTGGCGCGCAACGTGGCCGACGCGCTCGCCCGCGTGGACCCGGCGAACGCCGCGCAGTACCGCGGCCGCGCGGAGGCGTTCGGCAGGGACGCGCAGGCCGCGTGGGAGCGCGGCAAGGCGGCCGCCGCGGCGCTGCCGTCGCGAAGCGTGTTCACGTACCACCGCTCGTGGTCGTACTTCGCCGACGCGTTCGGACTCGACGTGGCAGCCACGGTGGAGCCGGTGCCGGGCATCCCGCCCACGGCGAAGCACCTGGCCGAGCTGGTGTCGATCGCGAAGGCGCGCAAGGTCGGCGTGCTCGTGCAGGAGCCGTACTTCTCCGCGGAGGGCGGCAAGTTCCTGGCGCGCCAGGCCGGCGTGCGCACGGTGGTCGCGTCGGCGTCGTGCGACGACGGCACGGCGGGCAGCTACCTGGCGCACTTCGACGCGGTGATGCGCGCGCTGGCGGGAGCGAAGTGATGGACGCGCTCGCGCTGCCGTTCTTCCAGACCGCCGCGATCGCCGCGCTCGTGCTGGCGGGCATCCACGCCTACCTCGGCTTCCACATCGTGCGGCGCGGCGTGCTGTTCGTGGACCTGGCGCTCGCGCAGATGGCCGCGCTCGGCGTGGCGCTGGGCGTGGTGCTGGGCCGCGAGCACGACGAGGTGGGTTCGTACCTGCTGGCGCTGGGCATGACGTTCGTGGGGGCCGCGCTGTTCGCGTGGCTGCGCGGGCGCTCGAAGCAGGTGCCGCTCGAGGCGTTCATCGGCATCGTGTTCGCCACCGCGCAGGCGGCGGTGTTCCTGGTGCTGGAGAAGTCGCCGTCCGGCCCGGAGCACCTCAAGGAGACACTCGTCGGATCGCTGTTCACGGTGGACCCGGGCCACATCGCCCGGGTCGCCGTGCTCTACGCCGTGGTGGGCGCGGTGCACTTCTTCCTGCGCAAGCCGTTCTTCGAAATCACGAACGACGTGGCCGCGGCCCGGGCGCGCGGGCGGCGCGTGTTCCTGTGGGACTTCCTGTTCTACGCCACGTTCGGCTTCGTGGTGACCTCGTCCGTGCAGATCGCCGGCGTGCTGCTGGTGTTCGGCTTCCTGGTGATCCCCGCGGTGGCCGGGCTCATGGCCACGGGGCGCACCGGCCTGGCGCTGGCGATCGGCTGGGTGTTCGGCTTCACCGGCAGCGTGGCCGGGCTGCTCGCGTCGGTGAAGTGGGACCTGCCGGCCGCGCCGAGCATCCTGGTGACGCTGGCGGTGCTGCTGCTGGTGCACGGCGGGTTCGTGGCGGTGGCGCGGCGGGGACGCGGGAGCGTGGGGCCGGGCGCGGTGTCTTCCGGGCACTGAGCGCGACGCGCGGCGTCACACGACGCGTCGTCGCGCGCACGCGTTGTGGAGAACTCCGCGCGCGCTTGGCGCTCAACGCGCTAGCCGCGCGCGTCGCGAAATTCGCGGCAATCGCGCCGTCAAGAGCGTTCGCGCGTTCGTGCGCTTCGCGTTGCCGCGATGGTGCGCGAGCGGTCGCGTATGGTGCGCGCCTTCCCGACACACACGAAGGTCTTTTCGCGCGCGGCGGACACGGCTGTTCGTCGCGAGGGGGTGGCGTCGTGTCCCGGCCCGAGACCCTGCCCACGCCGCAGCAGATGGTGGCGCACCTGGATCGCTTCGTCCGCGGCCAGGCCCGCGCCAAGCGCGATCTCGCGCTCGCGTTCCACGACCACTACCTGGGACTCGCCGCGTCCGAGCGGCCGGAACTGTGCGGCCCGGTCGCGCGCACGCGCCAGCACGTGCTCGTGCTGGGCCCCACCGGCAGCGGCAAGACGCTGCTCGTGCGCACGCTGTGCGAGTGGCTCGGCGTGCCGGTGGCGTTCTGGAGCGCCACGGCGATCACCGAGACGGGCTACGTGGGCGACGACGTGGACGAGCCGCTCAAGCACCTGTGGCGCGACGCGAAGGGCGACACGGGTCGCGTGCACCGGGGCGTGGTGGTGCTGGACGAAGTCGACAAGATCCGCATCGTGCGCGACCACGGGCGCGACGTGTCGGGCGAGGGCGTGCAGAACGGGCTGCTCACGCTGCTCGACGGCCGCACGGTGCACCTGCGCGACAAGCAGGACGCGCTCGGCACGGTGGACACGTCGAAGCTGCTGTTCGTGTGCATGGGCGCGTTCGTGGAGCTGCCGAAGCTGGTGCGCCAGCGCCGGCGCGGCGAAGCGGCGCTGGGCTTCGCGGAGGCTCCGGCGGCGCGCGAGCCGCGGCTGTCCGACGACGACGCGATCGCGGCGGCCAGCACGGACGACCTGGTGCGCTACGGGCTGCTGCCGGAGTTCGTGGGGCGGTTCCCCAACCTGACCGCGGTGCGCGCGCTGTCGGAGGACGACCTCGTGGCGCTGCTGCGCGAGTCGGAGGGCTCGCCGCTCGAGCGCGAGCGGCAGCTGTGGGCGCTGCACGGCGTGGAGCTGGACGTGGAAGAGGACGCGCTCCGCGCGCTGGCCGAGCAGGCGCGAGCGCGCGGCACCGGCGCGCGCGGGCTGGCGTTCGCGCTGCGGCGGTCGCTCGCGCCACTCGCGTGGGAGCGCGACGCGTGGGCAGCCGACGGGGTGGAGCGCGTGACGCTGGACCGCGCCGCGCTGCTGCACGGCGGCCCGCCGCGGCTGCAGCGCACCGACGCGCTGCGCGACGCGAGCGTGGTGGAGGTGCTGCGCGAGGTGGCGCTCGGCCGCGAAGGACGCCGCTCGCGCGTGGCGACGCCGTCCGCGCCGGTGCGCCCGCGCCGCCGCCGCGCGGACGAGCAGCAGACGCGGCTGGGGCTGCCGGGCGATCCGCCCGCGAGCGAGACCGTATCGGCGGCGCCCACCGCCGAGGCGCCGCCGCCCGCGGGCGCGAAGCGGCTCGCGCACCTGCGGCTGCACGTGCTGCGCTGGGGGCAGGCCAAGGCGCCGGCGCGCGAGTGGTGGCTGCGCTTCGAGGAACGCCGCCCGCTCGAGGTGGTGCTGCAGGTGGCGGAGGATCTCGCCTCGCGCAAGGCGACGATCCAGGAGTTCTGGGAGACGTGCCGCGACTCGGGCACGGTCGGCATCCGCGCGAACCTGCGCTGGCTGGACTTCGTGCGCGAGCGCCGCGCGTTCCAGCACGCCTGCGAACTGCGCGGGTTGCTGGAGGCGCGCGACCGGCGCGATGCGCGTGAGGGCGGCGAGCACCCGCCCGAGCCGGTGCTCGCGGCGATCGACGCGGAGAGCTTCCCCGAGCCGGCGCAGGACCCCGCGGCCTGACGGGATGGCGGAGTGGCTCCGTTCGAGGGGCCGCTTCGACGCGCGCAGCCGGGGCCGCGGGCCGGAGCGTGCGTGTTGCAACAGGCGCGAGGGCAATTATCCCCGCCACGGGAGCGCTTTCCGTATGGACTCGGACAAGTCGCCCCCATAACCTACCGATACCCACGTTCGTGTTTCGCGCAGACGTCCGATCCCCTTGGGCCGTCTTCGCCCGCTTCCACGTCGTGGCCCCGCCCGGTCACGCAGCTCCCGAGGTTCGACTTGCGCTGCTCCCTTGATGGCCGGCTCGCGTCGTTCGCGCGAGCCGCCCGGATCGCCGTGATCGCAGGCACGTTCGCGCTGGGGTTCGCCTCCGCGTCGTGGGCGGCGCGGCCCGCCGTGCAGAACCCGCATGGCGACTTCCGTGAAGAGTGCGGACTCTGCCACGGCGCCCAGGGCTGGAAACCGGCGAAGGTGGCCACGCGCTTCGACCACGGCAAGTACGGCTTCCAGCTGGAAGGCGCGCACGCGGCGGCCGGCTGCATGAACTGCCATACGACGCTGCAGTTCTCGCAGTCGAAGACGCAGTGCCAGTCGTGCCACGAGGACCCGCACCGCGGCGAGATGGGCCTGGAGTGCGCGCGCTGCCACGGCGCGAAGAGCTTCACCGACCGCGCGCCCATGGTGCGGGCGCACCAGCTCACGCGCTTCCCGCTGTCGGGCGGCCACGCGTCGGTCGACTGCGAGTCGTGCCACAGGCCGCAGGCGCAGGGACGCATGCAGTTCGTGAACACGCGCACCGACTGCCAGTCGTGTCACATGGACCGCTACCGCGCCACGCGCGACCCGGACCACGCCGCGTCGGGCTTTCCCGTGACCTGCCAGGGCTGCCATTCCACCGAGTCGTGGAACACCGCCAAGTTCGACCACGACCGCACCACGTTCCCGCTCACCGGCCGGCACCGCGGCACCACGTGCACGTCGTGCCACTCGAACGGACAGTTCGCGAGCACGTCCACGGCCTGCCAGTCGTGTCACCAGGCGCAGTACGACACGGCGCAGCCGCCGCACGCCTCCGCCGGTTTCGCCGCCACCGCGTGCGCGAGCTGCCACAACACGAACTCGTTCGCGGGCGCCGCGTTCAATCACAACAGCACCTCGTTCCCGCTGACGGGTGCGCACACGGCGGCCTCGTGCACGAACTGCCATTCGAGTGGCGTGTACGACGGCCTGAACACGGCCTGCCAGTCGTGCCATGCCACCGACTACAGCTCGGCGCCGATCAACCACGCGGCGGCCGGCTTCGCCGCGAACGCCTGCGCGACGTGCCACAGCACGACGCGCTGGGCTGGCGCCACGTTCAACCACGGCACCACGTCGTTCCCGCTGACGGGGTCGCACACCACGGCCACCTGCCAGGGCTGCCACACCGGCACGGTGTTCAACAACCTGTCGACCGCCTGCCAGTCCTGTCACATGGTGCAGTACAACGCGGCCACGCCGCCGCATGCGTCGTCGGGTTTCGCGGCCAGCGCATGCGCAACCTGCCACAACACCACGTCGTTCTCGGGCGCCACGTTCAACCACGGCAACACGTCGTTCCCGCTGACCGGCGCGCACCAGGCCGCGTCGTGCAACAGCTGCCACGCGTCGGGCGTCTACGACGGACTCAACACGGCCTGCCAGTCGTGTCACGCGACGGACTACAGCGCCGCGCCACTCAACCACTCGGCGGCCGGCTTCGCGGCCAGCGCGTGCGCCACCTGCCACAACACGTCTCGCTGGACCGGCGCCACGTACAACCATGCCGCCACGTCGTTCCCGCTGACGGGCTCGCACACCAGCGCCACGTGCCGGAGCTGCCACACCGGCACCGTGTTCAACAACCTGTCCACCACCTGCCAGTCGTGCCACATGGTGGAGTACAACGCCGCCACGCCGCCGCACGCGGCCTCCGGCTTCGCGGCCGCCGCCTGCGCGACCTGCCACAACACCACGTCGTTCGCCGGCGCCACGTTCAACCACAACAACACGTCGTTCCCGCTGACCGGCGCGCACCTGGCGCAGTCGTGCACGCGCTGCCACTCGAGCGGCGTGTACGACGGGCTCAACACGGCGTGCCAGTCGTGCCACGCGACCGACTACGGTGCGGCGCCGTTCAGCCACTCGGCGGCGGGCTTCGCGGCCAGCGCGTGCGCCACCTGCCACAACACCACGGCGTGGCTGGAGGCCACGTACAACCACAACGCCACGTCGTTCCCGCTGACGGGTTCGCACACGACCGCGACCTGCCAGGGCTGTCACACGGGCGCGGTGTTCAACAACCTCGCGATGGACTGCGCGTCGTGCCACATGGTGCAGTACAACGCCGCCACGCCGCCGCACGCGTCGTCGGGTTTCGCGGCCAGCGCATGCGCGACGTGCCACAACACGACGTCGTTCTCGGGCGCCACGTTCAACCACTCGAACACGTCGTTCCCGCTGACCGGCGCGCACCAGGCCGCGGCCTGCAACACGTGCCACTCGGGCGGCGTCTACGACGGGCTCAACACGACCTGCCAGTCGTGCCACGCCACCGACTACAGCTCGGCGCCGGTCAACCACACGGCGGCCGGCTTTGCGGCCAGTGCGTGCGCGACCTGTCATTCGACCACGTCGTGGAACGGGGCCACCTACAACCACGGTGCCACGTCGTTCCCGCTGACGGGCTCGCACACCACCGCGACGTGCCAGAGCTGTCACACGGGCACGGTGTTCAACAACCTCGCCACCGACTGCGCCTCGTGCCACATGGTGCAGTACAACGCCGCCACGCCGCCGCACGCGTCGTCGGGCTTCGCGGCCAGCGCATGCGCGACGTGTCACAACACGACGTCGTTCTCGGGCGCCACGTTCAACCACTCGAACACGTCGTTCCCGCTGACCGGCGCGCACCAGGCCGCGGCATGCAACACGTGTCACTCGAGCGGCGTCTATGACGGGCTCAACACCGCGTGCCAGTCGTGTCACCAGGCCGACTTCAACGGCGCGACGCTCAACCACACCGCGGCGGGTTTCGCGGCCAGCGCGTGCGCGACATGCCACACCACCACGCAGTGGGCCGGCGGCACCTACAACCACGGCACCACGTCGTTCCCGCTGACCGGCTCGCACACGACGGTGGCCTGCCGCAGCTGCCACACGGGCACGGTGTTCAACAACCTGCCGGCCACCTGCCAGTCGTGTCACATGACGGACTACAACAGTGCCGTGCCGAACCACGTGTCCGCCGGCTTCGCGGCCAGCGCGTGCGCGACGTGCCACACCACGACCCAGTGGTCGGGGGCCACGTTCAACCACGACACGAGCTTCTTCCCGATCTACTCGGGCCGGCATCGCAGCGTGTGGGGCACGAACTGCGCGACCTGCCACACGAACTCCGCGAACTACGCGGTCTTCACGTGCATCGACTGCCACGAGCACAACCAGACCGACATGAACCGCAAGCACCAGGGTCGCAGCGGCTACAGCTGGGACAGCGCCGCCTGCTATCGCTGCCACCCGCGCGGCAATTCGTAGTCGAACGCCGGCCGATCGAAACGCGAAACCGCCCGGAGCCATGCGCTCCGGGCGGCTTCGTTTCGGGCCGACCGCGACTCGCGCCGCTACGCGCCCTTCACCCAGCGCAGGTTGAACGGGGCGCTGCCGAACTTGCCCCACGTGCGCAGCCACAGCGGCATGATGGCTTCCGGGCCGCGCGCGGTGGTCACGTCGCCGAGGTCGAGGATGCACGCGTCCGTCCAGCCGAACTCGCGCAACAGCCCGCGCACGGCCTCCTTCGCGCCGGCGTCGTTGCCGGACAAGAACACGTGGTGCTCGCCCGGCACCAGCGACGGCTCCACCATGACGCGGCAGTTCATGGTGTTCAGGCTCTTGACCACCTTCGCGTCGGGGAACGTGCGCTGGATCTCCTCCGCCAGGCTGTCGCCGTCCACGAAAAGCGACACCGGCGGCTTGCCGGGCTCGAAGCGCAGCCGGTTGCCCAGGTCCAGCAGCGGCTTGCCCGCGAGGTTCGCGGCGCCGGCCATCGTGAGCGCCTCGATCGCGGCTTCGCCGTTGACGGCGCAGATCACGAGCTCGGCAAACGCGGCGGCGCCCGCGAACGTGCCGTGCGACGCGTGGTCTCCGGCGCGCATCGCCCACGCGGTGGCCTTGGGATGATTCGCGTCGCGCGAACCCATGCGAACGTGGTGACCCAGCGAGACGAGCTTCGTGGCCAGCGTCTCGCCCACGACTCCGGTACCGAGGACGGCGATCTTCAAGCGGGGGTTCCTTTCGTGAGGGCGTGTCGGTGACATGCGAGAGGCCCCGCGGGTGGCGGGGCCTCCGATCGCGACCGGTCAGCCGAGGTGGGATTCGACGAACCAGAGGTCCTTGTCCACGGCGCGCGAGATCTGCGTGGCGAGGTCGGCGCTGTCGGCGTCGCCGTGCGTGTCGAATTCGTCGATGGCCGCGCGCACGTACGAACCGAACGTGGCCAGCGAGTGGGCCAGGCGCTCGACGTGTCCCTTCTCGGCCACCAGGTCGAGCGGGTAGGCCTCCAGTCGCGTGTTCTTCGCGGCGGCCTGCAGCGTGCCCTGCGCCTGCCCGCCGAGCTGGGCCACGCGTTCGGCCAGTTCGTCGGCCCATTCGCCGGCGTGTTCGTGGACCTCGTCGAACAGCTTGTGCAGCGCGATGAACGTGGGGCCCTTCACGGCCCAGTGCGCCTGCTTGGCCTGCATCGCCAGGTCGGAGACGTCGGCCAGCAGCTGGTTCAGGCCGTTCGCGACCTGCTGGCGGACCTTCTCGGGCAGATCGTTGCGAGTCGGATGCATGGATTCCTCCGGGGACGGGAGGGCGCGAGGCCCTCGTGAGAGTCGCCCCGGGTTGGACGCGACAGCCGACGGCGGGATTCGAACGGCATGTCGGAGCGGCGCCGACCGGCGGAGCAGGCACTCGCAAACCGGCAACGGGACGCGGCCCGGGCGCTCGCGGCGTGTTCGCCCGCGGGGATTCGAGCGTACGAGGGGTACACCCCATCCTCGGAGGTCCCATGTCCCTGCTTCGTTCGGCGTCCGCCGGTGTCCGCGCGGGCGTCGCGCTCGTCGTGCTCGCCGTGGCCCTGTCCACGGCGCTTCCGGCCGGCGCCGTCGTGCGCAACTGGAACAACGCCGCCGGCGGCTCGGCCGGCACGTCCACGAACTGGTCGCCGAACGGCGTGCCCGGCGCGGCGGACAACCTGCTCTTCAACATCGTCGGCACGTACACGATCGACTTCCCGGCCACCGTGCCGCTGGTGATCTCGCACGCCTACAACACCGGCACGGTCACGCTCACCACCAGCGCGCCGCACGCGACGTCGAGCAGCTGGGCCGTGAGCGGCGCCAACGTCACCTCGGCGGGCGCGAACTTCACGATCAACAGCCTGTTCGTGGGCAACACCAGCTATGGCCGCCTGACGCTCGGCACCACGGGCGGCATCCCGTCGACGCCGAGCCGCTGGGAGACCCGCGACTCGACGCAGGTGCTGATTATCGGCAACGCCTCGAGCGGCCGCCTCGACGTGCTGGGCGGCTCGCAGCTCTTCTCGAACTCCAACAGCATCTTCATGGGCAACGCGGCGGCTTCGCGCTGCACGCTGAACGTGCTCGGGCGCTCCGCGTTCCTGTTCCAGCCCTCGCTCCTGTCCACGAGCAGCGCGACGCGCGGCAACCTGGTCGCCGGACAGCTCGGCCAGTCCGACATCACGGTGGCGAACGGCGGCTCGATGCGGCTGGCGGGGCAGGCGTCGCTCGGCGGCTCCGGGGCCGGCATCGCACGCATGACGGTGAGCGGGACGACGTTCAGTGGCCAGTTCGTGACGGGAGGGCCGTTGCGGATCGGCGGCAACCAGTTCAACTCCACGCCCGGTGGCACCGGCCAGCTGACCGTGGGCAAGGGCGGTTTCGTCACGGCGGGCGACCTCGTGCAGGTGGGCGATCCCGACGGCGGTGGCACCGGCACGTTGTTCATGAACGGCGGCACGCTGGTGGCGGCGAACGGGCTCAGCAAGTACGGGAACGGATCGGTCATCCTGTCCGGCGGGCGACTCGACCTCACCGGCGGGCGGCTGACGTGGCCCGCGGGCGAGGCGCTCACGATCAGTGGCCCCGACGCGCCCGCGCTGTGGATCCGCGACGGGCAGACGAACGACTTCGTGAACGCGCCGATCACCGGGTTGTTCGCCGGGCTCGGCGCCGGGTCCGGCAGCCTGCGCGTCACGGCGGCGAACACGGTGTTCGGCACCGGCCCCGGCACGCCCTGCATCGTGGGCAGCACCGACACGGTCGCGTGCCGCCTCGAGGTGGACTCGCTCGCGCGCTTCGAAGTGGGCAGCTACCTGGCGATCGCCACCGGCGTGCTGGGCTCGGCGGGTCGCACGTCGCTGAGCGTGTCGGGCGGCGCGCAGTGCAACGCCGCGGGGCGCGTCGAGTTCGCGGCGTCGGCCACGGCGCCCGTCACCGGCGTGGTGTCGGGTCCGGGCTCGGTGCTGCGTTACGCGCAGACGTTCGACGTCGGCGGCGTGGTGCCCGTGATCGGCGGCTTCACGAACGTGCTCGTGGATTCCGGCGGCTCGGTGCGCGACACGCTCGCCGGCCCGTCGCGTGCGCTCGTCAACGGGCCGCAGGGCTGGCTCACGGTGTCGCGTGGCGGCTCGTTCGAGGCCGACACGCTGCGCGTGACCGGGCACGGCGTGCTCGACGGCGGCACGTTCGCCGCGGGCCGCGTGTTCGTGACGGGCGGCGGCGTGTTCGGCGGCCGCGGCTCCGTCACGGGAACGCTCGCCAACTCGAGCGTGGTGCAGGCCACCGGGGCGCCGGGTACGTTCGGCGTGCTGAGCGTGGGCGGCGCCTACTCGCAGGTGAGCGGCGCGAAGCTGCGCCTGGCGCTGGGCCGCAACGGCGCGCGCGCGAACGACACGCTCGCCGTCGCGGGCGCCGTCACGTTCGGCGGCACGCTGGCGCTGGAGGCCGACCCGAGCTTCGTGTACGCGGTCGGCGACAGCTACACGGTGGTCACGTACGCCTCGCGCACGGGCACGTTCGAAGCGCTGCAGTGGAACGGCAACTTCGCCGGCCAGGTGTTCGAGCAGGTGTACCTGCCGAACCGGCTGGTGGTGGTGGTGAAGGCGGCGAGCGTCGGCGCGGACGGCGGCGCGCCGCTGGCGTTGCGGTTCGCGCGCGTGGCGGGTTCGCCGCGACTCGCGCTCGACCTGCCGACGGCGGCGGACGTGCGCGTGGACCTGTTCGACGTGACGGGCCGCCGCGTGGTCACGCTGCAGCAGGGCTCGCTCGCCGCGGGCCGCCACGAGTTCGACGCGCAGCCCGGCCGGCACGGACTCTCGTCGGGCGTCTACTTCGCCCGCGCGAGCGTGACGACGCGCGGCGTGGAGGTGACGCGCACCGTGCGGATGCCGCTGCTCCGCTAGTCGGCGCAGCCGCAGACGCAGCGAGGCCCCGCGGGCGAACATCCCGCGGGGCCTCGTCGCGTGCGCGTCGGTGCTGCGTGGCGCCGCTACTCGCCCACGCGCAGCAGTGCGAAGAACTCGGCGTTCGACTTGGTGCGGCCGAGCCGGTCCACGAGCTTCGTCATCGCCTCCTGCGGCGGCATCTGCACGAGCACGCGGCGCAGCAGGTGGTAGGTGGCCAGCATGTCGGGAGGGAACAGCTTCTCCTCCTTGCGCGTGCCGCTCTTGGCGATGTCGATGGCGGGGTAGATGCGGCGCTCCGCGAGTTCGCGCGACAGGTAGATCTCCGAGTTACCGGTGCCCTTGAACTCCTCGAAGATGATCTGGTCCATGCGCGAGCCGGTGTCGATCAGCGCGGTGCCGATGATCGTGAGCGAACCGCCGTTCTCGATCTTGCGCGCGGCGCCGAAGATCTGCCGCGGGCCCTGCATCGCGTTGGAGTCGAGGCCGCCGCTCATCGTGCGGCCGCTGTTGCCGGCCGCGGCGTTGTAGGCGCGGGCCAGTCGCGTGATCGAGTCCAGCAGCAGCACCACGTCCTTGCCGGCGATCACGTGCTGCGCGACCACCTCCATGGCGTACTCGGCCGTCTCGATGTGCTCGTCGATCGTCATGTCGCTGGAAGCGGCGATGACCTCGGCGGGCGTGTTGCGCTTGAAGTCGGTGACTTCCTCGGGCCGCTCGTCCACGAGCAGCGCGTACACGAGCACGTCGGGGTGGTTGTGCGCGATGCTCGCGGCGATCGCCTGCAGGATGCGCGTCTTGCCGGCCTTCGGCGGCGCCACCAGCAGGCAGCGCTGCCCGCGACCGAGCGGCGCGATCAGGTCGATGGCGCGGCCGGTGATGCGATCGCCGTACGGCGGATTGCCATCGCCCGGCGCCAGCTCCAGCTTCAGCAGCTCCGTCGGATCCAACGCGACGCCGATCTGCTGCATGTCCTTGAGGCATTCGAGCCCGCGACGCCGCGGGCG
>JBGAMH010000268.1:0-6204 GCA_044223135.1 Candidatus Eiseniibacteriota bacterium | reverse complement strand
CTCGTGCGCACCACCGACGCACGCGGCCGCATCGTGTTCCTGCGCACCGAGCCGGGCGCGATGGCCGTTCGCGGCGAGACCCGCGATGGCGTCGTTCGCACGGTTGTTCTGGACGCCCAGCGCGGGACCGTGCTCCACTTGGGTCGGTAGGACGGACCGGGCACGGAACGCTCCCACACCGGCCGGACACCCATGCGCCACGGCATCGACGGTTACTTCTCCGAGAACGCGGCGAACGCGAGACGGCTGTCGCTGCTCGCGTTGCTGGTGGCGCTCGCGTTCCTGGGAGCGCTCTTCACGCTCCCCCGCACGCCCGCGAGCGACCTGATCGCCGACCCGCGCCACTTCGGGTTCGAGGGCACGGACGAGTACGTGCGGCGCATCCGGCTCGAGTCGATCGGCCCCGTGGACCAGGTCGGGCTCTCCGACATCACCGTGGGCGAGCGCAGCACCGCGAAGGGCGGCGGCAAGGCGCCCGAGCAGAAGCAGACGCGGGGCGGCTTCGCCGAGGCCGGCGAGCGCGTGGCGCAGGGCGCGGGCGTGGACGACGCCGACATGATGGCGCGCGCCCGCGCAATGCGGCTGGACGCGCCGCTGATCCATTCGGACGACCTCGTGATCGACGAACTCGTGCGCCCCGTCTATCCCGAGGAGGCGCAGGCGAACAACGTCGAGGGCGTGGTCGAGGTGCTCGCGCTGGTCGACACCACGGGCACCGTGCAGCAGGCCCAGATCATCGGCGGCACCGGGCACACGATGCTCGAGCGCGCCGCCACCGACGCGGTGCTGCAGTGCCGCTACCGCCCGTGGCGCCACAACGGGCGCGCCGAACGCGTGTACGCGGCGTTCCGCATCCGCTTCAGCCTCTACTGACGCGCGGGCGCACGCGCGCCGCGGACGTCAGGGCCGGAACTTGCCGAAGTCCTCGGGATTCAGGTTCTCGAGGAAGCGGCGCAACCGCTCGGCCTTCTCCTCGTCGCTCGGCTCGGGCTCGGGCGCGTCCGGCGGCGGCGGATCGTCGGAGTCGGCGGGCTCACCCTCGGCGGGCGGCTCCTGCAGCAGCTCCTCGTTCACGAACAGCGGCGCCTGCGTGCGCAGCGCGACGGCGATGGAATCGCTCGGGCGGGCGTCCACGGAGAGCACGGACTGTTCGCGCTCCACGAAGATGGTCGCGAAGAACGTGCTCTCCTCGAGCTTGTGGATCACGACGCGGGTCACGCGGGCCTTGAGCCCTTCCACGATCAGCGCGATCAGGTCGTGCGTCAGCGGCCGGGGGAACGGCTCCTCCGCCAGCAGCCGCCGGATCGCCATGGCCTCGGGAGGCCCGATCCAGATCGGCAGGATCCGGGTGCCCTCTTCCTCGCGGAGCACGACGACGTTCTGCTGCGCCTTGTGCTCCAGCACCAGGCCGTGGACCCGTACGGGTACGAGCTTCAATGCTTCGCGGTCGGGCTCTTCGGCGTTGCGGGCTTCGCCGCGCTCGAATCCGCCTCCAGGTTCATGAACGTCGGCGCGTCCTCGGTGCGCATGTGCTCCACCATCCACTGCGCGGACGCGGCGAGCTCCGACTTGGGGTACCGCGCCAGCAGCTCGCGGAACGCCTTCTCGGCCTCTTCGAAGTTCTTCAGCTCTTCGCTGTAGATGAAGCCCGTCATGAACTGCGCCTGCGGCGTCACGTCGGCGTCGGGAAACTGCGCGACGACGGCGCGGTACGCGGCGATGCGGGCCTCGGGCCCGCCGGCGTTCTGGGCTTCCTGGAACATCTCGCGCGCCGACTTGCGCACGGACAGGAAACCCTTGATCGCCGACGAGTCCGGAGACACACCCAGGCGCGACTTCGCACGGCCGAGCGCCTCGTTGTAGTAGTCCTGCGTCTTCGTCTGCTGGATCTGGCGCATGATGAAGTTCCGCACCTGCTCGTACGGACGCACGGTCTCGGGGTGGACGGTGTCCACCTTGATCACGTGCCAGCCGTGGTCGGTCTTGTACGGACCCCCGATGCGGCCGTCCCCCAGCGCCATCGCGGACTCGGCGAGCGCCGGCTGCATGCCCAGCGCGGCGAACGCGCCTTCCCTGGTCACGGTGCCCAGCGAGCCGCCGTTGGAGCGCGTCGTGGTGTCGGCGGACCACTTCTTCGCGAGGTCGTCCCAGTTCGCGCCCTTCGCACGCACCAGCGCCAGCACGCGGCGGGCATCCGCCTCGGTCTTCGACTGGATGTGGCGAAGCGTCACGTTGGCCGGCGTGCGGAAGTCGTCCGGGTGGCCGTCGTAGTAGATCTTGGCCTCGGAGTCGGACGGCGCCGGGTTCGCGGCCATCACCTCGTTCACCCACGTGCGGATCAGCAGGTCCCGCTTCTGCTGCTCCATCTGGCGACGCACGGCCTCGCGGTCGGCGACGCCGTTCTTCTGGGCGTCGAGCAGCCACACGCGCTCCTCCACGATGCGGTCGAGCAGCTGCTGCCGGCCCTCGGGCGTCGTGTAGTTGGTGCGGTACTGCTCGGGGATCTCTTCGAGTCGCTGGAACACCATGCGGCGCGTGATGGGCTCGCCGCCCACGCGCACGAGCACGGCGTCGGAGTCGTTCGCCGCGGTCGCCGTGCGGACCGGCGTGGCGGGGCGCTTCTTGACGGGTGCCGCGCCGGCGAGGGCCACCGCACCGATCGCAACGAGCAGGGCGGTCGAGAACGCGACGCTGCGGGCCGTCATGCGCGCACCACCCAGACCTTCACGGTGGCCTTGACGCCGCCGTAGAAGGCGACCGTCGCGTCGTAGTTGCCGAGCTGCTTGATGTGCTCCGGCACCTCGATGCGGCGCTTGTCCACGTCGTGGCCGGCGGCCTTCAGCGCCTCGGCGACGTCGGCGTTGGTGATCGAACCGAACAGCGTGTCCTCTTCGTTCGCCTGCGCCGGGATGTTCACCTGGAGACCGTCGATCTTCGCGGCTTCGATCTTGGCGGCGGCGATCAGCTTGTCGGCCTGCAGCACCTTCTGCCGGTCGAGCTCCTTGTAGAGGTTCGCGGCCTTCGTGCCGGTGGGGATCGCGAGCTTGCGCGGCAGCAGGTAGTTGCGCGCGAAGCCGGGCTTCACGTTGACGGTGGCGCCCTTGGCGCCGACGCCCTTCAGATCATCGAGCAGGATGACTTCCATCGGACCTCTCCCAGAAGCCTCACTCGGCCGCGGCGGGCTCGAGCCGGCGGTAATCCCGCCACACGTCGCTGAGGCCGAGCAGCGTCGCAGTCGTCACGAACGCCGGCCAGGCTGCCACGAACATGAACAGCAGGGTCAACACGATGAGAGCGAGCGGAACGCCGCGCGAAAGCAGCGCGGATTCTACGACCGCCACTCCCTGCACACAAAAACCAGCCAGGGTTCCGGCCACGAGCGCCGTCGCGCACGGTGAGAAGCGCGAAGGCGCGAACAGCCACAGCGCGAGCCCCACCAGCAGCGGCGCGAGCGCCACGTCCGGCAGCCGCCAGTCGCAGAGCGGCGCCGACCCCAGCGTGGGCCAGCCGAGCAGCGTGGCCGTGCGCGCCGCGAGGCTGCGACCGGCCGAAACGAGCACGCTGGTCCACAGGAACAGCAGCACCGGCAGCACGTGCGGCATGGTGCGCGACATCGCGGACTCGCCGTCGCGGATGATGGTCTCGAACGACCGCACCTGTTCGGCCGGCCATCCCGATTCCCGCATCAGCGTGAGCGACTGCTTGTCCGCCTCGCGAACGAACGCCACGAGCGTGTTCACCGCGCCGGTCCAACCCGGCAGCAGCGGCACGATCGCGGCCAGCAGCAGCAGCGGCGCGAGCATCAGCCCGCGCTCGCCCGAAGACGGTCCGCCGCCTTCCTCGCGCATGCCCATCCACGCGCCGGTGACACCGGCCGCCATGATCCAGCCCGACCACGGAGCGGCGGAATCCACCACCACCCACGCGGCGGCCGACAGCGGCACGGCGAACGCCCACGGGCCGAATCGCCACGCGAGCAGGAGCGACGCCGCCGTCGCCACGGGCACTCCCAGCCAGAGCGCCGCCCACGGAGGAGCGAACGCGGCTGAGCCCAGCACCAGCAGCAGCAGCACGAGCAGTGCTCGCACGACCGCGGCGGGACGCGAGGCGTGGCCCGGCGCCGGAAGCGCCATTCGATCAGCGGTAGAAGTCACTGCTGAACGGGAGGAGCGCCAGGATGCGCGCGCGCTTGATGGCGGTGGTGAGCTGCTTCTGGTGCATGGAGCAGTTGCCGCTCACGCGCCGCGGCACGATCTTGCCGCGATCGGTGACGAAGCGGCTGATGCGCTTGTCGTCCTTGTAGTCGACGAACGCCACCTTCTCCAGACAAAGCTTGCAGTACTTCTTCTTGACGCCCTTGCCTTCACGATCCTTGGCCATCGGTGTTCTCACTTTTCTGAGGTTGGGTCCTCGTCACCGGCCGGCTCGAGTTGCCCCGTGCCCGCCTTCTCGAGGAAGTGAACCGATTCCGCGCGAAGCTCGAGGCTCTGACGCTTCTCGCCGCGCGCGCTCGCCCACTCCCGCATCTGCAATCGTCCTTCCACGAGCACCGCGCTTCCGGTGTGCAGGTACTGCGCGCACACTTCCGCGAGGCGCTGGTACGCCATCACCGTCACGTAGCCCGTCTGTTCGGCCGGCTTGCCCTCCCGCGTGGTCCACCGTCGGTGGAACGCGAGCGAGAAGTTCGTGACGGCCGTGCCGTCCGAGGCGTAGCGCCGGTCGGGGTCCCGCGTCAGCCGCCCGCTCAGGATCACCCGGTTCACTTCGGGGAGTTTCAGCTCCGCCATGGTCGCTCCGCTCGGGGGCGGGTCTGCTACTCGTCGGCGTCCTCACCGGCGCCCGCGGCCACCGCCTCGCCCTCGGGCACGCCCTTGGTGAGTTCGGGGGACACGTACAGCGTCGTGAGCACGCGCATGATGCTCTCGTTCAGCTGCAGACGGCGCTCGAGCTCCTTCACGGCCGGGCCATGCCCTTCCCACACCACCATCGTGTAGACGCCGTCGCGCTTCTTGTTGATCTCGTACGCCAGGCGCTTCTTGCCCCAGCGCTGCACCTCGGAAACCTCGCCGCCCAGATCCTTGATCCAGCCGGTGAGCTTCTCGACCTCTTCGTTGACGCGGTTCTCGTCGTACGACGGGTCGAGGATGAAGACCGTTTCGTACTTGGTCACGATTGCGCTTCCTCCTCGGTCACCCTGCGATTGAACTGATTCATGGCGGCCGTCATGCCATCGGCGACCCAGCACTCCACCGCGTCCGCCGCCAGGTCCAACGTGCGCCGGAGCAGCCCCTGCTCCTCCGCCGCGAAGATTTCCAGCACGTGATCCCGGAGCTGTTCGCTGCTCTCGGCCGCTCCCACCCCCAGCCGCAACCGCGGGTAGTCGCGCGTCTCGAGCGACGCTTCGATGCTCTCGAGTCCCCGGTGCCCGCCGCTCGAGCCCTTCGTCCGCAGGCGCAGCGCGCCCAGCGGCAGGTACACGTCGTCGCTCACCACCAGCAACCGTTCGAATCCGTGCCGCTCCCGCCACGCCGCCAGCGCCTCGCCGCTCAGGTTCATGTACGTGAGCGGTTGCAGCAGCACCACCTCGCGCTCGCGAATCGTCGCGACGCGCGTGCGGTACTTCGGCGTTCGTTCCCCCTCGACGGCCCGCCATCGTGCGGCGAGCGAGTCGAGCACGTGCCACGCGATGTTGTGGCGCGTCGGTGCGTACTTCGCACCCGGGTTTCCGAGGCCGAGGACCAGCGACACCACGGCTTACTTCTTCGGAGCCTCCGCCGACTCCTCCTTCTTGCCCTTCGCCCCGACCACTTCGGGCTCCGCCGCCGCGGCAGCACCCTCGGCCGGCGTGGCCTCCGCTTCCACCGTCGGGGCCGCCACGATCGCCAGCGTGGCCGACGGATCCGACAGGATCTCGAGGCCCTCGGCCTTCACGTCCGAGACGTGGAGCGAGTTGCCGACGTTGAGCGCCGTCACGTCCACGTCGATGGACGCGGGGATCGCCGTGGGCAGGCAGCGCACCTCGAGCGTGCGGATCAGGTGCTCGAGGATGCCGCCGCCGTCCTTCACGCCGATGGGCGTTCCGGTCAGGTGCACCGGCACTTCGACCTCGACCATCTCGGTGAGCGAGATGTGCTGGAAGTCGAGATGCAGGATCGCCTGCGTCATCGGGTCGTACTGCACGTCGCGCACGAGCGCCGTCACCTC
>JBGAMH010000267.1:0-7230 GCA_044223135.1 Candidatus Eiseniibacteriota bacterium | reverse complement strand
GCTCGGTGAGCGTGTGGCGCCACGGCGCCGTGTACTCGGCGCCGGCCATCGCCGCCGACACGAACTCCACGCCGGGGTCCACGCCCACGGTGTGGAACACGCGGCGCACGATGCTGTTGAAGAACGTCTCGGCCAGCTCCACGTCGGGGCGCGCGGCGACGCGCCACTCGTACGCGGCGCGGATCGCGGTCCAGGTGGGACGGTCGAACAGCCCGTCGCCGAGCAGGTGCCGCAGCCCCACCTGCGTGTCGTGCACGCCGTCACTGTAGACGTCCAGGCGGCGCCCGGAGTCACGCTGCATGGCGTGCGCGTCGCGGTTCCCGAAGTGGTCGCGCGCCAGAAATGAGCGATGGAACCGACGCATGGTCCGGCGGAACGCGTCGGCGATCAGTTCGGCCGCTTCCACGGCCTGCGGCGGGTCGTCGGGGAGGAGCGTCATGCGAGGGCGCAGTCTACCCCGGACGGCGGTGCGCGGTCGCGCCGCGGGGCGCTCGCGGGGGCCCCGGACGCGCCCGGCCGACGGGGCTCGACGTGGCGTCCGGCATCGGCGAGAGTGCCGCCCGACACCCGCCATGCACATCCCCGACGGATTCCTGGACGCACGCACCTCGCTCGCGACGGCCGCCCTCGCCACCACCGGCGTCGGGCTGGCGGTGGCGCGGCTGTCGCGCTTGCTGCCGGAACGCCGCGTGCCCGCGGTCGGGCTCGCGGCCGCGTTCGTGTTCGCGGCGCAGATGCTGAACTTCCCGGTCGGCGCCGGCACGTCGGGGCACCTGGTCGGCGCCGCGCTCGCCACGGGCCTGCTCGGCGCCGGGGCCGCGGTGCTGGTGATGACGTCCGTGCTGGTGCTGCAGTGCTTCCTGTTCGCCGACGGCGGCCTCACGGCGCTCGGCGCGAACGTGTTCAACATGGCGCTGGTGGCGCCCTACGGCGGCGATCGTCGCCTCGTCGCTCGTGGGCCGGGCCATCGGCCGCATCGCACGGCGCCTTGCTCGGCGCCGCGTTCGGCCAACGTGGTATTCCACGATGGCCGCGGCACTCGCGTGCACGGGCGAGCTGGCCACGTCAGGCACCGCGCCGTGGCGCGTGGCGTGGCCGGCGATGGGGCTGGTGCCGCGCGCTGATCAAGCTCGGCGAGGCGGTGATCACCGCGCTCGTGCTGGCGAGCCTCGTCCGCCCCGCGCCCGAACGCGCCAAGGCGCCCGCCACGGGCGGGTCCGCTCGGCGGCGCGGATCGCGGCGCTCGTGGTGTCGCTGGGGCTCGCGCTGTTCGTCGCGCCGTTCGCCTCGCCGTGGCCCGACGGGCTCGAACGCGTGGCGGAGCGGCTCGGGTTCGCGCGCCGGAGCGCAGGCGGCGCTCGCACCGTCGCCGCTCGCCGAATACGCGCTGCCCGGCTGGACGGGTGGAGCGAGCGTGGCCGTGGCCGGCGCGATCGGCGTGGGCGTGGCGTTCGCGCTCGCGTGGGGACTCGCCGCGGCGCTCGCGCCGCGGGCCGACCAGGGAGGCGCTTCCCCGTGCGTGAGCAACTTCCGCTCTACGAAAGCGGCGCGTCGCCGCTGCCCGCGCTCCGGGGGCGCAGCTCGCCGCGGCGCTCGTGCTGCTGGTGGGGCTGGTGCTCGTGCGCGGCGCCTGGGGCGTGTTCGCGGCCGTGGCACCGGGCTCCAGGGCGCTGGCCGCGCTGTCGCGTATCGCCCGCGCGCCTGGCGCTGCGCGTGCTGGCGGCTCGACCCGTTCGCGCTCGGCGACAGCGCCGTGCTGGCGCTGGCGCAGCCCGAAGGCCCCGCGCGCTTCGCGCACCTGGTGACGCGCAGCACGCTGTCGCTCGCGACGCTGGTGCTGCTCGCGCCACGACGCGCTTCACCGACGTGCTCGCGGTGCTGCTGCGCGCTGCGTACCCGCGCTGCTCGTGGAAGCCACCCTTCGCTGCTGCACCGCTACCTGTTCCTGCTCGCGGAGGAGGCCCGCCATCGAGCGCGCGCGCGCGAGCCGCACGTTCGTGGCCAGCCGCGGCGCCCGCTGGCGCGGCGCGGCCGGCGCCGTGGCGCAGCTGTTCGTGCGCGCCTCCGCGCGCGCGGAACGCGTGCACGACGCGATGGTGTCGCGCGGGTGGCGCTCGTGAACGCGCTGCAGGTGGAGCGCCTGAACTTCGCATGGCCCGACGGCTCCTCCGCGCTGCGCGACGTGACGTTCGCCGTGGGCCAGCAGGAGCGCGTGGGGCTCGTGGGCCCGAACGGCGCCGGCAAGTCCACGCTGCTGCTGCACCTGAACGGCCTGCTGCCCGAACGGCACGAAGGGCCGGCCGCGGTGCGGGTGTTCGGCGAGCCGGTGGCGCCGCCGCGGCTGGCGGAGATCCGCGCGCAGGTGGGCCTGCTGTTCCAGGACCCCGACGACCAGCTGTTCTGCTCCACCGTGGGGGAGGACGTCGCGTTCGGGCCGCGCCAGCTCGGCGTGCCGGCATCGGCGCTGGAGGCGCGCGTGCGCGACGCGCTCGCGCGCGTGGGCCTGTCCGGCTTCGAGGAGCGCCATCCGCAGCGCCTGAGCGTGGGCGAGAAGCGCCGCGTGTGCCTGGCGGGCGTGCTCGCGTGCGAGCCGCGCGTGCTGGTGCTGGACGAGCCCACGAGCGGTCTCGATCCGCGCGGGCGCCGCGAGCTCGAAGCGCTGCTCGGCGCGCTGCCCGTGGCGCAGCTCGTGGCGACGCACGACCTGGAGCTGGTGGTGCGCGTGTGCACGCGCGTGCTCGTGATGGACCGCGGCCGCATCGTGGCCGAGGGGCCGCCGCGGCACGTGTTCGCCGACGAAGCGCTCATGCTCGCGCACGGACTGGAACGCCCGCACATCCTGAGTCATCCCCACCCGCACGCGTGATCCGGAGACCGTCATGATCGAACCCGAACGCACTCCGCGCCCCATCGGGCCCGACGTCCGCATCGGCCACGTGCACCTGAAGGTCGCCGACCTCGACCGTGCACTCGGCTTCTGGTGCGGCGTGCTCGGCTTCCAGCTGATGCAGCGCTACGGCCCCGGTGCGGCGTTCGTGTCGGCGGGCGGCTACCACCACCACCTGGGGCTCAACACGTGGGAGAGCCGCGGCGGACCGCCGCCCGCACCCGGCACCACGGGGCTCTACCACGTGGCGATCCTCTACCCGTCGCGACGCGAGCTGGCCGACGCGTTGCGACGACTGGTCGAGGCGGGCGTGCCGCTGGAGGGCGCCGCCGATCACGGCGTGAGCGAGGCGCTCTACCTGCGCGATCCCGACGGCAACGGCGTGGAGCTGTACCGCGACCGGCCGGAGGCCGAGTGGCCGCGCGACGCGAACGGCGAGCTGCGGATGGTCACGGAGCCGCTCGACCTGCAGGCGCTGCTCGCGGAAGCGTGAGCCCGGCGGAGCGTTCGGAGGCCAGGGCCATCGCGCGCGCGAACACCGCCAGGTAGTCCGTCGCTTCGCGCGGCAGCAGGAAGCGCTGGCGCACGTGCTCGCGGCCGTTGCGGCCCAGGCGCTGGCGCAGCGCGTGCGCCTCGAGCAGGCGCGACAGCTGGTAGGCGCAGCCCTCCACCGAGTGCACGAGCACGCCCGTGCGCTCGTGCAGCACCTGCAGCGGGATGCCGCCCACCGCGCTCGCGACGACGGCACGTCGCTTCCACAGCGCTTCCGCCACGGTGAGCGCGAAGCCCTCGCGCAGCGACTTCTGCACGACCACGGTCGACCGGCGCTGCAGCGCGTTGATCGTGGTGTGGGCATCGGGCGGCAGCGCGAGCACGCGCACGTGCGGCAGGCCCTCGGCCCGCGCGCGCACCTCGGCGAGCACCTCGGCGCCCTCGGGATCGTCGTCCGCTCCGCCGCCGGCGAGCACCAGCAGCGACGGCGTCCGCGATTGCGCGAGGTGATGGGCCTCGATCACCCCGAGCGGGTCCTTCAAGCGGTCGAAGCGCGACACCTGCGTGACCCAGGGCAACGCGCTCGGCAGGTCGAGCGGCGCGAGCAGCGCGCGCTCCTCGTCGGCGTCCATGTCGCGGTTCTTCCCCGACAGCGGGTCGATGGACGGCGGCACGAGGAAGCCGGGCACCGGCAACGGCGGCACGAACGCGTGGTGCGAGAACACCGCCGCGTCGTGCCGGGACACGTAGGGCGCGAGCGCCGCCCACGCGGCCGGATCCGCGGCCGACAGGTCGATGTGACAGCGCCAGACCCACGTCTGCCCGGGCCGCCGGCGCAGCCACGCGAGCGCCGCCGGTTGCGGGTCGTGCACCAGCACGAGGTCGCCATCCAGCTCCAGCGTGTCGGCCGCCCGGCGATTGGTGTCGAGCCAGTGCTCCCAGTCGGACGCGTCCAGGGACGCGGGCGCGCCGTGCAGCGCGTTGTGGATGCGCTTCGTGATCGCGTGGAACCGCGCGTCGCCGGACATCACCTCCCAGCGCGTGGGCACGCCGGCGTCCTCCAGCAGCGGCACGAGCCGGCGCAGGATCTCCGCCACGCCGCCGCCCGTGGCGGTGGAGTTCACCATCACCAGGCGATGGCCGCGCAGGCTGCGCGCGAGGCCCACCAGGGCGTCGAGCGCCCCGTCGGCCACGAGGGGCCGGTAGCGCTCGAGCAGGCCCGGCTCGCGGGGCGTGGGCACGAGCGCGCTCACGACGTGCGCCTGCGCGTGAGCCGGCGCGCGAGCTGGCGGGCGGCCTCGTGCTCCGCCTCGTGCCGGGCCTCTTCGCTCTCGCCCGACGCCACGAGCACGCGCTGCCCGAGCCGGCCGCGGCGCCACGCGGCGAGCAGACGGCGGCGCACCTGCCGCATCGAACGCCGCCCGGCCCCCTCGCGCTCGCACTGCACCGCCAGCGCGCCGGCGCCCATCTCGCGCAGGCGCGCCGGCAGCCACGCGCGGTGGTTCGGCCACCACAGAGGCTCCACCAGGTGGTGCAGCCACGCGGCGCCGCTCGCGCCGGCGAGGGCCCCGAACACGCCGTCGAGCGTGGCCGGCACGTCGCCGACCGCCACCGGCACCGCCTCGGCGGCGAACAGGGCGAGCGCGCCGCGCTCGGGCGCCCGGCGCGCGCGGCGCACCGCCGGCGGAAGCGTCGCGAGCCACGTCGTGAGCGCATGCCGGACCGCCGCGGCGTCGGTCGCCGCCGACTGCACGACGAACCCCAGCCGCTCCGCGATCGCGGCGTCCTGCAGCACGCCGCGCACCCACACGGTGAAGTCGTCCTCGGACGACTCGTCGTCGTCGAGCTCGCGCAGCCGCGGCAGCTGCACGTGGTGGAACAGCACCTCGGGCCCCGCCCCGAGCAGCGCCTGTCGCAACTCCTCGAGATCGAGCACCGGCGGCCCGGCCGGCCGGCTCAGGTAGACCGCGGATTCGACGGCGAACACGCCTTCCGTCACGGCCGACCCGGCCGGTCGTCCTCCAGCGATCGGAGGTACTCCACGAGGAAGTCGCGCGCGAGCTCGCGGCAACCGAAGCCGAACGCGAACGCCAGCCCGAGCCCCGCGGCGCCGGCGAGCACGAGCCCGATGCCCATCACGAACTGGGCCGCGAAGCCGAGCTGCTCCAGCGCGAGCAGCACCGCCACGAACGTGAACAGCGCCCCCACCGCCTGCCCGCGCCAGCGCGCACCCGGCAGGCCCGTGGTCTGGAAGAAGCGCTCGGTGACGCCCCCGAGCACCGCGGCCGCCACCACGCCCGCCAGCAGCAGGATCGCGGCCGTGAGCACGCGCGGCAGCACGTCGCGCAGGCGTTCGCCGAGCGATTCGCTGAGTCCGAACCCGAGCACGTCCAGCGCGAGCACGATGCCCGCGGTCACGATCACCCAGTGCACCGACCACGCCACGAGCCGCGAGGGATCGACGGCGCCGAACGCGCCGGTCGCGACCAGCCGCCGCGCCGCGTCGCCGAACCGCGCGCGCACGAGCACCGCCTTCACGGCGAGCCGCACGAGCACCGCCACGCCCCAGAACACGAGCGCCACGGCCACGGCCAGCAACAGGTCGGCGGCATCGCGCTCGGCGCTGCCCGAGATCGCGTGCCACTGGTCGAGCAGGCGGTTCAGCGCGCTCTGCAACGGCAGCCACGGGAGTGTCATCGCGCTCCTCCACGGATGGTTGGGTCTTCGAGGGATGCGAACTCGTCGGGACGACGCATGCGGTCCGTCGCGCCGGGGCAGGCCGGCGCGAGGCGGGCCGCGCTCTCGAGCACGTCGATCGCCCAGTCGAACACCGTGCGCCGCAGCACGCTCTCGCGCAGCGCGCGCATGCGCTCGCGGCGCGCCGGCACGGGCTCCTCGAGCGCCGCGTGGAACGCCTCGGCGAGGGCGTCGCGGTCGTACGGCGACACGACCCAGGCCTGCTCCAGCTCGCGGGCGGCGCCGGTGAACGTGGACAGCACGAGCGCGCCCTCCAGGTCCGGCGAAGCCGCCACGTACTCCTTGGCCACCAGGTTCATGCCGTCGTGCAGCGCCGTGACGGCGCACACGTCCGCCATCGCGTACAGCGGCACGAGCTGGCGGAAGTCGAGGTTCTCCTCGATCAGGTGGCCGAGCCGCGCCCCGTCGGGTGCGAAGCGACGGTGGATGCGCTCCACGATCTCGCGCGTGCGCTCCCGGACGGCGCGGTACTCCGCCAGCTCGATCCGCGACGGCACGCCCACCTGCACGAACGCGAGCCGGCGGATCAGCTCGGGGTGCAGCTCGTAGAGCCGCTCGAGCGCCTCGAGCCGCTCGGGGATGCCCTTGGTGTAGTCGAGCCGGTCCACGCCCAGCCACACGCGCCGGTCGCCGAGCCCGAGCCGCTCGCGCCAACCGTCCACGGCCGCCGCCGTGGGGGCCGAGCGCGCCATCGTGCCGATCTCCTCGGCGTCCACGCCGATCGGCAGGGCGCGCACGAGCGTGCGCCGGCCCGCGAAGTCCACGGACATGCGCTCGAAATCGACGCGCGCCTCGAGCGAGTCGGCCACGGTCTGCATGAAGTTCTGCGCGTGCAGCGGGATGTGGAAGCCGAGCAGGTCGTTCGCGAGCAGTCCGCGCAGCACCTCCTCGCGCCACGGCAGCCGGCGGAACACTTCGGCGTTCGGCCACGGGATGTGCCAGAACTGGGCGAGGCGCAGGTCGGGCCGCGCCGCGCGCAGGAACTCGGCGGCGCGCGCCAGGTGGTAGTCCTGCAGGAACACCAGCGCCGGCCCGTCGCCCACCTCCTCGAGCACGGCGTCGGCGAAGCGCCGGTTCACGTCGCCGTAGCGCTC
>JBGAMH010000266.1:0-6402 GCA_044223135.1 Candidatus Eiseniibacteriota bacterium | reverse complement strand
GTCGCGCCACGTGGCGCGACACGAAGCACTCGTGCGTGCGCGGCCCGTCGTCGGCCGAGGCATCGATCAGCCGCTTCAGCATGCGCCCTTCGCGCATCAGGCACAGCACGTGCGCGGCGCCCGTGGCACGGCAGCGCGCACGCACCCAGTCGGCGAAGCTCGCGAGCAGCGGCCCGAGCACGCCGGCGCCCCAGCGCTCGTACTCGTCGACGCAGGCGAACATCGCCCGCCGCCGCAGCGCGGTCACCCCCTCGTCCCCGTGCACGACGAGCGGGGCACGCGGCGTGAGCGACTCCGGCAGCTCGATGTTCAACGCGTCGTCGTGCGCCTCCGGCCACGCGCGCAGCCAGAACCGGTCGAGCCCGAGCCGCCCCGGCGCCTCGGCGTCCGCGATCGCGTGGTCGCCCACGTGCAGCACGCGCGCCGCCTCCACGCCCAGCTGCTGCAGCAGCACCGCGTGCAGCCCGCTCGGCTTGGAGCGGCCGTGCTCGCACGACGCGAGCAGCACGTCGGGCGTCCAACGCGCCAGCGAGCGCACCTCGGCGGACGTGAAGTACGTGTCCGACACGAACGCCACGCGCAGGCCGCGCGCGCGGGCGTGCTCGGCGAGCGCCCGCATGCCCGGGTCGGGCACCACGAGCTCGTGTTCCAGCGCCAGCTCCATCGCCCGCGCCTCGCTCCGCGACACGTTCGCGAGGAAGCCGGCCGGAAACTCGTCCCAGATCGCGGCGAGCGTGCACTCCTGGCCGGGCGAGCGCCGGCGCGCGCGCGACTCGGCGCCGATGCGCTCCTGCACGAACGACTCCGGCGGACAGCCGGGCCACAGGGCGCCGCGCTCGGCGAGCCGTGCGGCGAGCACGAAGAACGCATCGGACGGCCGGGGCACGCGACGCCACACGAACGTGTCGAACACGTCCAGGCTGAGCACGTCGTAGCGGCCGGAGTCCACGAGCTCGCGGAGCGTCGTCAGCCGGCGGTCACCGGTGTCCACGACGTCGTGCGTGGACGGCGGCGGAGGGACGGTCGTTGCATCCATGCGTGGCGCGCCTCGCACGCCGATTCCCGCCGCGCATTCGGGGCGCGCGAGCGGAACGGCCGGAAGGTGCAAGGGTCGAGACCCATGGAGGGAGCACGGCCGACCCGCGCGCGTTATCGGCCCGGGGACGGGGCCGATCCAGCCCCGCGACGCGGATGTCCCGCGCGAACGCCGGGCTCCCGGCGCAAATGCCGGGAGTCTCGACGTCTCGGCGGACTCACTCGATCGCGAGCCGCACGCCGATCACCCACGCGTCGCGCCGGGCCGCCCCGAACCCGGGGTGGCGGATCCACTGCACGTCGGGCCCCGCGGTGACGCGCGCGTGCACCTTCGCCAGGTACGTGGCCTCCACGACGCGCTCGAAGTCGGGCAGCACGCTCGCCGGGGCATCGCCCTCGCGCGCCGCGGCCACCGCGTCGCCCCCGACGTTCGCCTGCACGAACCCCAGGCCGAGCACGTCGTCCGCGCGGTGGGGCAGCGGGCCGGTCCACTGCAGGCCGCCGTCCCACTGCCATGCGACGAAGCTGCGGTCCTGCGGCGCCCAGCTGCAGCGCCCCCACGCCGTCACGCCCGGCTCGTCGCCGCCCGCGCCGAGCAGTCGGTGCGCCTGGCCGTACGCGCCGTGCGTGCCGCGGTGCAGCCGGCAGCAGCGCCGGAGAGCGCCCACGACGCGCCCGAGTCGTCGCGCCGGACGTCTTCGAACTCGCCGGTGTGCAGCCACGCACCGGCGCGAAGGCGGGTCGCGCCGTCGTCGCCGCCGTGCTGCACCTCCGCGATCGCGAACGCGCCCTGCGCGGGCGAGAGCTCCCAGTGCACGCCGTGCTGCGACTTGATCGGCAGGCCCTCCGGGTCGTCCGACGTGTCGCCGTCGTACACACCGGCGCGCACGTCCCACGCCGCCGCCGGCGACACGTGCACGCGCGCGCCGAGCGCCGCCGTGGGCCACACCGGGCCGCCTCCGGGCAGGTTCGCGGAGATCGTCGCGGGCCAGCCGAACGCCGAGTTCGACAGCGCCGCCACCGCGTCGTCGCCGAGGAACTCCGAGTCGGCCGTGAGCGCGCCCGCGCGCAGCGAAGCGCGCTCGCCCGCGATCGCCTGCTCGAGATGCCACTCGAAGAGCCGGATGCTGTCGAAGCCGTCGATGTTGCTGGCGGCGAGCGCGTCGCCCGCGAACTGGCCGCTCACGCTGCCGCCGCGGATCCACAGCGCGCTCGCCTCGAACCGCGCGCCCGGCCAGCCGCCGTGCGTGAGCGCGTCGAGGTCGCCCGCGACCCCGGCCGCGCCGAGCGAGTTGTAGACGCCGCCGGTGCGGCGGCCGCCCGCGACGTTGCCCATCCACCGCGCGTCGAGCGCGGAACTCCACGTCCACGCGGGCGTCGCGTCGGCGGCCGCGGCGGCCGGCGGCTCACCCGCGTTCGCGACGGACGCCGCGAGCGCCCACAGCACGACCACCGGCCACGCCGGCGCGCGAAATCCGGATCGGCGGCTCATCGATGCGGCCCTCCGTCCGTGCCGGTCGCCGCGAAGCGCGCGTCGCCCGCGGACGCGAATCCGGGGTGCGTGGCGATCGGCGTCGCTTCCGCGCGCCCCGCGCCCTCGGCGAGCCGGAACCGGCGCACCATGTCGAGCACCTGTCGCGCCTGGTCCGCGAGGTGGTTCGCGGTCGCCGACAGCTCTTCCGTCTGCGCGGCGTTCGACTGCGTCGCGCGGTCCATCTGCGCCACCGCCCGGTTCACCTCGTCCACGCCGCTCGACTGCTCCCGCGACGCCGCCGTGATCTCCGCCACGATGTCCGTCACCCGCTTCACCGACGTCACGATGTCGCCCAGCGTCGAACCCGACCGGTTCACCAGCTCCGCGCCGCTCTCCACCTTCTTCACCGAGTCGTCGATCAGGTCCTTGATCTCCCGCGCCGCGCTCGCGCTCCGCTGCGCCAGGTTCCGAACCTCCGACGCCACCACCGCGAACCCGCGCCCCTGCTCGCCCGCCCGCGCCGCTTCCACCGCCGCGTTCAGCGCCAGCAGGTTCGTCTGGAACGCGATCTCGTCGATCGTCGTCGTGATGTCCGCGATCTTCCGCGACGACTCGTGGATCTCCCGCATCGCCCGCACCGCGTCGCCGACCACCCGGCCGCCCTTTTCCGCCACCTCCCGCGCACCGTCCGCGAGCTGGTTCGCCTGCGCCGCGCTGTCCGCGTTCTGGCGCACCGTCGACGTCATCTGCTGCAGCGTCGCCGACGTCTCCTCCAGGCTCGAGGCCTGCGTCTGCGCGCTCGACGAGATCGTGGCCGACGCGTCCTGCAGTTCGCTCGAGGCGCGCGCGACGCGCTCGGCGTGCGCGCGAACGCCGGCGACCACGCCGTGCATGTTGCCGAGGAACGAGTTGAACGCGCGCGCCAGCTCGGCGAGCTCGTCCTGGCCGTCGGTCGGCAGCTGCCGGGTGAGGTCGCCCTCGCCGCTCGCCACTTCGCGCATCGCGTTCACGGTGCGATCGAGCCGGCCGAGCACGCTGCGCACCACGTTCCAGGCCAGCAGCACGAGCGTGACGGAGGCCAGCAGCGCGAGCGCCACCAGCAGCAGGCTCACGCGACGCTCCGCCCCGGCCTCAGCTGTTCCATGCGACCTTCGAGATCCTTGAACGCCGCGAGGAACCCGGGCAGGCGCGACTGGGCCTGCGCGTGGTCCCGGCCGGCGGCGTCGACGATCGCCTGCGCGGACTCGACGTAGGCGTCGAGCGCCGGCCGCGTGTCGGCGAAGGCGCGGTCGAACTCCGCCCCCAGGTGGCGCCCTTCGTTCGCCGCGAGCGCGTCGCGGAACGAAGCCGCGTGCTCCTCGACGTCCGCACGGGCCTGCCGGAGCTCGGCCGCCGACTGCGCCTGCAGCGCGGCGAACACGTCCCCGCGCAGGGCGTCGTGCATCATGTCGGCCTGCATGTGCGACTGGATGGCCTTGCTCGCCACGTTCAGCGCGGACACGCGCCCGCCCACCTCGCGCAGCCCCTGGATGCCGACGACGCAGACCAGCATCGTGACCACGATCGGCCCGATCCCCAGCACCTGCAGCTTCCGGCGGATGTTCCACCCCATGGTTCCCTCCACTGCTTCCGACCTCCCCGGATGCCGGGGCCGCCGATGCCCCGAACTCAGGCGGCTCGTCGTCGCTCGACGGCCCCTGCCACATTCACATCACCGCCCCCGGACGCCAGCCCGACCGCGATGAACTCCGCCACGAGCCGCTGTCGCAGCCCCCGGCTCCCGAGCCTCCGCGCGAACGGCATGCGCCCCTCCCGGCGAGTCGCTCGCGGCCTCAGGCCGCGAGCAGCTCCGCGCCGACGACCGTGTCCACGTCCAGCAGCGAGATCAGCCGGTTCTCGTGCCGGGCGATGCCCGACAGCACGCGCGTGTCCACGTGGCCGCCCAGGTCCACGTCACGCTCGATCTCGGCTTCGGGCAGGTCCAGCACGTCGGACACCGCGTCCACGACCATGCCCACCACGCGCGTGCCCACGGTCACCACCACGATCACCGTGAAGCGGTCGTAGGCCGGCGTGTCGAGACCGAACTTGATCCGCAGGTCGAGGATCGGCACCACCGTGCCGCGCAGGTTCATGACGCCCTTCACGTACGCGGGCGCGTTCGGGATCGGCGTCACCGCCGACCAGCCCTTGATCTCCTGCACGCGCAGGATCTCGACGGCGTACTCCTCCTTGCCGAGCGCGAACGTGAGGTACTGGGCGGCGCCGTCGCGCGCCGCATCCGTGTGTTCGGACACCGTGGTGGGATTCATGCCGCTTCCTCCATGACCGTGACCGCGTCGTCGGACGCCGCCGCCTGCCGTTCGCCGGAGTCGCCCCGGCGACGCATGGCCACACGGTGCAGTTCCGAAAGATCCACGATGAAGGCGACCCGTCCGTCTCCGAGGATCGTCGCCCCCATCACCGCCTCCACGCGCTTCCAGTTCTTCTCGAGGTTCTTGACCACCACCTGCTGCTGCCCCACGACGTCGTCCACGAGCAGCCCGAACGCCTGGCCGTCGTTCTCCGCCACCACGATGATCCCGCGCGTCGGGTCGGTCTGCGCCTCGGCCACGCCGAAGACGTTCGCCAGCCGCACGAGCGGCAGCTGCTCGCCGCGCAGCAGGAACACCTCGCCGCGTCCGCCGAGCACCGTGCGCACGTCCTCCTCGCGCGGGCAGATGGACTGCCGCACCGCGAGCAGCGGCAGGATGTACGTCTGGCCGCCCGTGCGCGTGGCGAGCCCGTCGAGGATCGCCAGCGTGAGCGGCAGCCGGATGCGGAACTTCGTGCCCTGCCCGGTGCGCGTCTGCATCGCGATCGAACCGTTCAGGCTCTCCACGTTCCGCTTGACCACGTCCATGCCCACGCCGCGGCCCGACACGTCGCTCACGACCGTGGCCGTGCTGAAGCCCGGCGCGAAGATCAGGTCGGTGATCAGTGCGTCGTCCATCACCGCGTCCGGCCGCACGAGCCCCTTCTCGAGCGCCTTCGCGCGGATGCGCTCGGCGTCCAGGCCCTTGCCGTCGTCCTCGATCTCGATCACGACGTTGCCGCCCTCGTGGTACGCGCGCAGCGTGACCACGCCCTCGGCGGGCTTGCCCGCGGCGGTGCGGGCGTCGGGCATCTCGATGCCGTGGTCCACGGAGTTGCGGATCAGGTGCGTCAGCGGGTCGCCGAGCTGCTCGAGCACGCTCTTGTCCAGCTCGGTCTCGGCGCCGGCGATGTCCAGCCGCACGCGCTTGCCGAGCTGGTCGCCGAGGTCGCGCACGAGCCGCGGGAAGCGGTGGAACACCGACCCCACCGGCAGCATGCGGATGCCCATGACGTGTTCCTGCAGCTCCCGCGTGCTGCGCTGCACCACGCCGAGCGCCTCCTCGAACGCCGCGCGGTCGTCCCGCGCCCACGACTGCATCGCCATGGCCTGCGAGATCACGAGCTCGCCGACCAGGTTGATGAGCGCGTCCACCTTCGCGATCGGCACCTTCAGCGTGCCCGCGTCCACGCGCCGGTCGGCGCTGCCGCGGCGCTCCGCCGCCGCGCTCGTGGCGGCGTGCTCCACGGACGCCTCCGCCACGCGCGCGTGCTCGTCGACGATCTCGACCTGGCAGGCGTCCTCCACGAACAGGAACACCTCGCGCATCTGGGTCTCGCTCGCCGCCGTCTGCATCGACATCGTCCACCGCAGGTGGCAGCTCTCGGGATCGAGCGTCTCCAGGTCGGGCACGCCCGACACGTCGCAGGTGACGCGCGCGCCGGTGCCCATGTTCGACAGCTCCTCGATCAGCAGCAGCGCATCCTGCGCCTGCAGGAAGAAGCGCTCGTCGGGCTCGAAGCGCAGCGTCACCGCGCGC
>JBGAMH010000265.1:0-6572 GCA_044223135.1 Candidatus Eiseniibacteriota bacterium | reverse complement strand
GGATGTCGCCGAGCACGCCCATGGCGGTCACCTCCACGCCCGCGCCGGGGCCCGACACCACCAGCGGTCGCGCGTCGTAACGGTCGGTGCGGAACAGGATCATGTTGTCCGTGCCGTGCAGCCCCGCGAGCGGCGAGTCGCCGGGCACTTCGGCGAGGCCCACTTCGATGCGGCCGGGCGCCACGCTCGCGCGGTAACGCAGCACCGCGCCGCGCGATCGCGCCGCGGCGACGCGTTCGGCGAGTGGTGCGTCGTAGGCGCGCAGCTTCTCGAACAGCGCTTCGCGCGGCAGGCCGGCGAGTGAGTCGGGCACCAGTCCTTCGAGCGCCACGCGAGCGCCATCGTCCGCGAGCCCAGACAGCCGCGCCAGGATGAGCGCCTTCCGCGCCACGTCGGCACCCGAGAGGTCGGCGACCGGATCGGGCTCGGTGTAGCCGCGCTCGGCGGCCTCGCGCACGGCGTCCGAGAACGCGATGCCCTGCTCCAGCTTCGTCACCACGAAGCCGAGCGTGCCCGACAGGCAACCTTCGGCGGCGCGCAGCCGGTCGCCGGTGGCGAGCAGCATCTCGAGCGTGTCGATCACCGGCAGGCCCGCGCCCACGGTGGCCTCGGCGCGCAGCAGTCGGCGGCCGTCGCGCGCGGCGGTGGTCATCGCCACGAAGTCGGCGAGCGGGCCGGCGAGCGGCTTCTTGTTCGCGGTCACCACGTCGCAGCCGCCCTGCAGCGCGGCCAGGAGCGCGGCCGCGGTGCCGTCGCCGTCGGTGACGTCCACCACCACGGGGCGCGCGAGCCGGTACGCGAGCGCGTGGCGCACCAGCGCGCCGGGATCGTCGGCGGCGTGCACGCCGGGCAGCTCCGACAGCGGCCGGCCGGCGGCCTTCGCGTCGAGCGCCTGCTGCAGCGCCTCGCGCGCAAGGCCGGCGGGCGCGAACAGGAAGCCGCCGCGGTCGGCCACGCCCACCACGCGCGCACGCAGGCCGAAGCGCTCGAACACGTGCGCGTCGCGTTCCAGCAGCAGCTCGGCCAGCGCGCGGCCGATGCGGCCGCAGCCCAGCAGCAGCACGTCGAAGCCGCGCGCGGTGTCCTCGCCGGTGTCGAGCCGGTCGAGCCCGAACTCGGTGTGCAGCGCGCGCAGCGCCTCGTCGGCGGCCGGCGCGTCCACGGCCAGCGTGATGTTGAGCTCCGAGCTGCCCTGCGCGATCGCCAGCACGTTCACGCGCCGCCGGCCCAGCGCGCCGAACACGCGCGCCGACACGCCGGGGCTGTGCGCCATCCCCAGGCCCACCACCGCGAGCAGCGCCACGCCGCGGCGCACGGCCACTTCGTCCACGGTGCCGCGCGTGAGGTCGCCGCGGAACTCGCTCTTCAGCGCCTGCTCGGCGACCGCGGCCTGCGCCTCGGGGATGCCCAGGCAGATGCTGGATTCGCTGCTCGACTGGCTGATCGCGGTCACGCTGATGCCGTGCTTCGCGAGCGCGCCGAACAGCCGCGCGGCCACGCCGGGCACACCCGCCATGCCGCGACCTTCCAGCGACACCAGCGCGTGCGCGCGCACGGCGGTCACCGCCTTCACCGGGTGCGAGCCCGGCGTGAAGCGACGGTCCACCACGGTGCCTTCGAGCGACGGGCGGAACGAGTCACGAATGCGCACCGGGATGCCGTGCGCGGCCACCGGGATGATCGTGCGCGGGTGCAGCACCTTCGCGCCGTAGAACGACATCTCGGTGGCTTCGCGATAGTGCAGCTGGCGGATCACGCGCGCCTCGGGCACGACCCGGGGATCGGCGGTGTAGACGCCGTCCACGTCGGTCCAGATCGTCACCTCGTCGGCGTGCAGCGCGGCGGCGATCAGCGTGGCGGAGAGGTCCGAGCCGCCGCGGCCCAGCGTGGTGGTGGCGCCGTCGGGCGCGCGGCCGGTGAAGCCCGTCACCACCGGCACCACGCCGGCCTCGAGCAGCGGCCGCAGCGCGGCGGCGGTGGTGCGATCGGCCACCTCGGGAATCGCCGAGGCTTCGCCGAACTGGTCGTCGGTCTCCAGGAACGTGTCGGCGTCGCACGCTTGCGCCCGCACGCCGCGCGCGCGCAGCGCCGCCGCGAGCAGCCGCACCGACAGCTTCTCGCCCATGGCCAGCACGGTGTCGCGCGTGCGCGCGGTCAGCTCGCGCAGGTGCGACACGGCGCGCAGCACGTCGTCGAGCTCGTCGAACAGCAGGTCGAGCCCGCCGGCCACTTCGGTGTCGTCGGGCACGCGCAGCTGCTGCAGCGCCGCGGCGTGCTTGTCGCGCAGCGCGGCGATCTGCGCCAGCGCCTCGTCGCGTTCGCCGCGCGCGGCCGACGCCGCGGCCGCCACGAGCCGGTCGGTCACGGTGGTCATGGCGGACGCCACCACCGATGGCCGCGTCATACGCTGCCTGCACGAGCGCCGCGACCGCCGTCATGCGCTCGGCGTCGCCGAGCTCGTGCCCCCGAACTTGTGGATCTCGATGCGGCGCATGGAGGAGCGGCTCCCGTGGGAGGGACTACGGCGAGGCGACGGGCGTGACCGCGTGGGTTGCGGCCGCGAGACCCAACAGCGCCGCGATCACCGCCAGCGCGCTGCCGCCAGGTACGCGTCGTGCGTGGCGGCCGCGAACGCGGGCTTGTCCACGGCGCCGGCCTGCAGCGCGCCCATCACGCCGCCGCCGTGCACCGCGTAGCGCGACGCGACCAGCGCCGCCATGCCGGCGGCGCCGGAGGTGATGCCGAGGTTGCGCATGGTGGCCTGCAGGCCGGAGGCGAGCCCCAGCTGCGCCCGCGGCGCGCCGGCCAGCAGCGTGCTCGAGTTGGGCACGGTGAACAGGCCCTGGCCGAGCCCGATCAGCGCCATGCCGCCCAGGATGTGCACCGGGTGCGGCGCCAGTCCCACGTGCGACAGCGCGTAGAACCCGCCGGCGGTGAGCAGCATGCCCACCACGAGCAGCGTCTTCGCACCGAAACGGTCGGACCAGCGCCCCGCCATGGGCGCGACCAGCAGCGCGGTCAACGGCAGCATCGCGAGCCAGCCGCCGCTCTTGGACGCGCCGAATCCGAGCACGTCCTCCAGGTAGAGCGGCAGGTGGAAACCCACCGAGATCGTGAGCCCCTGCGCGATCAGCGTGAGCAGGGCGCTGGCACCCACCGAGCTGAACAGCAGCGCCGGCGGCAGCAGCGGCGAGTCCGAGCGGCGCTCCAGGAGCAGGAACACCACGAACCCCGCGGCGCACAGCGCGAACGCGCCGGTCACGAGCGGGTGCGCCCAGCCCAGCTCGGGCCCGCGCGACAGGCCCACGGTGAGGCCCACCAGCGTGAGGCACCACGCGGCGACCGCGCCCAGCTCCAGCCGCACGTGCACGTGCTCGGGCCGGTCGTCGGGCACGCGCGCGAACAGCTGCTGCATCGCGAGCAGGCCCAGCGGCACGTTGAGGAAGAAGATCCACCGCCACGACGCGTGGCCCACGATCAGGCCGCCGAGCGGCGGGCCGATCGCCAGGCCCACGCCCACCATCGCGCCGAACGCGCCCAGCGCCTTGCCGCGCTCCGCGCCGGGGAAGTTGCTGGTGAGGATCGCGGCGCTGTTCGCGCTCAGCATGCCGGCGCCGACGCCCTGCAGCACGCGCGCGGCCACCAGCGCCCACACGGTGGGCGCGGCGCCGCACAGGATCGACGCGAACGTGAACAGGCCGAGCCCGATCGCGTACACGCGGCGGCGGCCCACCGCGTCGGCGAAGCGACCGAAGCCCAGCAGCAGGCCCGTGATGGTGACCACGTACGCCAGGACCACCCACTCCACCGTGGTCACGGGCACGCCGAACGTCCGCTGCAGCGTGGGCAGCGCGATGTTGACCACGCTGATGTCGAGCGTGGCCATCGTCACGCCCAGCGCGAGCGGGGGAAACACCTTCCAGCGCGGAAACTCGCCGCCTGGCCCGCCGCCGGGACGCGCGGAAGCGCCCGCGTGAGCCACGGGCGCTTCCGTGCTGCTGCGTTCGGCCGCGACGCCGGGGGCGTCGCGTGTGGAGCCTTCGTTCATCCCTTGCTTCCGATCCACTTGAGGATCTCGGGCAGGTTCGGCGTCTTGCCGTACAGCAGCAGTCCGAGACGGAACACCTTGGAGCCCGCGGCCAGCGCGCCCCACGCGGCCAGCAGCATGATGCCGATCGATCCGGCCAGCTGCCACGCCGGCACCGCGTAGCCGGTGGCCAGGCGCATGAGCATCGTGGTGGACGCCGTGAGCGGGAACATGGACATGACCACGGCCACCGGGCCGTCGGGCCGCTCCAGGATCAGCCACATCACGATGAACGGCGCGAACACGCCGAACGTGAACGCCATCGCGAACTGCTGCGCCTCGCGCAGGTTGTTCGTGATCGCGCCGATGGCGGTCATGATGCTGCCGTAGAAGACGTAGCCCAGGAAGAAGTACAGCACGCCGAACAGCGCCAGCGACACGGGCACGTGCGTCTGCGTGAGCAGCAGGAAGGGCGAGCCGAAGTAGAGCCCCACCAGCGTCCACACGGCCACCAGCGTGAGCCCGGAGCCGCCCAGGCCCACGAGCTTGCCCACCATGATGTCGTCGGTGCTCACCGTGCACAGCAGCGATTCGAGGATGCGCGACTCGCGCTCCTCGGAGACGCCCTGCAGCAGGTACTGGCCGCCCGTGATGATGCTGGTGCCGAGCAGCGCCACGATCAGGATGGGCAGCAGGATCGACACCAGCTCGCGCGTGTCGTCGAACTTGGCGAACCGGTCGGAGGCCTTGTCGAGCGTGTACAGGTCCAGGTTGCGCGCGGGGCGCACGATGATCTCGGTGCGCATCGAGTCGGTGAGCCCCGACAGCAGGGCGCGCTGCACCCAGCGGGTGAAGATGGCCTCGTCGCTGCTGGAGCCGAACACGCCCTGGCGCACCTTGTAGCGCCGCATCGAGCCCGTCTCGCCGAAGTTCGACGGCACCACCAGCAGCTGGCGGATCGAGCCGTCGCGCAGCGCGCGCAGTCCGTCGTCCGCGGTGGGGAATCGCTTCACGCTGGCGGTGAACGTGGTGAACGACTCGATCGCCTCCTGGGCCTTGCCGGCGTTGCGGCCCAGCACCTTCATGTTCTGGCCCTTCTTCTCGTCCGCCACGCGCGTCTGGATCTCGGCCGGCGCGTTCGCGAGCAGGCCGCTGGAGTCCACCACGCCGACGGCATTCGTTTCCTGGAGGTTGCGGCGCACTTCCTTGTTCGCGAACGAACCCGTGATCGTGGTGATGAACGCGAAGTAGGCCGGCATGAAGATGACCGTGAACAGGAACGCGCGGCGCTTGACGGTGGTGAGGTACTCGCGGCGCGCGATCGTCATGGAGCGCTTCAGGGAGAACTTCATCGCGCACCTCCGTTCCGCGTGGCGCCGAGCTGCTGTTCGGAGTCGTCCGTGGTCATGCGGCCGCTGCGACCGTGATCGAGGCCCGAGCCCTCGTTGACCACGCGCACGAAGATGTCCTCGAGCGGCGGCTGCGCCGGCGTGAAGGAGTCCACCGCGACGCCGGCGCCGACCACGGCGCGCATCACCGCGGCCGGGGTGGCGTCGGGCGCCAGGTGCAGCTTCGTCGAGCCGTCGTCGAGCTTCTGCATACGCAGCACGCCCGCCACGCCCGCGGGCACGTCGCCGCCGCGCACGAGCACCGCGTGTTCGCCGTACTGTCGGCGGATGTCCTTCACCGTGCCGTACAGCACCGCGTGGCCGCGGAAGATCATCAGCGCGCGGTCGCACAGCTTCTCGACGCGGCTGATCTGGTGCGTGGACAGCAGGATCGTGGAGCCCGCCGCGCGCCGCTTGTGCAGCGTGTCCTCCAGGAACTGCACGTTCACCGGATCCAGCCCGGAGAACGGCTCGTCCAGGATGAGCAGCTTGGGATCGCCGATGAGCGTGGTGCAGATCTGCAGCTTCTGCTGCATGCCCTTGGAGAGCTGGCCCACCTGCTTCTTGGACCAGGCGGCGAGCCCGAACTCCTCGAGCAGCTCCACGGACTGCGTGCGCGCCTCGCGCGGCGACATGTCCTTGAGCTCGCCGTAGTAGGCGAGCGCGTCCAGCACCGGCACCTTGCGGTAGAGCCCGCGCTCCTCGGGCAGGTACGCGATGCGCGGCCGGTCGGGTGACGTGACCGGCTTGCCTTCCAGCAGGATCTCGCCCGCATCGGGCCGCGTGATGTCGGTGATCATGCGGATCAGCGTGGTCTTGCCGGCGCCGTTCGGGCCCAGCAGCGCGAACAGCTCGCCTGGCTGGACGGAGAACGAAACGTCGTTCACCACGATGCGGTCGTCGTAGACCTTGCGGACGTTGCGGACGTCGAGCATGGGTTCCTCGGGTGGAGGGGGCGGACGCCTCGGAGTCGGGTCGCGGCGGAAGGTAGGGAACGCGCCCGCCACCCTCAAGCGGCGCCCGGCCAACGGCGGTGCCGGGGCGGCGAACGGGGCGGGGGCGGGCCGGCCGGCCGCACGGGCGCGCGGCCTCGGGAGGCCCTTCGCCGCGCACCCCGGGGCGCTCCCCGCCGCGACGGGGGCGGGGTCGCGTCGCCT
>JBGAMH010000264.1:0-6368 GCA_044223135.1 Candidatus Eiseniibacteriota bacterium | reverse complement strand
GCCCGTCGCCGAGCGCGCGCGCCAGGTTCAGCCGCCCCGTTCCGTAGTTCGGGAGTCCCGGGTTCTGCGCCGCGATGTCGTCGGCCGTCTCGCGCAGCCGCAGCAGAGCGCCCATCGGCGTCAGCGGCTCGAGCCCCGCGTGCCGCCGCCGCGCCTGCAGCAGCGCGACCGCGCCGGCCACCTGCGGGGCCGCGAACGACGTGCCCGAGAGCGCGTCGGTGTAGGACGGCGTGCGCAGGCCGAGGCTGTCGACGCCGGCATGCGTCACGAACGTGGACGGCACCTGCACGCCGTTCGCCGCCAGGTCCACCGCCGCCGAGCGGTTGGAGAACGCCGCCACCGCGTCGGTCGAGTCCGTGGCGCACACGGCGATCACGTCCTCGCGCGTCGCCAGGTAGCTCGCCTGCCCGTTGTTGCCCGAGGCCACGACCACGGTGATGCCCGCGCGCGCCGCGGCCGCGACCGCGGCGTCGACGCCGTTCGTGTTGACCGAGCCGAACGAGCAGTTGATCACGTCCGCTCCCATGCGCGTGGCGTAGCGGATCGCGGCCGCCGCGAAGTCCATGCGCAGCTCGCCGAGCGGGCTCGCGCTGGTGGCCCACGCGATGCGCACGGGCAGCAGGCGCACGTTCCACGCGACGCCCGCGGGCCCGATGCCGTTGTCGGCGATCGCGCCCACGATGCCCGCGACCAGCGTGCCGTGACCCGCATAGTCGTTCGGGTCGTTGTCCGCGCCCCCCCAGTCCTCACCGGACTGGAGCCCGGGCGGGGCGCTGGCCAGGTTCACGAAGTCCCAGCCCGACACGTCGTCCACGAAGCCGTTCCCGTCGTCGTCCACGCCGGCGAGGCCGGTCGCCTCGGCGGCGTTCCACGCGATCTGGCCACGCTCGCCGAACCCGCGGCCGCCCAGGTCGGGGTGGTACGGCAGCACGCCCGTGTCGATGATGGCCACCGTGATCGACGTGTCGCCGCGCTCGACGTCCCACGCCTCGGGCGCGTGCGCGTCGCGACGGTTCGCCGGTTGGTAGAGCCCGATCTGGCGCACGAACATCGAGTCGTTCGGCACCGCCGCCACGGGCACGATCGCGATCGGGTCCGCGGCAGCCACGCTCGGCAGCGCGCGGAAGCGATCGAGCGCCGACTCCAGGTCCGTGCCCGGCGGAAGATGCGCGACCAGGAACGCGGTGAAGTCGACCGCCCCCGGCGTGTCGGGCATCGCCTCGCCCGCGAACTCCGGCTCGAACGTGACGCCGCCGAGCGCGGCGGCCAGCGCGTCCACGTCGGCCACGCCCAGCGCGCCCACGCGTTCGGCTCGCGTGAGCCCTCCGCGGTGGAGCACCGACGCGCGTGCCGCCGCGGGCGCCAGGCGCAGCTCGAGCACGTCGCCCGCGAAGCACGGCGCCGCCACGCGCGAGCCCGGCGTGCGCACCGGCAGCGGCAGCGCGGCCCGCGCCGGAACGACGGCGAGCAGCGCGAGAGCCAGCACGAGGGCGAGGGTCGGAAGTCTCATGGGATGGATCCGCCGCACGGAGCACTTCGCGGGGCGGGGAGCACGGCGAGTGTACGGGCCGATGCGCGCCCCCCGAAACGAGAACCGGCGCCCCCTGGTGGGAGCGCCGGTTCCGGGTGAAGCCCGACGACTAGCGGTAGCGCGACTTCAGAGCGCCCCAGCTGCCACGCTGCGCGGCGGTCGGCGTGACCGACTCCAGCAGCAGCACGGCGTCGTTGTAGTCGGTGTCCGAGACGTTGTACGCGATGTCCTCGAACGCCAGCCAGTACGTGCCCGCGTTCTGGCCCGTGCCGGCGAAGAACAGACCCTGGGCGTTGCCACCCGGGTTGCGATAGTCCTGCGTGTAGAACGTGCCGTTCGGGCCCGAGATGTAGAAGCCGAAGTCGGAGCCGTTCACGCCGGGGTACACCGCGCTGCTCTGCAGCACCGCGTTCTGGTCGAACAGGTTCACTACGACGTTGCCCGAGCCGAGGAAGCTCGCCACGGCGAACCAACCCTGCGACGCGGCGCCCGGGAACACCGGCACCAGCGTGGGCGAAGCGGTGTTGCTGTAGACACCGATCGCGTTGTTCGCGGCGTCGCCGGCCAGCTCCAGCATCAGCGTGAACGTGCTGTTGCCCGAAGCCGTCTTGCGCAGCGTCTGCGCCGCGTCCTGGTCGGTGGCCACGTTGATGCCGCCGTCCTTCGTGTTCAGGTACGACTGCAGCGACGCGGTGTTGAAGGGCACCTGCGGAGCGCGCAGCGCGGCGTTCGCCATCGAGGCGAAGGCCAGCACCGCCGCCGCCGCGAGCACGAGGGTCGCGGTAGCTTTCTTCATTCGGGACCTCCTCAGATGTCGTGGTTGACGGGAGAGAGCTTTCCGGGGGGTCGACAGCGACCCTGAGACGGCTTGCAGTATCACCCAAGAACACCGACTCAGTCCAGCACAAAGTCATGGCATGCCGGTGGGTAGGGTCGGCGGTTTCTCCGGCCAGAACACGCCCCCGGACCTTGACGGCCCCCCGGGCGGCCCCCCAGACTCCGCGCCGTTCGCACCCGCGCCCAGTGACGGGCGTGTCGACCCCCTCTTCCTTCCACGCGGGGACCATGGAATCCACGGATCGCGACCGTCTGCGCCAGATGCTCCTCGACCGCTCGATGCGTTTCGGGGAATTCGTCCTCAGCTCCGGCGCCACGTCCCACTATTACATCGATGTGCGCAAGACCAGCCTGCACCCGGTGGGGCTGCAGCTGATCGGAAAGCTGTTCTGGGAGCTGCTCGCGAAGGAGGAGATCACCGCGGTGGGTGGTCTGACCCTCGGGGCCGACCCCCTGGTGGCGGCGGTGATGTGGCACGCCCAGGCGCAGGGCCGCTCGATCGAGGGCTTCCTGGTGCGGAAGAGCAACAAGGATCACGGCATGCGCGGCCAGGTCGAAGGCAACCTGGCCGGACACAAGCGGGTGGCGATCCTCGACGACGTGATCACCAGCGGTGAGAGCGCGCTGATCGCCGCCGAGGCCGCCGAGTCGTACAAGGCCGAGGTCGTACGGGTGCTGGCCGTGGTCGACCGCGCCCAGGGTGCCGCGCAGATCTTCCAGCAGCGCGGCTATCCGTTCACGTCGCTGTTCGCCATCAGCGACCTCCTCCCGGCCGAGAAGTGAGCCGTCGGCGGGCCGGGCGACGGGCGCAAGCCGGTCGCCATGGCCGCCGATAACCGCGTGCGTCCCCCCCGCACCTGATCCACCGGACCTGAGGCCGATGTTCGAACGTCACTTCGCGTTGCGCGAGAATCCGTTTCCCGCCGGGCACCAGCTTCGTTTCCTCTACCCCAGCCGGGAACACCAGGAAGCCCGCGCGCACCTGCGCTACGGCATCGAAAACCGTGAACCCTTCGTGCTCATCACGGGCGAAGTGGGCACGGGCAAGACGACCGCGCTCTACGACGCGCTCGCCGAGTGGGGCAACCAGGTCCAGGTCGCACTCATCACGAACTCGGCGCTGACCCGGCAGGAACTGCTCGAGGAGATCGCGCTGCGCTTCGGCGTGAGCCTGCCGCCGGGATCCAGCAAGCCCCAGGCGCTCGCCGCCCTCGAGCGCTACCTGCACGCCGTGCGCGGGCGCGGCCAGTGGGCCGTGCTGCTGCTGGACGAAGCGCAGAACCTGGCCATGGATCTGCTCGAGGAGATCCGGCTGCTGTCGAACGCCGAAGTCGAGGGCGAGAAGCTGCTGCAGATCTTCCTCGTGGGACAGCCCGAGCTCGAACTGAAGCTGTCGCGCCCCGAGCTGCGCCAGCTTCGCCAGCGCATCACCGTGCACTACCGGCTGAACCCGCTCTCGCCCGAGGAGACCGCCGGCTACATCCACCACCGCATCTCGGTGGCCGGTGGCAACGCGTGGGTGATCTTCCCGCCCGACGCCTGCCGCGAGGTGTACCGCATCACGCACGGCATCCCGCGCGAGATCAACACCGTCGCCTCGTCCGCGCTGCTCGCCGCGTACACCGAGAACGCGCCCAGCGTGCTGCCGCAGCACGTGGCGTCGGTGTCGCACGAGTCGGAGTTCCGCAGCGTGCTCAGCGATGCCGCCGCGACCCCGCTCGCGCCCGAGCCGCCGCGCGCCGCGCCGGCACCGCCGCCCGCACCGCGCCCGGCACCTCCGGTCGCCACACCACCGCCGGTCGCCGCGCCCACTCCGCCTCCGGCGCCGCCCGCTCCGGCCTCCGCGCCCGTGACCGCGCGTGAAGTCGCGCCGCCGCCCGCACCGGAGCCCACTCCCGCGTGGAGCCCGCCCGCGCTCGAACCCAAGACGAGCTTCGATCCACCGTCGGTGGAGCGCATCCGTCCCGAGGAGATCGACGCGTGGTCGGTCGCCGCGCGCGAGCTGATGGCCGCGCGCCGCCGCACGCCCGAACCGCTGGCACCCGCCCCTCCGGTTGCGCCGCCGCCCGCGGCGCCCCCGCCTCCGCCCGCGCCCGTGGCGCCGCCCGTCGCATCGGCGATCGCGCAGGCCGCCGCGCGCACCAGCTTTCCGACGCCCGACGAACTCGCCGCGCGCCCGGCACCCAATCCCGACGTCGCACCCGACTACGCGCACCTGCCGCCGAGCATCCGCGAAAAGCTCGAAGCCGCCGACGCCGAGGAGCGCGCCCGCAAGCGCGGCCCCTCGCCCGTGCTGCTGACCGTCGGCGCGATCGTGGTGGCCGCCGTCGTGGTGGGCTTCCTGCTGATGCAGCGCTTCGGCGGTTCGCACGCGAATGCCGCCGACACGCCGGCGAAGCCGGCCACGGAATCGGTGAGCCCGGCGGCGAGCACTCCACCCTCCGCCACGCCCGAGCCCGCCACGCCCACGATCACCGCGCCGCTCGACACCGCGACCGCGAAGCCGGCGCCGCAGCCCGCGGCCGTGACGCCGCCCGCGCCCGCCGCGACGAAGCCCGCCGCCGCAAGCACACCGCCGGTCGCCGCCGCGACGCCCGCACCGCAGGACAGCATCGCGTGGGGCATCGTGGTGGCGCAGTACATGAACGAGGACCGTGCGAAGGCGGAGCGCGATCGCCTCACCGCCGCCACGCAGCTGCCCGGCCGACTGCTGACGTACCGCGATTCGGGCGTGCAGATGTACCGGCTGGTGCTCGGCAAGTTCCGTTCGGAGTCGGCCGCGGAGACGCGGGCCGGCGCGCTGCTGAGCACCGGCGCGGTGGAGCAGGCCAGCGTCGTGTCGCTGGGTCGCACGCGCTGAAGTCGCTCGCGGGAGCCTCGCCACCTCCGCGAGGGGCCGGGCCCGCTTGATCGCGCGGCGCGCTCCGACTACTTTGTCGGCCCCCTTTTCGCGTCCCCATCGTCTAGAGGCCTAGGACACCGCCCTTTCACGGCGGCGACACGGGTTCGAATCCCGTTGGGGACGCCACTTCTCCGCGCTCTGCGTCGGCAAGTGTCGACGCCTCGCCGCGTGCGTCGCGAGCGGGCCTTCGCCTCGCTCGCACTGCCTCGCTGACCTCGGCGCGCCTGCCGCCGGCGCCTCGCGCGCACTTCTCGCGACCTCAGTCGCCCGCTTCCGGCGCGTCCCGGCACTCCAGGATGTCTCCCGGCTGACAGTCCAGCGCCTTGCAGATCGCCGCCAGTGTGGAGAAGCGGATCGCCCTCGCCTTGCCGTTCTTCAGGATCGAGAGGTTGGCCAGCGTGATGCCCACCTGCTCCGAGAGCCGGGTCATGCTCATCTTCCGCCGGGCCAGCATCACGTCGAGATTCACGATGATCGTCACGGGCGCCGCCTCATACCGTCAGGTCGGACTCGGACTTCAGGTCCACCGCCTTCTGCGCGGCACGTTCGAGAATCGCCATGGCCGTGGCCACCACGATCGAAGCGAAGGTGATCGCGACACCCATGACCACTCCACCCGCTCGATCTTCGTCCACGTGCATCAGGATGAAGCCCAGGCCGCCCAGGACGAATCCGACGAGCGCGATCGCACAGAACTTGATGGTGCGGCGCGCTCGCACGGCAGCCGGCGAGAACTGCTGATCGCGTCCGGCATACCCCAGCACCTTGAATCCCTGGTACAGCCCCATGAAGAACGGAATCGAGCCGACGTACGCGTACGCCAGGAACGGATCCTTGAAGTAGATCGCGAACAGCGTGGCGCTCTGATTCCTGCCCTCGAGGTGTGGCTCCCAGAGCAGGAAGGCCAACGCGCCGAGGCCGATGAGCACCAGGACGACCCGGAGAAAGACACTTGCACCTCGGTCCATGGACCGACCTCCTTCGTGGATGGACGGGGCGCAGACTAGAAGAGCAACTTATCGTTTGTCAATATGTATTTGTTGTTCTACGAGAACTCGCGCGGCGGCGGCCGTGCCGTGCCCAACGCAGTGGGGCTCC
>JBGAMH010000263.1:0-6393 GCA_044223135.1 Candidatus Eiseniibacteriota bacterium | reverse complement strand
CAGCGAGGCGCCGGAAGCGGTGGACGCGGCGATCGCGCTCGCGCTGGAGCGTCGCAACGAACTGCGCGGCGAGCAGGCCCGCCTCGCGCGGGCGCAGGCGGAGAAGGCGGCGATCTCGGCCGAGCGCATCCCGCGCCTGGACGCCACCGCGGCCGCCGGCCCCAGCGGCACGACGTTCGACAACGCGCTCGTCACGCGCGACTTCGGCCTGGCGCTCACGTGGCCCATCGTGGACGGCGCGCGGCGCGAATCGCGGCTCGCCGAGCAGCGCTCGCTCGTGCGCGAGTCCGAGGTGCGCGAGAAGGACCTGCGCCAGCAGATCGAAGCCGAGGTGCGGTCGGCGCAGATCGACCTCGCTTCCGGGTTCGAACAGCGCGCGGTGGCCCGGGAGCGCCTGCAGCTGGCCGAGGAAGAGCTCTCGCAGGCCCGCGAACGCTTCGTCAACGGAGTGGCGGGCAACATCGAAGTGATCAACGCCCAGTCCTCGCTCGTTCGCGCGCGGGACGCCGACATCGACGCCCGGTTCGCCGTCGCTTCCGCCCGCATCGCTCTCGCCCGCGCCGCCGGCGTGGCGCGCACGCTCCGCTGATCCCGGCCCCAGTACGAAAGGAAACGCTCCCATGTCCGATTCGAATCCGACCGTGGCCGCCAGCGGAACGGCCCGCCCCGCACCGGAGCCGCCGGCGCCGCCGGCGCGCGAACGCCGGGGGCCGCCCGTGCCGGTGATCGTGTTCGGCCTTCTGCTGCTCGTGGGCGCGGTGTTCGGCTTCCAGCGCTGGCGCTGGGGTCTCACCCACGTGAGCACCGACAACGCGCAGATCGAAGGTCACCTGATTCCGGTGTCGCCCAAGGTGGGCGGCTACGTGGTGGCCGTGAACGCCGAAGAGAACACGCGCGTGGGCGCCGAATCGCTGCTCGTGCAGATCGACGACCGCGAGTACCGCGCGAAGCTGGCGCAGGCCGAGGGCGACCTCGCCTCGGCGCTCGCGAACGCGGGGCAGAAGGGCCGCGCCGGGCAGGCCGAGGCGCAGCTCGCCGCCGCGCGCGCGCAGGTGGCGCAGGCCGAGGCGAACGCGACGCGGGCGCGCAACGACGTCGAGCGCTACCGCACGCTCGCGGCTCGGCAGATCGTGAGCCGCCAGCAGCTCGACGCCGCCACCGCGACGTCGCTCGCGGCGAACGCGCAGCTCGACGCGATGCGCAAGCAGGTGCAGGCGGCCGAAGCGGCGTGGCAGGGCGCGAGCGAAGCGGCGTGGCAGGGCGCGAGCGCGCGCGTCGAAGCGGCGCGCGCGGCGCGCGACCAGGCGGCGCTCAACATCAGCTTCACGCGCGTGCGGGCGCCCGACTCGGGCCTCGTCAGCCGCCGTAACGTGGAGGTGGGCCAGCTCGTGCAGGCCGGCCAGCCGCTGATGAGCGTGGTCACGCTGCACGACATCTGGGTGGTGGCGAACCTCAAGGAGACCGAGATCGCCGACGTGAACCCCGGCGACAAGGTGGAGATCGAGGTGGACGCGTACGGCAAGCACAAGTTCCACGGCCACGTCGAGAGCCTGAGCGGTGCGACCGGCGCGAAGTTCTCGCTGCTGCCGCCCGACAACGCCACCGGCAACTTCACGAAGGTGGTCCAGCGCGTGCCCGTGCGCATCGCCGTGGACGGCCCGCGCGACCCGGAGTTTCCGCTGCGCCCGGGCATGAGCGTGCTCGTGACGGTGACCACCCGGTAGGCTCGCATGACCGCCGCCCGCAGCGTTCCGCACGACATCGATCCGTTCGTCTACCGCAACCGCTACCTGATCGCGCTCACGGTGGTGCTGGCGAGCGTGATGGAGCTGATCGACACGAGCATCGTGAACGTGGCGATTCCCCACATGATGGGATCGCTCGGCGCGACGCTCGACCAGATCGCGTGGGTGTCCACCGGCTACATCGTGGCGAACGTGGTCATCCTGCCGATCACCGGGTGGCTCGCGGCGTTCTTCGGCCGTCGCCGCTACTTCGCCGGCTCGATCGTGCTGTTCACGATCGCGTCGTTCTTCTGCGGCAACTCGCACACGCTCACCGAGCTGGTGGTGTGGCGCATCGTGCAGGGCCTGGGCGGCGGCGCGCTGCTGAGCACGTCGCAGGCGATCCTGTTCGAGTCGTTCCCGCGCGAGGAGTACGGCGTCGCCACGGCGATGTTCGGCATGGGCGTGATGGTGGGGCCCACGCTCGGCCCCACGCTCGGCGGCTGGATCACCGACACGTGGTCGTGGCCGTGGGTGTTCTACATCAACCTGCCGTTCGGCATGTTCGCGCTGCTGATGACGCTCGCGTTCATCCGGGACTCGAAGTTCGCGCGCCGGATCGAGGCGGTGGACTGGGTCGGGCTGGGGCTGCTCGCGGTGGGCATCGGCGCTCTGCAGACGCTGCTGGAACGCGGTGAGCGGCAGGACTGGTTCGCCTCGGCCGAGATCGTGTTGCTGACCGCCACGAGCGCGGTCGCGCTGATCTGGTTCGTGTGGCACGAGCTGCACACCGAGCATCCCGTGATCGACCTGCGCATCCTGCGCAACCCGCAGCTCGCCGCCGGCACGGCGATGGGCTTCGTGCTCGGCATGTGCCTGTTCGGCACGGTGTTCCTGCTGCCGGTGTACCTGCAGGCGATGCAGAGCTTCACCGCGAACCAGACGGGCATGGTGATCCTGCCGGGTGCTCTCGCGAGCGCGTTCGTGATGGCGATCATGGGGCGGCACGCCGGCAAGTTCGACCCGCGCTGGTCGATCACGGCCGGCATCGCGATCTACACGTTCTCGATGTGGCAGTGGTCGCAGTTCACCACGCTGAGCGGGCAGGGCGACTTCTTCTGGCCGCTCATCATCCGCGGCGCCGGGCTGGGGCTGGTGTTCGTGCCGCTCACGAACCTGGCGCTCACGGGGCTGCCGATGGAGCAGATCCCGGCGGGCACCGGCCTGTTCAACCTCATGCGCCAGCTCGGCGGCAGCGTGGGCATCGCGATCTCGGCCACGCAGCTGTCGCGCATCACCACGGAGAACCGCGCGGTGCTCGCCACACACGTGTCGCGCTGGGACGACGTCACGCGCGAACGGCTCGACGCGATGGTGCGGTTCCTGGTGTCGCGTGGCCAGAGCGGCGTGACCGCCGAGGCCAAGGCGATCGCCATGCTGAACGGACAGGTCACGAAGCAGGCGATGATGCTGGCGTTCGAGCAGCTGTTCCTGGCGTTCGGCCTGGTGTTCCTGCTGTCGCTGCCGCTGCTGCTGTTCATGCACTGGAAGAAGGGCGCGTCGGCGGGCGGAGGCATGGCGCACTGATCCGGCCGCCGTCGCCCGCCCGCGTTGACTCGCGGCGCGGCTCGGCTATGTTCCGCCGCCCACGGCCCGGCACGGAGGAATCCCGCTTGTTCCCAGGCGTCTGGAATCGATTCGCGCTCGTCGCGGGTGCGCTGGCGCTGCTCGCCGGCGGCGCCTGGCTGGCCTCGCACCTGCGCTCGCTGCCGGGCGCCGCATCGCTCGCGGCGCGTTCGAACCAGCGCATCGTCGTGCTCGAGGCGCGCGGCACCGAGCCGCGCGAGGTCGCGGCGGCGGTGGCCGCGGCGATCCGCGCCGTGCCGGGCGTGACCGCCGCCGAAGTGCGCCCCGTGCAGGCGCGCATCTACGTGGTGTGCGAGGCCGCCGTGCCGGACTCCGCGCTGGTCGCGGCCGTCCGCGCCGCGGGCCCCGGCCGCGACGCGCGCGTGGTTCCGCAGTAGCGCGTGCGTCGTGCTTCGCACGTTCCTTGACGCGACCCGCGCCCGCGACGGGTGCTAACCTGCGCGCACCATGAGCCACAATCACGGTTCCGCCCCGGCCCGTCCCGAAGCCGCCGACCCCGCGCACCTGCCCGTCATCGGCGACGGCGAAGGGTGCCTCGAAATCCTGTCCGACCGCCTCCGCGAGCAGCCCGGCGTGGTGGCGATCGAAGCCGACTTCCGCGAGTCGCGGCTGACGGTGCGCTACCAGCCGGCGCTCGTGTCGCCGGAGCAGCTGAACACGCTCGCCGACGAGATCGGCGTGCTGTTCGCGCAGCGCGTCACGCTGTGCGAACGCCGCGAGGGCATCGGCGCCTGCTCCGAGTGCGCACTGCGCCTGGGGCGCGTGCGCGCGCAGGACGAGGCCGAGCTCGTGCCCACCGCTTCGCCGGGCCGCATCACGCTGGCCCGCCGGCACGCGCCGCCCGACGCGGTGGAACTGGTCCGGCCGCTGTCGCACACGAAGCCGTGGGGCGCGCGCACGTCGCACGCCGAGCAGGAGGAGTACTCGCGCGGCCGCGCCATGGTCACGCTCACCGTGGTCTGCCTGGTCACGCTGGTCGCCGGCTGGGTGATGGAGCGCTCCGCGCTGCCCGAGTGGGCGTCGCACGTGGCGTACGCGGTCTCCGCGCTCACGGGCGGCTGGTTCGCGCTCAAGTCGTCGTTCGACGCGCTGCGCGAGGGCAAGTTCGACGTGAACCTGCTGATGATCCTGGCCGCCGCGGGCGCGGCCGGCATCGGCTACGTGTTCGAAGCGGCCGTGCTGATGTTCCTGTTCTCGCTCAGCAACACGCTCGAGGTCTACACGATGGGCCGCACGCGGCAGGCGCTGAAGGCGCTGCTGAACCTGCGCCCGGCCCGCGCGCTGGTGCGCCGCGACGGGCGCGAGCTCGAGGTGGCCGCCGAGTCGGTGCTGGTGGGCGAGGTCGTGATCGTGAAGCCGGGCGAAGCGATCCCCGTGGACGGCGACGTCGAGAAGGGCGAGTCGCTCGTGGACCAGAGCAACCTCACGGGCGAGTCGGTGCCGGTGGAGAAGTCGGCCGGCCACCGCGTGTACGCGGGCACGCTGAACCAGCAGGGCTCGCTCGAGGTGCGCACCACGCGCGCCGCCGGCGACACCACGCTGGCGCGCATCGTGTCGCTGGTCGAAGAGGCGCAGGAGCAGAAGTCGCGCACCGAGGAGATGGCCGAGTGGGTGGGCCGCAACTACACGATCGCCGTCATCGTGGGCGCGGCGCTCATGCTGTTCGTGCCGCCGCTGCTGCTGCACCACGAGTGGAAGGCGTCGCTGTACCGCGCCATGACGCTGCTGGTGGTGGCGTCCCCGTGCGCGCTCGTGATCGCCACGCCGGCCACCGTGCTGAGCGCGATCGCGAACGCCGCGCGGCACGGCATCCTGTTCAAGGGCGGCCGCCACCTCGAGGCGCTCGGGCGCGTGAAGGTGCTGGCGTTCGACAAGACCGGCACGCTCACGCACGGCCGCTTCGAGGTCACCGACGTGGTGGCGATCGCCGGCGGCACCGAGGACGACGTGCTGCACTGGGCCGCGGTCGCCGAGAAGCGCTCGCCGCATCCGCTGGCGCAGGCGGTCGTGCGCCGTGCCCACGAGCGGCACGTCACGATCGAGCCCGCCGAGAACCTGACGAACCACCTGGGCAAGGGGCTCGTCGCGCAGTCGCAGGGCCGTGCGATCGAGGTGGGCACGCCCGACCTGTTCGGCTCGCTCGGCCTCGTGGTGCCGGAGGCCGCGCTCGAGCGCGTGCGCGCGTTCGCGGAGGAGGCCAAGACGGCGATGATCGTGCACGCCGGCGACGTGTGGGGCGTGATCGCCGCCGCCGACCAGATGCGCGCGAACGCCGGCGACGTGGTGCGCGAACTGCGCGCGCTGGGCGTGACGCGGTTGGCGATGCTGTCGGGCGACAGCGTGCACACGGTGCAGGCGATCGCGAAGCGCGCGAACGTCGACGAAGCGCACGGCAAGCTGCTGCCCGAGGACAAGGTCAACGTCATCGCCGAACTCGAGAAGAGCCACGGCCCGGTCGCCATGATCGGCGACGGCGTGAACGACGCGCCCGCGCTGGCGCGCGCCACGGTGGGCATCGCCATGGGCGGCATCGGCAGCGACGCCGCCATGGAGAGCGCCGACGTGGTGCTGATGTCCGACGACATCGGCGCGCTGCCGTACGCGGTGAAGCTCGCGCACAAGGCACGCACGGTGGTGGCGCAGAACCTCACGATCGCGGTCGGCGTGATGCTGCTGCTGGTGATCTGGGTGTTCGCGGGCCAGTACCTGCCGATCGGCCAGCTGAAGCTGCCGGTGGCCGTGAGCGGCCACGAGGGCAGCACGGTGCTCGTCATCCTGAACGGCCTGAGGTTGCTGGCGGGACGGCGGGCGTAGACGCAGCGGCCGTTCCGGCGAGCAGGGCGTCGACGTCGCGACGCGCCTGTGCCGCGGCGGCCTCGGCGTCCGCGCGAGCACGCGCGGCCGCGGCCGGGTCCGGCGGCGGTGCGTTCGCGGACTTCGCGGCCTCACGCGTGCGCCGCGCGTCGCGCGCCCGACGCTCGGCGCGCTCCCGAGCCACGCGCGCCCGGCGCTGATCGCGCTT
>JBGAMH010000262.1:0-6403 GCA_044223135.1 Candidatus Eiseniibacteriota bacterium | reverse complement strand
GGGGGGCGGCGCGGTCAGGCTCATCACCTCGAACGGTACGCGGCCGCCCGACTGCGCGGGCAGCGCGCACACCAGGCTCACCGGCGTGCCCGCCAGCAGCTCGCCGAGCGCGCCCACCGTGAGGCCGTGCCGCGCGAGCCACCGCGGCAGCGCGGCCGCCGGCGCGGGGGCGACCTGCGCCACCACCACGAGCGACGCCACGTGCAGCGCGTCGGTCGCCACGGCGTCGTGCGCGGCGTCGAACGCCGCCACTTCGGGCTGCATCGCGCGCAGCGTGGCCGACGCGGCGTCCGCCGAGCAGCGCACCAGCACGCCGCTGCCGTCGCGGTGCCGCCACGCGTCGCCCTCGGCCACCAGCAGCATCGCCTGGCCGCGGCGTTGCGCCAGCAGCGCCACCACCGCGTGGAACGTGCGGTCGCACGACTCGCTCGTGGGGGCGCTCACCACGAGCAGGCCGCTCGGCTGGTCGAGCAGTTCGTGCAGGCGCTCGACCGGGCCCGCGAGCAGCGACGGATTCGGATCGATGTGTGCCGGGCGGATCCACAGCGCCTCGCCGCCCGGCTCGCGCCGCGCCGTCATCAGGCTGGCGGCGTAGGCGTCGCCCTGTTCGTCGCGGATCACCCGCCACATCGCGTTCGGGCCGCCCGGTGCGCCGGGCCGCGCGTTGTCGAAGAGCCGCGCCTTGATCTGGTCGTACGACGCCGCGTCCAGCGGCTCGTCGCCGAGCGTGCGCCAGTGGCCGTTCTGCAGCAGGCGCGGCGGCTCGCCGACGCGGTAGAGCAGCCGGTCGGCCGGATCGCGCAGCGTCGCCAGCGGCACGCCCCCGGGCGCCTGCACGGCGCCCTCGTCGGTGGCGAAGCGCGCGTCGCGCGCCACCGTCTGGAACGCCTCGCGCAGCGCCTCGAACTGGCTCTGCTTCTCGCGCAGGCGCGCGGTCTCGCCTTCGCCGCCCTCGGTGAGGCCGGCCTCGTCCATGCGCCGAGCGGCCTCCATCATGAGGCCTTCGGTGCTGTCCTGGATGCGGTGCACGCCGCCGGGCGGTTCGGGGCGGAATTCGAAGTGGCCCTGCTTCCAGCCGAACAGCCGGAACGCCGCGAGTTCGCCGTCCTGGTGCGTCTCGTCGAGCGCGTTCACGATCTGGCCGCTCTCGAAGTACAGGAAGCCCTTGTGGCCCTCGGGTGCGGTGATCGCGAGCACGCCGGTGGCGCCGTTCAGCATGAGCAGCTGGCCGAGATCGAAGAGGCCGATCAGGCCCAGCTCGCCGCCGAAGGCCGCGGTCATCGGAGCCCGCCCGCGCTCAGGCCGCGGCGCGCGGCGCCGCGCCCGGAGCGGCGGCCCGCTCCAGCGCCGGCAGCAGGTCCTTGCTCGAAAGGTGCGGCGCGGCGTCCTCGGGCGACACGGCGCCCTCGCGCACGAGCTGCGTGAGTGCGTCGTCCATCGTCTGCATGCCGTCCTTGCGGCCGGTCTGGATGATGGACGCGAGCTGGAACGTCTTCTTCTCGCGCACGAGCGCCGCCACGGCGGGCGTGCCGATGAGCACCTCCATCGCCAGCGCGCGGCCGCGCCCGTCCTTGCGGCGGATCAGCCGCTGCGCGAGCACGCCCTTCAGCGATTCGGACAGCATCAGGCGCGCCTGCGCCTGCCGTTCGCCCTCGAAGGAGTCGAGGATGCGGTCCACCGTCTGCGTGGCGCTCATCGTGTGCAGCGTCGTGAACACGAGCTGCCCGGTGGCGGCCGCGGTCATGGCCAGCGCCATCGTCTCGGTGTCGCGCATCTCGCCGACCATGATCACGTCGGGATCCTCGCGCAGCGCCCCGTGCAGGGCCTTCGCGAACGTGGGCGTGTTGCGGCCCACCTCGCGCTGCGTGACCAGCGAACTCTTGTTGGCGTAGCGGTACTCGATCGGGTCCTCGATCGTGAGGATGTGCTTCTTCTGCGTGCGGTTGATGTGCTCGAGCAGCGCCGCCAGCGTGCTGGACTTGCCCGTGCCCGGGGGGCCGGTGGCGATCACGAGTCCGCGCGGCAGCTCGGTGAGCTTCATCAGGTGCGGCGGCAGGCCGAGCTGGTCCATCGTCAGGATCTGGTTCGGCAGCAGGCGGAACGCACCCGCGGGGCCCTTGCTCTGCTCGTAGATGTTGCAGCGCACGCGCAGCACGCCCGGCACCTCGTACGAGAAGTCGACGTCCTTGAACTCCTCGTAGCGGGCGCGGATCGCGGGCTCCATCATCTCGAACAGCAGCAGCTCGCTCATCTCCTTCGTGAGTTCCTCGTAGGGGATGGGCGTGATCTCGCCGTTGATGCGGACGATGGGGGGCGAGCCGGTCGTCATGTGCAGGTCGCTCGCGCCCTGCTCCTTGACCAGCTTCAGGATGCCGTCGATGCGCGCCATCGGGTCCTCGGGTCCAGCGTCGAGCGTCGCCGGCCCGGGAGGGGCGGCGACGGAGTCCGCCCGGGTTTTCGGACGTTCGGGGCGCGGGCTGCACGCCGAAGTCGCGTTGGCGGCGGGCTCAACTGCCGGTCGGCCGGGGCCGATACCGGCCGGGTCGCCCCCCGGAGGAAAGGCTCCTGTCCCGCATGCCCCGTTACGTCGAGAAGCTCCGCGTGCCCGTGAGCGTCGTGCTGCCGGGGGAAGGCCCCGTGCAGGGCTTCGTGTCGCTGCTGCCGCAATCCGAACACCACGCCGGCCCGGAGACCATCCTGGACCGGCTGAACGAGCCCACGCGCGTGGTGCCGTTCCAGCGCGCCTCCGATGGGGCGGTGCTGCTGCTGAACCGCGCGTTGATCGACTGGGTGGAGGCCGGCCCCGAGGTGGACAGCGCGTTCCTGCGCCGGGCCACGTACCTGCCCACGCGCCTGGAGCACGTGCACGTGCGGCTGACGAGCGGCGCCGAGTTCGAGGGCGTGATGCCCATCGAGATGCCCGACGAGTACAACCGTGCGTCCGACTACCTGAACGAGTCCACGGACTTCTTCATGGTCGAGTGCGAGAGCGGCGTGCGCATGGTGAACAAGGACCACGTCATGGAGACGCGCGTCTACGGCGCTTCACCGCGGCCGGCGGAACGCGCGGCGTAGCGGCGTCCGCGTCCGCCGCACGCGGACGCAGCACGAAAAGCCCGGGCGAGGCGCCGTGTCGGCCGCCTCGCCCGTTCGTCTTCGGGGGACGCGAGTCGGCTAGCGCACCACCGTCACGCGAGCGCCGGCGCGGTGATCGCCCTGCTGCCAGCGCAGGAAGTACGTGCCCGCGGGCACCGCCGCGCCGGCATGGTCGCGCGCGTCCCACGTGACGCGACCGCCCTGCGGCCCGGCCGGCGCGTCGATCGCGCGCACCGTGCGGCCCTGCGAGTCGAACACCAGCAGCCGGCCGTCGCCCGCCGCACCCGGCGGGATCCGCACCGCGCACGACACGCGCACGGGATTCGGGCTCACGATCAGCTTCGACGCGTTCCCGAGCGCCTGCTGCTCCACCGAGGCGGTCACGAGCATGCCGTGCGGACCGGCACCGCTCGGCGTGGTGCCGTGGCACACGACGCACTCGCGCAGCGTGCCCGAGTGGCCCTGCAGCGCGATGTTGTTGGCGTTGTCCGCCGCCTCGCGGCTCGGGAAGTCCGCGTGCGTGCTGCCGTGGCAGCCCTCGCACGCCACGCCGCCGTGGCCGGTGCTGTTGCGGAAGAGCTGCCCCGCGGGCTCGGCGTACTGCGGCAGGTGGCACGTGCCGCACGCGGGCTCGTTCACCCACGGAATGCGGCCGTTCTCGATCGTGCGCGAGACGTTCGCCATGTTGCCGTGGCAGTTCTGGCACGTCAGCCCGTGCAGGTTCGACATCGCGCCGCGCAGGCAGCCCGTGTTGGGGCCGGGGTGGCACTTGTAGCAGCCGTTCATGCCGGGGATCTGCTGGTCGATGAACTTGTGCTGGTCGTGGATGCGGAACGAGAAGTAGCCGGCGTCGCGGATGCCCGGCGTCCCCAGCGCGGGGCTCGCGTGGCACTTCGCGCACAGGATGGGGCGCGCGGCGGGATCGAAGCCCGCCTCGCGCGGGTGGCCGTTCAGGATCGAGTTGATGCTGTTGTGGCAGCCCGAGCTCACGCAGTTGATCTCGGTGGACACCGGGATCACGGGCGTGCTGCGCGCCAGCTCGGCGCCACCGCCGTCGCGCGCGATCACGAGCGCCTGCTGGTAGGGCGCCTCCACCGTGGGATTCGCGTCGGTGAACGGCGTCACGGGAATGCCGATCGCCGCGAACTGCGCGCCGGCGGGATCGAGCGTGCCGGTGAGCCCCTTGCCGGCGAGTCCCACGTTCGGCGCGAGCGCCACGCCGAAGATCGCCTGCGCGTACGTCCAGAAGTCGGTCTTCCCGACCGAGTACGTGTTGCCCGGGATCGAGTACTCCACCGTGACGCCGGTGGTGGTCACGCGCGGCAGGCGCGTGGCGTCGCCGCGCTCGATGACCTGGGCGTGCAGGTTGTTGTACGGCGGGAGCACCGAGAAATCGGCGTGGTCCTTGTTCATGCAGTGCATGCCGAGATCGTTCCACGACAGCACCACGTGAGTTCCCAGCGCGGCCGCACCGGCCGGTGCGGGGGTGTACTCGAGGTTCGCCAGGGCGGCGGAGGCGGTCAGCGCCACGAGGGCGACGGCCAGGGCGGGAGCGGACAGGACACGACGAGGTGACGCGTGCGGCATGGGAGGCCTCCAGGTGGCGCACGTGGGGGTGGGCACTCCGTGTGAGCCCGAGCGGAGAACGGAAGGTTCGTACTCGCCGGCATTTTCATTCTGGCCCTGCCGGCGCCGGGCCGAAGCGGATCCTTGGCGGGCGAGGGGCCTCTCGGCGATCCTGCGCGCACCCCCGCGCCGACGATCGCCCCCGTGCGAGGACTCATGAGCAAGCCCATCACCGCCTCGATGCTCTACAACCTGGTCAGCTGCCCGCACCGGGTGGAGCGCGACCTGTTCGCCGACCCCGCCGAGAAGGACGAGGTCAGCGCGTTCGTCGAGATGCTGTGGGACCGCGGCAACGCCTGGGAGACGAAGGTCGTGGAGGAGCTGCCGCTCGCTCCGCTCGACCTGAAGGGCATCGATCGCACGAAGCGGGGCGCGGCCACGCTCGCGGCCATGCGCGACGGCGCGGCGCTGATCTACGGCGGCTGGCTCGAGCACGGCGACCTCGTGGGCGAGCCCGACCTGCTGCGCGCCGAGGCCGGCGGGTACGTGGCGATCGACATCAAGAGCGGGCGCGGCAAGGAGGGCGGCGGCAACGGGCCCGACGACGACGAGCCCGGCAAACCCAAGAAGGAATACGCCGTCCAGCTGGCGCACTACACGCACCTGCTCGAGCGGCTCGGCTTCTCGCCCCGACGACACGCTTACGTGTGGGACGTGCACCGGAGCGAGGTGGAGTACGCCTTCGACGAGCCGCAGGGAAAGAAGACGCCCGAGACGTGGTGGGCGTACTACGAACGCCAGCTGGCCGCGGCACGCGCGATCGCTGCCCGGCAGCAGACCACGCGGCCGGCGCTCGCTTCGATCTGCAAGCTCTGCCACTGGGGCAGCGCGTGCACGAAGCGGGCGGAGGAGTCGATGGACCTGACGCTCGTGCCCGAGCTGGGGCGCAGCCGCCGCGACCAGCTCGCGACGCTGTTCCCCGACCTGCGCGCGTTCGCGGACGCGGACCTGGCGGCGGCGAAGGCCGCGCACCCCGAAGTGTTCAAGGGCCTCGGCGACCTGCCGCGCCGGCTGCAGGCGCGTGCGAGGCTGCAGCTCACCGGCGGCGCGCCCTACGCCACGCAGCCGCTCGATCTGCCGACGGGGGACACGATCCTCTACTTCGACGTCGAGACCGACCCGATGCTGGACTTCTGCTACCTGCACGGCTTCTGGGTGGTGGAGCACGGGCGCGGGCGGTTCGTGGAGTTCCACACGAACGATGCCTCGCCAGCGGAGGAGCGCCGCGCGTTCGCCGAGGCGGTGGCGTTCGTGCGCGCGCACGCGGACGCACCCGTGGTGCACTACTCGCCCTACGAGCGCGTCACGTTCCGCTCGCTCGGCGCGAAGTACCCCGACGTGATCTCGTCCGAGGACGCCGAGGCGCTGATGCAGCCGCCGCGAGCGTTCGACCTGTACCACCGGGCGGTGCGCCCGTTCACGGAGTGGCCGACGCGCGACTATTCCATCAAGTCGCTCGCCAAGAAGGTCGGCTTCCAGTGGCGCGATCGGAACCCCTCCGGCGCGGCGTCCATCGAGTGGTTCCAGCAGTGGCTCCGGTCCCGCGCCCCCGAGGACCTGCAGCGCATCCTCGACTACAACGAGGACGACTGCATCGCGATGCAGAAGGTGCTCGACGCCCTGCGCACGCTGCCGGTGAAGGGCTGACGAACGCCCCGGGGGGCCGCCGGCGGCGCCCCTC
>JBGAMH010000261.1:0-6433 GCA_044223135.1 Candidatus Eiseniibacteriota bacterium | reverse complement strand
CGAGGGCCTCGACGCGATGCCGGACCACACGCTCGTGCTGCAGGTGATCGCGCGCGCCGACCGCCTGCGGGCGCTGGCGGCGGCCGCGAGCGCCAAGCGCTGAGGGCGGACACCGGCCGGTGAGCGGCACATCGCTCACGGCCCGGCCAGCCCGCCCCGCGCGAGTGTTCTCCGCATTGCCCGCGCCTTCCCGGCGCGGCTATCCTGCGGCCCGAGTCGTCCGCCTTGCGCCGGTGCCCCGCACGCGCGCCGCGCCCAACCCCGAAACCCCGAGGCTCCGCATGTCCGCAGCCCGCTCCCTGACGCTCGCCGACGTCGCCATGCCGCGCGCCGGCTGGATCGTGAACACGCTGCTCGTCGTGGCCGCATCGCTCGTGACCGCCGCCGCCGCCCAGGTGGAGATCCGCCTGCCGTGGACGCCGGTGCCGGTGACCGGGCAGACGTTCGCCGTGCTGCTGTGCGGCGCGGTGCTGGGCGCGCGTCGCGCGTTCCTCGCGCAGATGCTCTACCTGTGCGAAGGCGGCATGGGCCTGCCCGTGTTCTCGGGCGGCGCCGCGGGCTTCGCCTACATGGTCGGGCCCACGGGCGGCTACCTGATGGCGTTCCCGTTCGCGGCCGCCGTCACCGGCGCGCTCGCCGAGCGCGGCTGGGACAAGCACTTCGTCACGATGTTCGCCGCCATGCTGCTGGGCAGCGCGGTGATCTTCGCCCTCGGCCTGGCGCAGCTGTCGCGCTTCGTGCCGTCGTCGCAGCTGCTGGGCGCGGGCCTGCTGCCGTTCGTGCCGGGCGACCTCGTGAAGTCGTCGCTGTCGGCGCTCGCGTTTCCGGCCACGTGGTCGCTCGTGAACAGGATGCGCGGGGGCCGTTCGTGAGCATGCGCACGATCGCGGTGCTGGGTGCCGGCCTGATGGGCCGCGGCATCGCGTACGTGTCGGCGGTGGGCGGCTACGACACGATCCTGCAGGACCCCGACCGCGACCAGCTGCAGCGCGCGATGAACGACATCGACGCCACCATGCAGAAGGGCGTCGATCTCGGGAAGCTCAGCGACGAAGAGGCGATCGACTCGCGCAAGCGCATCTCGCTGGTGGACGGGCTCGACGAGGCGGCGAAGACGGCCGACCTGGTGATCGAAGCCGTGCCCGAGAAGATGGACCTGAAGGTCGAGATCTTCGCGAAGCTCGACGAGCTGGCGCCGAAGCACGCGATTCTGGCCTCGAACACGTCGTCGATGAGCATCACCGAGATGGCCGCGGCCACGAATCGCGCGCCGCAGGTGGTGGGCATGCACTTCTTCAACCCGGTGCCGCGCATGAAGCTTCTCGAAGTCGTGCGCGCGCTGGAGACCAGCGACGCCACGCTGGCGGCCGTGAACGCGGTGGGCGCGCGCATGGGCAAGGAGTGCGTCACCGTGCGCGAGTCGCCGGGCTTCGTGACCAGCCGCATCAACGCGATGATCGGCAACGAGGCGTTCTACATGCTGCAGGAGGGCGTGGCGAGCGCCGAGGACATCGACAAGGCGCTGAAGCTGGGCCTGAACCACCCGATGGGCCCGTTCGAACTGGTGGACCTGGTGGGCCTCGACACGCGGCTGTCGATTCTGCGTTTCCTGCACCGCACGCTGGGCGAGAAGTTCCGCCCGTGCCCGCTGATGGAGCAGTACGTGGCCGCCGGCCGCCTGGGCCGGAAGTCCGGTCGCGGCGTGTACGAGTACCCGGCGAAGGGGTAGGGCGCCGCACCCTTCGCGCGACGCGAAGTGGTCCCATCGAAAGCCCGGTGGGCCGCGCATCGGATGGGACAACTGGCCGCGCGGCCAGCGGCTCCGTCGAATCGGCGGGTTTCGCGACCACTTTGGCGCAGGTGCGCCGAGCTACACCCGCCGCCCGCGCCCCGCACTTGCCCCGGAACCAGTTGCGCGCCGCCCCGACCGCGGTACCCCGTTCTCCCGACGGCCATTGAAGCGCCGTTCCGCAGCGTGCTAGCTTGCGCGGGTCCGTCGTGAGCACGTCCTTCCCCCGGGCCACGCCGCCTTTGGAACCCACCCGGATCCTCGCGGAGACCGCCCCCCATGCCCGCCCGTCGAGGCAGCCGCTCGAAGAAGGCCGCGTCCCGGCCCGTCGGCGCCCGTCGTCACGCTTCCGCGCCCGGCACTTCGCCGCGTAAGTCGACCGCACGCAAGTCCAAGGCGAAGAAGAAAGTCGCCGGGTTGCGCAAGGTTGCCGCAACGAAGAAGGCTGCGTCGCGCGCCAACGTCGCGAAGAAGCGCGTCGCTCCGAAGCCGGCATCGAAGCGTCGCGCCGCCGCCAAGCCCGCGAAGAAGCGCGCCGCGGCACCGGTGCGCACCGCGGCGAAGAAGAAGGCCGTCATCGCCCGGCGCGCCACTCCGAAGGCCCCACCGCGCCGCGCGACGGCGAAGTCCGCGGCCGCGCCGAAGCGCATCGCGACACCGAAGCGCCCCGCGTCGCCCGCCGCACCGAAGCGCCCCGCCGCACCGCCCGCCTCGCCGCCGGCCATCGTCTACACGAAGCGCGCGATCGTCGCGTCGTTCCACGCGGCGCGCGACGCGGTGTTCTCGGCCTGCCGCGAGCTGACGCGCGAAACGTGGGAGGCGCCGATCGCGCCGGGCCGGTGGAACCCGCGCCAGGTCGTGGCGCACCTCGCGGCGTGGGACCTGTGGTTCCTCGAAGTGCTGCCGGCCGCGGCCGAAGGGCAGCTTCCGCACCGGCCCACGCCCGAGGAAGAGAACGCGTTCAACGCGCAGGCCGTGGCGGCTGCCGCGCGGCTCGACGCCGAGACCACGCTGGAGGCGTACCTCGACGGTCGCGCCCTCGTGATCTCGGCGGTGGCGGCGATCCCGGCCGAGCCGGCGTCGCGCTGGAAGCGCGAGCACGCGCTGGGCCGCATCGCGGGCGGCTACCCGCCGCACGACTTCCACCACGCGGCGCAGATCCGCGCCGCGGCGGCGCGCAGCGCGTTCGCGCCGCAGCGCGCGGGCGCCAGCGAGAAGGAACTGCTGCTGTTCGAGCTGCAGCGCGCACGCGTGGCGCTGGTGGCGGCGATCAAGGGCATCGGCTCGCACGTCGCCGACCGGCCGATCGCCGAGGGCAAGTGGTCGCCGCGCGAGCTGGTGCTGCACTGCGCCGTGCGCGACCGCGTGCGGATCGAGGAATTCGACGCGGTGCTCGGCGGCGAGCCCGTGTCGTGGGCGGGACTCGACGACCGCGCGATGGCGCTGGAGAACGAGCGACACCTCTCGGCGCTGCGCCACCTGGCGTGGGACGAGGCGGTCACGCTGCTGCAGAAGACGCGCGACGAACTCATGCAGCGCCTGCTTTCCGTGCCCGCGGGCGCGCAGTGGGGCGCGGCGCATCCCTTCGGCGGCATGCTGCGCATGCTGCCGCCACACGATCGCAAGCACGCGGAACAGATCCAGCACGCCCGCATCGAGGGCTGACACTTCCAGGAGGCGGCATGTCGGACACGCTCGCGCCGGTCAAGCCGGGCAAGCTCATCATCAATGGCGAGGCCGTGGACGCGGCCTCGGGCGCGACGTTCACCACGATGAACCCCGCGACCGAGGCGCCCGTGACCACGGTGGCCGAGGCGGGCGTCGAGGACGTCGACCGCGCGGTGCGCGCGGCGCGTGCGGCGTTCGACGGACCGTGGCGCAACAAGATGCGCGCGGCCGACCGCGCGCGCGCGCTGCACAAGCTGGGCGACCTGATCCTGGCGAACGCCGACGAGCTGGCGCGTCTCGAAACGCTCGACAACGGCAAGCCGATCTTCGAGTCGCGGCAGATCGACGTGGGCATGGTGGCGGGCTGCTTCCACTACTTCTCGGGCTGGGCCACCAAGCTCACGGGCGACACGGTGCCGGTGAACCCGGCGTTCTTCACGTACACGCTGCGCGAGCCGGTGGGCGTGGTGGGCGCGATCATCCCGTGGAACTTCCCGATGATCATGGTGGGCTGGAAGTGCGGCCCGGCGCTCGCGGCGGGCAACACGATGGTGCTGAAGCCGGCCGAGCTGACGCCGCTCACGGCCATCCGCATCGGCGAGCTGGCGCTGGAGGCGGGGCTGCCGCCGGGCGTGCTCAACATCCTGCCGGGCAAGGGCTCGGTGGCGGGCGAGGCCATCGTCAAGCACCCGATGGTCGACAAGATCAGCTTCACGGGCTCCACCGAAGTGGGCCGCCACCTCATGCGCACGGCGGCCGACGGGCTCAAGAAGGTCACGCTGGAGCTGGGCGGCAAGTCGCCGAACATCGTGTTCGCCGACGCCGACATGGAAGCGGCGCTGCGCGGCGCCACCACGGGCATCTTCTACGGCAAGGGCGAGGTGTGCGCAGCCGGCTCGCGGCTGCTGGTGCAGCGCTCGATCCACGACGAGTTCGTGGCGAAGCTGGCCGAGCGCGCGAAGAAGCTGGTGCCGGCCGACCCGCTGGACCCGAAGACGCGCCTGGGCGCGCTCGTGTCCGAGAAGCAGATGAAGAGCGTGCTCGGCTACGTGGACGCGGGCGTGAAGGAAGGCGCGCGCCTGGTGGCGGGCGGCCAGCGGCAGCCGATCGACGGCAAGGGCTTCTTCGTGCAGGCCACCGTGCTCGCGGGCGTGGACAACCGCATGAAGGTGGCGCAGGAGGAGATCTTCGGCCCGGTGCTCGCGGTGATCCCGTTCGAGGACGAGGCCGACGCGATCGCCAAGGCGAACGACGTGCCGTTCGGGCTCGCTTCGGGTGTGTGGACGCAGGACGTGAAGAAGGCGCACCGCGTGGCGCATCGCCTGCAGGCGGGCACGGTGTGGGTGAACACGTACAACTTCTACGATCCCGGGATGCCGTTCGGCGGCATGAAGAGCTCCGGTTTCGGCCGCGACCTGGGCGCGGCGAGCCTCGACGAGTACTCACAGGTGAAGAGCGTCTGGATCCAGATGGAGTAGCGGGGAACCCCATGGGACGTCTGCGCGCCGTACTGCTGTTCACATCCGATCCCGCCGCCCAGCGCACGTTCTGGGAGAAGGGCATCGGCCTGGCTCCGGTCGAGGGGCCCACGGGCTGGTCCGCGTTCGCCACCGCGCGCGCGCGACTGGTGGTGGCGCCGCTCGGGCCGGGCGAGAGCACCACGATCCAGCACACGTTCACGACCGACGACCTCGACGCCACGCGTCGCACGCTCGCGGCGCGCGGCCTGCAGCCCGAGGATGCACCGCCGGGTCCCAGCGGGCCGGCGTTCTCGCTCGTGGATCCGGAAGGCAACCGCGTGCGCTTCGTGCAGCCGTCGTCGCCCATCGCGCAGCCGGCCGCCGATGCGCCGGCGCTGTCGCACGCGATCCTGAACTGCTCCGACGTGGCCACGCTCGCGCGCTTCTACCACGACGGCCTGGGGCTCAAGGTGGCGCACGAGAGCCCGCAGTGGGTGGAGTTCGACACGGGCGAGTCGCGCTTCGTGCTGCATGCCTCGGCCGACGGGCTGCTGCCGCTGCCCGGCGACCAGCGCGCCACGTTCGCGCTCGACGTGGACAACCTCGACGCGTACGCCGAGGCGCTCGCGTCGCGCGGCCTGCACCTGGCCACCGCGATCACCGAGGAGGAGTTCGGGCTCTACGCCGAGGTCGAGGACCCGGACGGCAACCTGATCGTGCTGCGCGGCCCGCTGCCGGGGCCGGGCGTTGAGGAAGAGCTGGCGGGCCAGTGGGACGACGGCGAGTCGCCGCACGAGGCGCCGATGCGGCGCTCGGTGGGCGGCGAGCTGGCCGGCGGGCCGAAGCCGGCCAAGGCCACGAAGCCCGCGAGCCTCGCCCGGAAGGCCGCCGCGCGCGAGGCTTCGCGCGGGCTCGACAGCCTGATCCGCTCGCGCACCGACGTGGGTACCGCGCCGCGTCGCGGTGCGGGTCCGCGCAAGGGCGACGGAGCCTGACGGCAGCAACGGAAACGGATCGAGCATCTTCGGCGCGCGGGCCGCAGGGCTCCGCGCGCCGCGCCGTGACGGAGGGTGAGTGAAGATCAAGGACGTGTTCGTGGCGGGGCTCGTGCGCACGCCGGTGGGCAACTTCGGCGGCGCGCTGGCCGCCAGCTCGGCGGCGCACCTGGGCGGCGTCGCGGCGGCGGCGGCGCTCGAGCGCGCGGGTGTGCCGGCCGACGCGGTGGACGAGGCGATCGTCGGCCACGCGCGACAGGCGGGCAACGGCCCGAACCTGGCGCGGCAGGTGGTGCGGCGCGCGGGGCTCGCCGACACGGTGAGCGCGTTCACCATCAACAAGGCGTGCGCGAGCGGCCTGCAGGCGATCGTCAGCGGCGCGCAGAGCGTGCGGCTGGGCGACGCCGACGTGGTGCTGGCCGGCGGCACGGAGCACATGAGCAGCATTCCGTACCTGGCGCTCGACGTGCGCTGGGGCCGCCGGCTGGGCGACCAGCCGCTGGCCGACGCGATGTACCGCG
>JBGAMH010000260.1:0-6551 GCA_044223135.1 Candidatus Eiseniibacteriota bacterium | reverse complement strand
GGCGCGGGCGCTGGCGCGCGCCGTGGACGAGGCGGGCGGGGTGAGCCAGCTCATGCTCACGCAGCGCTTCCGCCCGCAGCCGGCGGCATTCCTCGAGTCGGCGCGTGCGTTCCAGGCGATCGGCGCCCGGCTCGCGTTCCTGTCGGGCGCGTTCGTGCGCGGGCCCTATGCCACGCCGTGGCGCGTGGCGCACGGCGCGCTGCACGACATGGGGCCGCACGCGTTCGACCTGCTGGAGGCGGCGCTCGGACCGATCGAGGACGTCACCGGCCGCGGCGACCCGCGGAAGTACGTGGCCCTGTCGTGCCGCCACGCGGGCGGCGCGGTGAGCGACGTGGCGCTGTCGGGCGTGATGACGCTGCCCGAGACGCTGTTCCGGATCGAGCTCTACGGCCCGGCGGGTGCGCTCGAACTGGACGTCGGCGTGGCCTCGCGCGACGAGCCGTGGTCGCGCGCGCGCGCGGCATTCGCCGAGTCCGTGCGCACGGGGCGCCCTTCGGCGCTCGACGTGCACCACGGCGTGCGGCTGCAGGAACTGATCGAGCGCAGCCTGCGCGCGCTCGCGTAGCGCCGATCCGGGCCGGAGCGCGCGGCACGCACGACCGCCCGCGGGGGATCTGGCCCCCGCGGGCGGTCGGTGCGTTGCGGGATGTCGCGGCTCAGCGCCGGCGCGAGCGGTGCCGGGTCGGGACCGCCGGGTGCGGGCCGGGGGAGGCGGACTCCAGCTGCAGGTCGCTTTCCTGCTCCTCGGCGCGGATGTCGTGCCCTTCCGAGTCCACGAACGGTCCGAGGCCTGTCGTCAACGTCTCGCGAAGCCCGTCCCTCAGTGTCGGGACGGCATTCGCGGCCGGAATCCGGCCCGCGGCCGTCCGCGCGCGGACCCGGCCCCGTCGGGCGACGGGGCGGTGACCCTCACCCGGCGGCGGATCCGCCCGGGGCGCCTGCCCAGGTCACTCGACCCGGGCGAGCTTTCGCGTGGCGCTCTCCGACCCGCTTCGCAGGCGGCAGAAGTAAAGCCCGGGCGCCACGCGTTCGCCGCTGGCCGCGCGGCCGTCCCACCGCAGGCGGTGCGTGCCGGCGGCCCGGGAACCCGTGGCCAGCGTGCACACCAGTCGCCCGGTGACGTCGTGGATTCCGAGCGAGACCGCACCGGCGCGCGGGAGCGTGAACTCGATCGTGGTTTCGCCCCGAGCGGGGTTGGGGCTCGCGCTCAAAGCGAGCGCGGACACGGCCGGGCGGGCCGGCGGGGCGTCCACGACCGTGCCCCAGCTCAGCACGCGTGTCTCGTTCGTGAAGTAGTTGTCGGGGCCGACACGTCCGCCGTTCACGAACATCCGCGCATGCACGGGATCGATCGCGGCGGCATGCCCGTAGCGCGGTTCGGGAATCGCCCCGCCCGGCGCCAGGGGAACCCAGTGGGTGTTCCCGTCGAGCGCCAGTGCCCACGTGTCGTTCAGGGTCCCGTACGCGTTTCCGACGTCGTCTCCGCCGAACACGATCATGCGGTCGCCCGCCGCGTCGTACACCGCCGTGTGCAGGTCGCGGGCGGGAGGAAACGGTCCGTCCGGGGCGAGCGTGCTCCACGCGGGCGGGTCAGCCAGGCTGAGCGCGAACACCTCGAGCGAGGGGTAGCTTCCCGGAAGGCCGCCGAACACGATCATCCGGTCACGGGCCGGATCGACGATCGCGCTGGCCAGCGCGCGCGGCGCCGGCGGCGTGCCGGTGGGGTTCAGCTGGGTCCAGCCGTTCACGCCGCCCAGGTCCAAGGCCCAGACTTCGTTGTTCCGCAGGCCGCCACTCGTCTCGCCGCCGAACACGAGCATGCGATCACGTGCGGCGTCCAGCACGGCGGTGTGCCCCGAGCGGATGGGCGGGTGCGTGCCCGGCGGGTACAGCGACACCCACGTGGGTGTGCCCGACAGCGAGAGCGCCCACAGGTCGTCGGCCCCGGGCCAGTTCAGGATGCCGCCGTACAGGATCATGCGATCACGCACGGGGTCGTAGATCGAGGTGCTGCTCGCCCGGCCCGTCGGCGGTCCGCCCGACACCGCGAGGAGCGACCAGGTCGGAACGGGATCGGGGGTCAGCGCCCACACCTGGTTCAGTAGAGGCGAGATGCCGGTCGTTCGGTACCCGCCGAACAGGAGCACCCGCTCCCGCAGCGGATCGTAGATCGCGTCGTGCGCGGCCAGTCCCGGCGGGGGTGCCCAGTTGGCCGCGCGCGCGAACCACGGGTGGCTCGACTCCAGGTCGAGCGTCCACTCGTCCGAGTAGCTCGCCACGCCGTCGGATCCTCCCCAGACGACCAGCCGGCGACGAGCTTCGTCGAGCACGAGCGGCATCATGCCGCGAGCGGGCGGCGCGGTGCCCGGGGGCGAGATCGCGGCCCACGTGGGCGTGCCCGCCAGCGACAGCGACCACGCGCCGGGCTCCGCCGCGTTCTCGCCGAGCCCACCGAACACGATCATGGCATCGGTGGCCGGGTCGAACGTCGCCCCGGCGTACGTGCGCGGAGGGGGCGGCGTGCCCGCGGGCGCGAGCAGCGTCCAGGTGGGCGGGCCGCTCAGCGAGAGCGCCCACACGTCGGCGCGGTATCCCGAGGCGTCCGATCCGCCGAACACCAGAAGCCGGTCGAGCACCGGGTCGAACACCGCGCTCGCCCCGTAGCGCGCGCTGGGCGGCGTGCCCGCCGGGGTGATCGCGGTCCACGCGGGCGTCGCACCGAGCGACATCGCCCAGACGTCGTTGCGCCGCACGCTGCCGGAGATCCCGCCGAACACCAGCGCGCGGTCGCGCAGCGGGTCGTACACCATCGCGTGGTACCGCCGCGGGCCGGGCGACGCGCCCGAGGGCAGGAGCAGCGACCATGAGGGGTTCTCGCCCAGCGTCAGGGCGCGCACGTCGCCGAACGGACTGCCGTTGTAGCCGCCGAACACGATCATGCGGTCCCGGACGGGGTCGTGGATCGAGGCGTGCCCAGATCGCGCGGCCGGTGCGCTGCCGGTGGGAGCGAGCGGCGCCCAGGTGGGCGCCCCGTCCAGGCTCTGCACCCACACGTCGCCCAGGTACTCGCTCGTGGAGGAGCGGCCGCCGAACAGCACCAGCTGGTCGCGCACGGGATCCACGACCACCGTGTGCGCGGAGCGGCTCGCCGGCGGCGCGCAGAGGCTCCAGCTTCCGTCGGAAACCGAGGCGAGGGTGGGTGTCGCGAAGGGCGGCGCGGTCGCGAGCAGCGCGAGCAGGAAGAGCGGCAACGTTCGCATGCGGGCCTCGGACGGGCAGTGCGGCAACGGCCACGGGCGTCCCCCCGGGCGCCGCGGCCAGCCTCGACCCCGCAAGTGTAGGGCGCGCACCCGCCGCCGGGCGCGCACAATCTCGCCGCGTGATTCCCGACGGGGCACCGGGGGATCCCGCGCCACGCCGGCCGACCGCGACGACTCCGGCCCCGGGCGGAGGGCGCCCGGGGCCGGAGGGAGGCGTCGCCGTCGCGAGCGTCAGCGGAACGAGTACGTGAAGACGGCCTGCACGTAGCGGCCGAGCACCTGGTCGCGCGAGTCCTGCACGTACGTCTCCGTCACGCTGCGGTTGACGCTGCGGTTCTGCTCCAGCACGTCCGTGGCGGTCAGGCGCAGCTCGCCGCGGCCGTCCTTCAGGAACTTCTTGCCGAGCGTCGAGTTCCACAGCACCACGTCCTGCCCGTAGGACTGCGGCACGCGGCTCTGCAGGTTGTGGTTCAACTCCTGCCGGAACACGATGCCCGGCCCGATCACCGAGTTGAAGCGCAGGCCGATCGTGTGCGTGTAGTAGTCGCCGCGGTCGCTCGTGCTGAGCGTGCTGCGCGAGATGTTCCACGTGCCCTGGTACGTCAGGGTGAAGTCCAGGTTCTGGCTGATGTTGCTGGCCAGCACCGTGCCGCCGCGGATCGCGGTGCTGCGGCTCACGTTCAGCGCCTCGTTCACGAGCGTGGGGGTGCGCGTCCACGAACCTCCGCCGTTCAGGCTGAGCACGCTCTTCAGGAACGGCATCGGCCGGCTGACGACGCCGAACAGGTTCGCGTTCCACGACGGCTCGTCCACGTTCTCGGGGCGCGTGAGCTGCGTGCCGCGCGTGAGCGACACGCCCTCGAGCACGGTGTCGCGCGGGGCCACGAGCGTCGCGTTCGCGATCGGGTGCGACGTGCGCGTGACGTTCGCGAACACGAACCGGCTGCGCGACCGCATCGGGTCGGCCTCGGACCAGCGCAGCGAGAGCGAGTGGGCGTAGGTGGGGCGCAGGTCGGGATTGCCGGTGCTCACCGACAGCGGGTTCGAGCGGTTCACGACGTTCTGCAGCTGCGAGATGCTGGGCGCCGCCGTCGACGTGTTCCACGCCAGCCGCAGCGTGCGACGATTCGCGAGGTTGCCCGTCAGCGTGGCCGACGGCAGCACGCTGCCGAACGCCTGGTCGATGCTGCGCGAGGCCGGGAACGTCTGGTCCGACTCCAGCCGGCGCTGTTCGGCCGACAGGTTGCCGAGCAGCTTCCACGGGCCCTTCGTGTACAGCATCGCGAGGCCGCCGTTCTGCACCGTGTTGCGGTTCTCGTACGAGTTCGACTGCGCGCTGTCGAGCGTGGCGTACCGGCCCGACAGGAGGTCGTACTGGTTCATCCGGCTGTCCGACGTGCTGCGCGTCCACGACGGGTTCCAGATGAGCTGCGCCTGCAGCGACGTGGTCAGCGGTTCGGTGAACGCCACGCGCGTGGAGAACGAGTTCGTCACCGAGCGCGCGTCGCCGAGCAGGTCGAGCGTGTCGCGCGTGGTGGCGCTGCCGTACGACTCGGTGAGCGAGTACTGCTCGCTCGTGGCGTCGCGCAGGTTGCGCCCCACGTTGAGATCGGCCGACACGTTGCGGCCCCGCTTCGCGAACCGGTGCCGCAGCGTGACGCGGTTCGACAGGTTGTAGCCCTGGTTCGCGTCCCACGAGCGGCTGTCCGCGGCGTTCAGCAGCGTCCCCGACTCCGACGTGTTCGCCGCCGTGCCGCGCGAGCCGGAGCCGATGCTCTGGAAGAACAGCCGCGGGGCCACGACGAACGAATTCGCCGAGTCGGGCGACCATTCGAGGCGGCCCTCCAGGCGCTGGTTGCCGTTGCGGTTGTCGGAGCGCGAGCCCTGGTCGTAGAACGCGAGCGAATCCTGCACGGGCAGGTACTGCCGGGTGAGCGCCTGGTCGTTGCGGTTGTCCGCCTCGCTCACGAACAGGCTGCCCGTCAGCGTGAGCTTGGGGCTCCACTGGTGCACCACGTTCGCGCCGCCCGAGTGCGTGGTGCTGAGTCCGGCCTGCTGGCCGATGAAGAAGTTGCTCGGGTCGAACGCGCCGCCACCGAACCCGCCGCCCCCCATGCGGATGATCTGCATGTTGCCGCCGCCGGGGCCCATGGCGCGATGCCCGCCCATGCCGCCGCCCATCATCATGATGCGCGGCCCGCTGCCGCTCGCGCTGCCGCTGAGCGCGCCGAACAGGTCCTGCGGCGAGAAGTTGCGCTGGTTGATGTTGTTGCTCATGCCGAGCAGCGTCAGGCGCGACGGGCCGCGCACGATCGTCATGTTGCCGCCCGCCTGGTAGCGGTCCTGGTCGCCGTAGCCGCCGTAGACCTTGCCGAACTTCGCCTTCTGGTCGCGCAGGATGAAGTTCATGGTGCGCTGCTGCTGGCCGTCGTCGAAGCCGCTGAACTCCGCCTGGTCGCTCGCGCGGTCGTACACCTGGATGCGGTCCACGACCTCGGCCGGCAGGTTGCGCAGCGCCGCCGTCGGGTCGCTGCCGAAGAACGGCCGGCCGTTCACGAGCACGTTCTGCACGTTCTCGCCCTGCGCCTTCACCTGCCCGTTCTCCACCGTGACGCCCGGCAGCTTCTGCACGAGGTCCTCGGCGGTGGCGTCGCGTCCGATCTTCACCGCGCCCGCGCGGAACTCGGTCGTGTCGGCCTTCTGCGTGGCCGGCAGCGCCGACTCCGTCACCGTGACGCCGGGCACGCGCACGGACTTCGGGATCATCGTGAGCACGCCCAGGTCCTGGTCGGACTTGTTCACGCGGATCACGTGCTTGAGCGGCTCGTAGCCGAGCCGCGTCACCTCCAGCCGGTAGGCGTGCAGGCCCAGCCCCGGCACCGTGAACGTGCCGTCGTCCTTCGCGGTCGCGCGGTGCACGTCGGCGGTGTCGGCGAAGCTGGTGAGCTTCACCTGCACGCCGCCCACGGCGCCGCGGGTGATCGCGTCCAGCAGCTTGCCGCGCACGCTGGCGGACTGGGCATGGGCGAGGGAGGGAACGAGCAGGAGCACCGCGAAAACGAGTCGGCGAAAGCGCATGCGGAGACCTCGACGGTCGGGACGTGCCGGTGGGGACAAGGACGGGCGAGTCTAGCGGCTGCCCGCCGCGAATGCGCGCGCGCGACGCCGCGCACGTGCGGCGCGGTTGCCGCGCTCGTCGTATGGACGGACGAGCGGGCGCCAGGGTTGGAACTCCGCGGCCAGCGCGGGGATTCCGGGGGACCGGTGCGGAGGGCGGGGCCCGCGTCA
>JBGAMH010000259.1:0-6563 GCA_044223135.1 Candidatus Eiseniibacteriota bacterium | reverse complement strand
GCCGCGCCGTCGTCGCGCGAGATCGAGTAGAGGTATTCGAGGTCGGGGATCTGCCACAACTGGCGTTCGACCGGCGTGGTGAGCTGGCGCTCCACCTGGCCGACGGGGTTGCCCGGCCACGCCACCATCACGTCGACCATCGGCACCTTGATCTGCGGCTCCTCCTCGCGCGGCAGCGTGGCGGTGGCGAGCAGCCCCAGCAGGATGCTCGCGAACACCGTCAGCGGCGTGAGCTTGGAGTGCAGGAACGTCTGCGCGATGCGGCCGGCGAGGCCGACCGTGCGGAGGGGTGCGCTCACGACGCCACCTTCACCGGCCGGCCGTCCACGAGTCCCGAAGGCGACAGGATCACCGCGTCGCTCGCGGCCAGGCCCGCGAGCACTTCCACGCTGCCGCCGCTCTCGCGGCCCACGCGCAGCCAACGCAGCCGCGCGACGCCGTCCTCGGCCACGAACACGCCCGTCAGTCCGCCGCGGCGCACGATCGCGCTCGCGGGCACCGTCAGCGCGGCACCGCCCGCGGCGGGCGCGCCGCCCGCGAGGCCGGCGAATCGCACGCGCGCGAACGCGCCCGCGTCGAGCGCCTCGCCGCCGGCGGGCTTGAGCCGCGCCATGCGGCTGCGCGTGAGCGGGTCGGTCATGCCGTCCACGCGCGCGAGCACGGCGCTCTTCCACGCGCCGTCACCCACCTGGTACTCGGCCTTCGTGCCGGCGAGCCGCGCCAGTTCGGACTCGGGCACCATCGCCGTGATCTCGCCGGTCGCGGTGCTGCGGATGTCCAGCAGCGGCTGCCCCGGGCCGAGCGTGGCGCCCACGTCGGCGTAGCGCCGCACGACCACGCCGTCGAACGGCGCGGCGAGCCGCGTGGCGCTCTCCATGCCGTCCACCTGCGCGCGCGCCTGCGCCCACTGCGCCTCGGCGCCCCGGCGCTCGGCCTGTGCACCCTCGAGCTCGCGCAGCGCCGCCACGTGCTGCGCGTACAGGGAGTCCATGCGCGCCTCCTGCCGGCGGGCGAGATCGCGGCCCACGGTGGCGGCTTCGAGCGCGGCGCGCGCGCCCTGGAGCGCCGCCCGAGTCTCGAGCGCGTCGAACGACGCGAGCGCCTGGCCGGCGCGGAAGCGGTCGCCCTCGCGCACGGGCAGCGCGGTGAGCTGCGCAGCCATGCGCGCCGTGAGCGTCACTTCCTCCTTCGCGGTCACGCGCGCGGGCAGCACCAGCGCGCCGCCCTCGAACGACGCGGCGCGCGTCACGGTCACGTTCACCGCCGGGCCCGCATCGGCGGTCTCGTGCTTCGGCGCGGCGCCACCGCAGCCGGCGGCGGCGGCGGCCAGCGCGAGCAGGGCGAGCGGGAATCGCAGGGACTTCGTCATCGCAGTTCTCCCAGGGCGTTCAGCAGGCGGTAGTGCGCCAGCAGGACGGCGTTCGTGGCTTCGATTTCGGACGCGCGGGCTGCCGACGCCTCGGCGTCGGCGGCGAGGTATTCGGTGATGGGCAGCAGGCCCGCGCGGTAACGCAGTTCGGCCAGTCGCAGCGCTTCCTCGGCGGCGGCGCGGCCGTCGCGGGCGGCCTCGCGGCGGTCGCGCGCGACTTCCGCCTCCACGCGCGCGGCGGCGAGCCCCGTGGCCAGGTCGCGCTCGGCGGCCTTCGCGCGCTCGCGCGCGGCCTCGGCCTTCGCGCGAGCGGCGCGCCATTCCGCGATGCGCATGCCGCCGTCGAACAACGGCAGCTCGGCCATCACCGCCACCATCCAGCGCGGCTGCCAGGAATCGCCGTCCCACGGCTTGTACTGCGTGGCCGCGAAGCGGCCGTTCAGCGACGGCAACAGCCGCAGCGCGGCGGTGCGCGCCTCGGTGCCGGCGGCCGCGGCCATCTCGCGCGCCGCCGTCAGTTCGCCGCGGTGCGTGGTGGCGTCGCCGGGGGCGGCCGGCGGATCTCCCGCCGGCGCGAGATCGTCGGGCGCCACGGTCTCGCCCACGAGCCGCGACAGGTGGTCGATCGCCACGGTGAGCTGGCGCTTCGCGCCGATCGCACGCACGCGTGCGTCGGCGGCGCGCGCCACCACGCGCAGCGTGTCGAGCTCGGCCACCTGGCCCATGCGGAAGCGTGCCACGGCCGATTCGCGCATCGAGCGCGCGGCGGCCAGTCCGAGTTCCGCGGCGCGCAGGTTCTCGCGCGCCTGCAGCGCGCCGGCGTACGACTCGAGCGCGGCCAGCAGCTGGCCCGCCACGTGCGCCTGCTCCATCGCGGTCGCCGCGCGCGCGTAGCGCGCCACCTGCGCGGGCGCCGTCAGCTCGCGCGCGCCGTTGAACAGTGGCTGGTCCACGGTCACGCCCCACTGGAGCGCGCTCCGCGGGTCGGGCTGGTTCAGCTTGTCCACCGCGAAGTCGGCGGGCGTGAAGCGGCCCTGCCAGAGCTTCTGCGAGAACAGCACCGCCGGGTCGTCGGTGCGCGTGAAGCCGGACGACAGCGAGACGTGCGGCAGCAGCATGCCCCACGCCTGGCTGGCCTGGGCGCGCGAGGCGGCGGCGTCGGCGCGCACGGCGCGCACGGCCGGGTCGTTGCGGCGCACGGCGTCGAGCACGCGTTCGGGAGTCCACGGTGCGCCCGCTGCCGCGGGAGCGGCGAGCACGGCGACGGTCGCGAGCGCCGCGAGCGCGGCGCGGATCGAAGCAAGGGGAGGTCGGGTCATGGCGTGGGTGGGAGGCCGGTCACGGGGTGGAGGATTCGCGGTGGACGGCGCGGTCGGACGGCAGGGTGCTCCCTTTGCCGGCACTTGTAGCGGGACCACACCCCCACGTGGAGAACCGCGGGTCGGGCCGGGAGCGCCGCCGCGGCCGGCCACGCGCGGAGGCGCCGGGCCGCCGTCCGCAGGGTGTTGTCCCGCAGCGTGGTGCGGGGGTGGTCTCAGGTGATGGGCGAGATCGTGTCGGCGCGAGGGGACGGCGCCGGGCCCGCGGGGCTCCGGGGCAGGCTCGCCCGGACCGCGGCCACGAGCGCCGACTTGGTGAACGGCTTCTGCAGGTGCTGCGCCGCGCTCCCGTCGGGTTGATCGGCCTCGCTCGCGTAGCCCGACATGAACAGCACCGGCAACCCCGGCCAGCGTTGGCCGAGGCGGGCCGCGAGTTCGGTCCCGCTCAGTCGCGGCATCACCACATCGGTCACGAGCAGGTCGACGGGCGCGCGCGATCCGTCCACGAGGTCGAGTGCGCGCTGGCCGTCCTCGGCCTCGAGGACGTCGTGGCCCTCGTCACGGAGCGCGCGACAGACGAGTTCACGCACGTTCGTCTCGTCCTCCGCCACCAGGATCGTGGAGCGGCGCGCCGGTGCGGGTGCCGGCGCCGCCGGTTCGCGCACCGGCTCCGGACCGCGTGCGAGCCGCGGCAGCAGCACGCTCACGGTGGTGCCGTGTCCGGGCTCGCTCTCCAGCCGCACGACGCCGCCACTCTGGCGCACGATGCCGTACACCGTCGACAGGCCGAGGCCCGTGCCCTTGCCGGGTTCCTTCGTGGTGTAGAACGGATCGAACGCGCGGCTCAGCGTTTCGGCGTCCATGCCGGCGCCGTCGTCGCGTACGCACAGGTTCACGTAGGGCCCGTCGGGCGGAGCATCGGGTTCCGGCACACCGGTGCCGGCCTGGTCGAGCGGGGACACGCTCAACGTGAGCGTGCCGCCCGCGGGCATCGCGTCGCGCGCGTTGAGCGCCAGGTTCAATAGCACGCGTTCGATCTGCCCGCGGTCCACGCGCACCCACGCGGGGGCGGCGGTGCGTGACACGCGCAGGTCGACGGTCTCGCCGATCAGCCGCCGCAGGATGCCGCTCAGGTTCAGCACGATCTCGCCCAGGTCGACGACCTGCGGGTCGAGCCGCTGGCCGCGGCTGTAGGCGAGCAGCTGACGCGTGAGGCCGGTCGCACGTTCGGTCGCGTTCAGGATCTCGTCGGCGTCGCGTCGGTGCGGCGTGCCGGCGGGCAGGTCGTCGCGCAGCATGGCCGCGTAACCGCCGATCGCGGTCAGCAGGTTGTTGAAGTCGTGCGCCACGCCGCCCGCGAGCTGGCCGAGCGCTTCCATCTTCTGCACCTGGTGGAGCCGATCCTCGAGCCGCTTGCGCGCGGTGATGTCGGTCACCGAGCCGTCGTAGAACTCGATCGTTCCGTCCTCGCCCCGGACGATGGTGCAGCGCAGAAGCGCCGGCACGGCGACGCCGTCCTGGCGCCGCACGAGCAGTTCCTCGTCCATCACCGAGCCGTGCGCGGCCAGCTTCGTGCGCACTTCCGCCAGCCGGGCCGGGTCGGCGGCGAACGCGTCGGTCGGGAGCCCCACGATCTCGTCGGAGTTCGCGTAGCCGAGCATCTGCGCGAGCGCGTTGTTCGCGAACATCACGCGGCGATTCGCGTCGGAGCGGAACAGCCCCTCGTTCAGGTTGCGGTTGATGCTGGCGATGAGGTCGAGCCGACTCGCGCGTTCTCGTTCGGCCGCCCGGAGCGCCGCTTCCCGTTCCGTGCGCGCCGCGCCCATCAGCAGCGGCGTCACGGTGACGATGGCTGCCACCGCCTGCAGCGCCAGCTCGTGCATCGCCGACGGTCCGAGCGGTCCCATCGGCGACACGAACGGGCCGATCCCGTTGACGGTGCCGAGCGTGAGCAGGAGCACGACGCCCGCCGACGCCGTGGCCGCTCCGCGCACGCCGAACCGCATGGCGGCGTACAGCGCCAGCGGCAGGCCCAGGTACGAGAGCACCATGCCGCTCTGGTCGCGACTGCCCGGCGTGGACACGATGAACGCGACCAGCAGCAGTACGGCGGCGCCGAGCCCTGCGATCTCGAGCACCGACCGGGGTCTGAGGCGCGGGCGCGGGAGCGCGATCCACGACAGCGCGAGCGGCGCCACCACGAGGATGCCGAGCGCGTTCATGCGCCACCATCCCGACCAGCCCTCGAAGAACGTGAGGTGGTCGGGCTGCACCAGGTAGGCGGTCCGGCCGATCGTGGCGCTCACGACCGGCGCCACGACGGCGGCGGCCACCATCGCGATCACGTCCTGCAGGCGCCGGAAGTCGGGGCGGAAGTCGAACTGCTTCAGCAGCGCCACCGCCGTGACCGCTTCGAGCGTGTTCCCGAGCATGCCGACCAGGTACGACGGGAACGCGTAGCCCGCCAATAACCGGTGCAGCAGCGTGCCCAGCGCCACGACGGGCCATGAGCGCAGGCCCATCAGCCACAGCCCGGTCACGGCCACGCCCGTGGGCAGCCACACGAGAGCCTGCTGGAACACGGCGTGCCCGTGCAGCAGGCGTGCGGTGAAGAGGTAGGTCGCCAGGAACAGGGCGGCCCGAAGCAGAGAGGAGCCCCAGCGCTTCGGCATGTCGCCCCTATATAGCACCGCGGCGCCGCGCGGCCTATCGCCGAAGCAGATCCCTGTGCGGCGTTGCCGCTGCCGTGCCTCGCCGCTAGGCTGCCGGCTCGCCCGCGCGCGCATCGGTGCGGGCAGGGTGGCCACGAGGTTCGCCGTCCGGGACAACAGGAGGAGTTCATGCACGATTCCCCGCCCGACGCGCTCGACCGGCGTCGATTCCTGCGCGTGGTGGCGCTCGCCGGGCTCGGCGTGTCGGCTGCTGGTGGCCACGTTCTCGCCCAGTCGGTCGCACCCGCCGCCGCCCCGCCGGCCACGACGACTCCGGCCGCGCCGGCGCCGAATGCGCCCGAGCCGATCTCCGAGGACGCGCGCGCGCTGGCCGGCGTGCTGCGACGCCGCTACGCGGCGCACCCGCTGGACGACGCGCAGTGGGAGAGCGTGATGCGCGACGTGGACGGCGACCTGTCCCTGGGCAAGGCGCTCCGCGGCGCGAAGCTCGAGAACGCCGACGAACCCGACGTCACCTTCGAGGCGTGAGGACCCCCATGGACGAACACCTGCTGTTCACGCCCGTGCGCGAGCTGGGCGCGAAGCTGCGATCGCGCGCGCTGTCGCCCGTGGCGCTGGCCGAGCTGAGCCTGTCGCGGCTCGACACGGTCGGCCGCGGGCTCAACGCCGTGGTCACGCTGATGCGCGACTCCGCGCTGGAGCAGGCGCGCAAGGCCGAGGCCGAGATCCGTGCCGGCCGCTGGCGCGGCCCGCTGCACGGCGTGCCGTACGGCGTGAAGGACCTGCTCGCCACGAACGGCGTGCCCACCACGTGGGGCGCCGAGCCGTACCGCGACCAGGTGTTCCACTACAACGCCACGGTCGTCGACAAGCTGAACGGGGCGGGCGCCGTGCTGGTGGCGAAGCTCGCGATGGTCGAGCTGGCGGGCGGCATGGGCTACAACCACGCCGACGCCTCGTTCACCGGGCCGGGCCTGACGCCGTGGAACACGAAGTACTGGAGCGGCGGCAGCAGCAGCGGCCCCGGTGCCGCCGTGGCTTCGGGCTGCGTGCCGTTCGCGATCGGCTCCGAGACCAGCGGCAGCATCCTCACGCCGTCGGCGTTCTGCGGCGTGACCGGGCTGCGGCCCACCTACGGCCTCGTGTCGCGGCACGGCGCGATGGCGCTGTCGTGGACGCTCGACAAGCTGGGCCCCATGGCGC
>JBGAMH010000258.1:0-6746 GCA_044223135.1 Candidatus Eiseniibacteriota bacterium | reverse complement strand
GGAGCATCGGACCGTTCTGGTCCGCGGTGATGAACGGCAGGTTCACGTCCTTCTGCATCGTGCCCGACAGCTCGCAATTGGCCTTCTCTGCGGCTTCCTTGAGCCGCTGCAGCGCCATCGGGTCCTTGCGCAGGTCGATGCCCTCGGCCTTCTGGAACTCCTCCGCGAGCCAGTCGATGATCTTCTGGTCGAAGTCGTCGCCGCCCAGGTGCGTGTCGCCGTTCGTCGAGCGCACCTCGAACACGCCGTCGCCGATCTCGAGGATGGAGATGTCGAACGTGCCGCCACCGAGGTCGAACACGGCGACCTTCTCGTCCTTCTTCTTGTCGAGGCCGTACGCGAGCGCTGCCGCCGTGGGCTCGTTGACGATGCGCTTCACGTCGAGCCCGGCGATGCGGCCGGCGTCCTTCGTGGCCTGGCGCTGGCTGTCGTTGAAGTACGCCGGCACCGTGACCACGGCCTCGGTCACCTTCTCGCCCAGGTACTCCTCGGCGGTGGCCTTCATCTTCTGCAGGATCATCGCGGAGATCTCGGGCGGCGAGAACTCCTCGTTGTTCGCGCGCACGCGCGCGTCGCCGTTCGGGCCCTGGATGACCTCGTACGGCACCAGCTTCATTTCGCTGGCGACCTCGTTGTAGCGGCGGCCCATGAAGCGCTTGATCGAGTAGACCGTGTTGCGGGGGTTGGTCACGGCCTGACGGCGCGCGACCAGACCGACGAGCCGCTCACCGGTCTTGGAGAACGCCACCACCGAGGGGGTCGTGCGGAACCCCTCCGCGTTGGCGATGACCTTGGGCTCGCCCCCCTCCATCACCGACACGCACGAGTTCGTGGTGCCGAGATCGATGCCGATGACCTTTCCCATGTGTTCCTTCCTTCCGGAGAAGCCGCCGCGCCCGACCGCGGGCCGGCGAACCTGTACGTCGTGATCGTTTCCGGGACGTGTCGCCCGGTATGCCTCACCGGGCCGGCGGGGTCGCCGCCGGCCCGGAGTGGATGCTTCGGTGGTGGCGTCCGCGCTTCGCGGAGCGCGGCACCTTACGCGATCTGCACCTCGATCTCACGCGAGCGGGCCTCCTCGGCCTTGGGCACCGCGATCTCGAGCACGCCGTCCTTGTAGCTGGCCTTCACCTGGTCGCCCTTGACCGGCGCGTTCAGCGTGAACGAGCGCTCGAAGCTGCCGAACACACGCTCGCTGCGGTGCACGGCGCCCTCGCGCTTCTCGCCCTGGCGCTTGCGTTCGCCGCGGAGCGTCAGCGTGTCGCCGTGCAGGCTGACCTTGACCGCCTTCGGGTCGATGCCCGGCAGGTCGGCGCGGAACACGAAGCCTTCCGGCGTCTCCTCGACGTCCACCGGCGGCACGATGGAGCCGCCCTCCCAGGGGCGCAGGAACGACCGGCCGACGAAGCTGTCGAACACGCGATCCATCTCGTCGCGCATGGTGGCGAGGTCGCGGGCCGTGGCGTTGGGGTTCCAGCGAATGAGCGTCATGGTGAGCCTCCTCTTGGGGTTCGGTCTGTATGGGTTGCGCGGCGCTCGCGGCGCCATCTGCCGAGCCCCCACAGCAGCCGACGTGCCACGACGGGTCATGCGCGCGTCACGGGACGTCGCCGCGCACGAACGCCGCGAACGACGCGGCCCGGCTCGCGGTCGCCGCGCACAGCCGCTCCTCGCTCGCGGGGCCGGCGGCCGGACAGGTGCTGGACCCGCGTTCCCGCGTGGAACGTGCGTTCCGGCCTGCGCCGCCGCGGCCCTCGCTGCGGCGCGGGCGAGGCGAGCTTGGCCGCGACCGCCCGCACGCGGCGGCTGGCGCACCCCGCCCTGGCGGTCGCGGCCCGGGCCGCCCCGTTAGCCCGCCCCCGGCGCCTCTGCTAGCGCGTGCCGCGCCCATGCGCATCAGCACCTTCCCCCCACGTCGGCGTGTTCGGGGGCGTGCGGCGGCACCTGGAACTGGGCAACGCGTGGGTGGCCGCCGGGCACGACGTGACGCTGTACCACCCGACCGGCGAGCCGCCCGCCTGGCTGCCCTACCGGGGCCGCGTGCGTCCGCTGGCCGAGGCCGCCGGGCACGAGTCCGACCTCGCCGTGTGCGGCGACGGCAACGTCTGGGACGCCTTCCGCGCGCATCCGAGCCGCCGGCACCTCTGGTACTGCGTCATCGAGGGCGACGCCGCGCTCGGCCGGGCCATCGCCGACCCGGCGATGCTACTGGCCGCCAACTCGACGCCGCTGCGGCGCGCCGTGCAGCGCCGCGCCCACCGGCCGGTGCTCGACGGCGTCGGCGGCATCTCGCGGGCACAGTTCCGGCCCGATCCGGCGCGCCGCGCCCCCACCCCGCTGCGCGTGCTCGTGAACGGCCGGAGATCGCGCGCCAAGAAGGGCACCGACCTCGTGCTGCAGGCGCTGCGCAGCCTGCGTTCCGGCGTGCCGCCGTTCGAGGTGGTGCTGTTCGACTCGGTCGACGCGCACAACCGGCAGGACCCCCGCGACGGCGCGCCGCTGCCGCCGAACGCGCGCTTCGTGATCGATCCCACGCAGGACGAACTGGTGGCGCTCTACCAGTCGAGCCACGTGTTCGTGGCCGCCGAGCGGAAGGCCGGCTGGTGCAACACCGCGCTGGAGTCGCTCGCCAGCGGCTGCGCGCTGGTGTGCACGCGCAGCGGCACGACGGACTTCGCGCGCCACGGCGAGAACGCGCTGGTCGCGTGGCGGCACCCGCTGTTCCTGGCGCACGCGCTGCGCCGTGTGCTGGCCGACGCCGCGCTGCGCGAACGACTGTCCGCCGCGGGCCCCGCGAGCGCCGCGCCGTGGGCGTGGGACGCGCTCGCCGCGAAGCTGCTGGCGCAGGTGGAGCGGGCGTAGCGGAACGGAGCGCCTCGCCCCGGAACGACGACGCCCCGGACTCTCGCCCGGGGCGTCCGCACTTCGGATGGAACGGCGCTCAGCGCGTGGGCAGGTAGCCCGACTTCTCCTTCGGCACGAGCAGCTCGTCCTTCGTGTAGATGAACGCGTCGCGGTTGTAGTCCGACAGCTCGTAGTTCTTCTCGAGCCAGATCGCGTCCTCGGGGCACGCCTCTTCGCACATGCCGCAGAAGATGCAGCGCAGCATGTTGATCTCGTAGCGCTCGGCGTACCGCTCGCCGTGCGAGGCCGGAGCGTTCGGGTCGTTCTCGGCGGCCTTCACGAAGATGGCGTCCGCCGGGCAGGCGACCGCGCACAGCTCGCAGCCCACGCAGCGCTCGAGGCCGTCTTCGTGCCGGGCCAGGATGTGCAGGCCACGGAAGCGCGGGAACATCTCCAGCTTCTCGTCCGGATAGTTCACCGTGAACGGCTTCTTGAACAGATTCTGGAAGGTGACGCCCAGGCCGGTCGCCAGTTCCTTGATCATCCGTGGCTCCTTGGGAAGCTCCCGCATTCGAGAGACAAGCGGCGCCGGGAATCTAATGGGCGGCGCGGGGTTCCCGCAACCGGCCCGGGCGCGGCCGGGCGATGGGAACGCCCTCTCTCCCTCCGGATGACGCCACGAACCGCGTCGCGCCCCCCGCCGGAGGAACGCACGCCCGCATCACCAGAGCACGCCCAGCGAGGCCTGCACGCCCTCCCAGGCCCGCTCGGGGCCCTCGCGGTCAATGTCGCTGAAGCCGCGCACCCAGCGCACGTCCAGGCGCCCCTCGTGGTCGCCCATCGGCCATGCCGTGCCCACGCCGAGCGAGCCGCCGAGCCCCCAGCGGGCGTACCGCGAGGTCACGTCGTACGTGTAGCGCGGGTCTTCGAAGATGATCGCGTCCGCGGCATTCGGACCGGTGCGCGGGATCGGCAGGCCGCCGAAGCTGAGCACGCGGACCTGTGGCGTGCCGGTGGCCCGCGCGAGATAGCGCAGCTCCCGCAGCGCGCGGACGGGCGACCACACCGCGTGCACGGGCAGCGAAAGCTGCGTCATCCGCAACGTGCTCCACAGGTGCGAGCGCACGAACGCGATCTGCACCTCGCCGAAGTCCAGCCGGTCGCGCTGGTCGAGCAGGCGCGGCTCGGCCTCGAACGACAGCGGGCCGGTTCCCCGCCACGCCACGAGTGCGCCCCCCGCGGCCGACGGCGACCATCGCACGTCCGGCTCGAGCCCCACGTCCGAGAGCGAGCCATTCGCCGTGAGCCGCGAGGACTGGAACGCGGACACCGCCCCCCAGCGCAGTCCCGCGCGGGCCGGCGCGGCGAGCACCAGCAGCGCGAGCACCAGCGGCAGCGATCGCTTCATCGCGGACCTCCCTGCGGCGAGCGGCGGTCGGTGAGCCACGAGACCAGGTCCAGCCACGCACTCGCGGACCAGCTCGGACTGCGGTCGGCGGCGTCCGCCGCCGTGGCCGGCTCCCACGCCCAGTCCGTGCGCACTCCGGCCACGCGCGCCAGCGGCAGCGCCAGGCCCACTCCCCACGTCGTGCCGACGCGATCCTCGTACGGCGAGTCGACCCAGCCCGCGCGCGCCGACAGCATGCGCAGCGCGGTGGCCTCGGCGCCGATGTGCGTGCGCTCGTAGCTGCCGCCCGGGCCCCGGCCGTAGTCGATGCGCTCCAGGTCCCAGGCCAGGGTCAGCTCCAGGGCCGGGTCGAGACCCGCGTTGAACGGCGAGCGCACGATGCCGGGAAGCCCTTCCCCGTGCTCGCGCCGATACGCGTAGTGCACGCCGATGCCGTCCTGGTGCACGCGTGGCAGGTCGGTGTCGAATGCACCCGACTCGATCGGCAGTGACGCCGCACCGGAATTGCGCACCGCGTGGCCGTACGCGAACGACAGCTGGTGGGACGCGGCCGCCGGATCGAGCGTGTCGTGCCACGGGCGGGCGCGCACGTATGCGCCCCAGTCGTCCAGCGTGGTCTCGGTGCGGGTGTTGAACACGCTGGCCCCGCCGCGTCGCAGTTCGTGCCGCGCGAAGCCGAAGCCCGCGTCGACGCGGTCCACCCACGGCGAGGGATGACCCGAGATGCGCCCGAGCCCGCGCAGCACGCGCGCCAGCGACACGCCCACCGCCTTCGAGTCCATGGACTCGTCGTCCTCGTCGCGGTCGGCGCTGCGGAACTCGCCGCCCACGCCAAACGCGCCCACGCCCCACGTCTCCTGTCTCGCGCGGCGCTCGCCCGCCTCGGCGTTGCGCTCGGTCCGCACGCGCACGCCCGACACGAGCCCGAGCAGCGCCGGGTTCGCCCACGTGTCGGGCTGGTCGCCCCACGGCACCGCCACGCTCGCGCCGCCCATGCCGGCGGCGCGCACCGACATCGGCGTGCCGTGCAGGTAGTCGGGCGAGCCGAAGAACGGCAGCTGGGCTCGCGCCGACGAAGCGAACACACACAGCGTCGCGAGCGCGAACGACCACGCGCGCACGACGCACCCCGGGGTGCAACCACTGCGGCTCATGTGAAACGACCTTTCGATCCGCGGAGGCGCCGGGGAGCGCTTTCGGTTCTAGATCCGCGGCAAGGTGATGCCGGTCTGCTTCTGGTACTTGCCGGCGCGATCACCATACGACACTTCGCACGGCTCGTCCGACTCGAAGAACAGCACCTGCGCCAGCCCCTCGCCCGCGTAGATCTTCGCGGGCAGCGGCGTGGTGTTGCTGATCTCCAGCGTCACGTGCCCCTCCCACTCGGGCTCGAACGGCGTGACGTTGGTGATGATGCCGCAGCGGGCATAAGTGCTCTTTCCCACGGTCACACACAACACGTTGCGCGGGACGCGGAAGTACTCGACGGTGCGGGCGAGCGCGAACGAGTTCGGGGGCACCAGGCAGACGTCGCCCTCGAAGTCCACCATGTTGCGCGGGTCGACGTGCTTGGGGTCGATCACCGTGGAGTTCACGTTCGTGAAGATCTTGAACTCGCGGGCCACGCGGATGTCGTAGCCGTACGACGACAGCCCGTACGAGATGACGCCCTGCCGTACGAGCTTCTCCTCGAACGGCTCGATCATGCCGTGCTCCTTGCACATCCGGCGGATCCAGTGGTCGGGCTTGATGGACATGCTCGCTCCTCTGTCGGGACCCGTCAGGTCCGGCGCGTCTCGTTGGGGAAGCGACCCAGCAGCCGCACGGCATGGGCCAGCTCGGGCAACAGGATCTCGGTGAGGGCCAGCTCCACGGCCCGCGTCGAACCGGGAAGTAACACGACCAGCCGCCCGCGCGCCACTGCGGCTTCGGCGCGTGACAGCCACGCCGCGGCGCCCACCTGCCGCACCGACGCGGCGCGGAACAGCTCGCCGAATCCGGGCATCCACTTCTGCACGAGCGGCGCGATCGCCTCGGGCGTCACGTCGCGCGGCGCGAGGCCGGTGCCGCCGGTCACCACGAGCGCGTCGCAGTCGCGCCGCGCGAGCGCCGTGCGCGCGGCGCGGCGGATCGCGGTCGCATCGTCCCGGCACCAGGCGCGCGCGACCACGCGGTGGCCGGCCGCCTCGATCAGGGCCTGCGCGCGCGCGCCGCTCCCGTCGTCGGCCGCGCGTCGCGTGTCGCTCACGGTGAGCACCGCCACGCCGACCGGGCGCGGCGCATCCGTGGCCTCGTGGCCCTTGGCCCGGGGCTTCGCGGCGGCGCGACGCGCCGGCGGCGCGACCCGTCGTGCCGCGGCGGCAGCCCGTGCGCGAACGGCCTTGCGCTTCGCGGGGCTCATGCCGCCCTCCTCGCGAGCGCGGCGCGGATCGGCGTCGGTGTCAGCCCGAAGTGCGATGCCCACGGCTCGCTCTCGGCCAGCCGGTGCTCGGCC
>JBGAMH010000257.1:0-6662 GCA_044223135.1 Candidatus Eiseniibacteriota bacterium | reverse complement strand
CCGAGGCGAGCCCCGAAGGCTGGCTGATCCCGCGCGCGCTGCCGGGCTACCCCGAGCGCGTCTGGTCGGTCTACACGCGGGAACTCAAGCCCGAGTACTACCCGCCGATGCCGCTGCTGCCGGTCGGCGAGATCACGCACGACCGCCTGTCGGTCGAGGTCATGCGCGGCTGCACGCGCGGCTGCCGCTTCTGCCAGGCCGGCATGATCAACCGCCCCGTGCGCGAGAAGCCGGCGCAACAGGTGGTCGAAGAGGTGCTCCGCGGCCTGCAGGGCACCGGCCTCGAAGAGGTCTCGCTCATCTCGCTGTCGACCACCGACCACACGCAGATCGTGGAGCAGGTGAACGCGCTCACCGACCTGCTGTGCCCGACGCGCGTGCAGCTGTCGCTGCCGTCCACGCGGCCCGACAACGTGCCGGTCGAAGTGGCGCGCCGCATGGCGGAGCAGAAGAAGGGCAGCATCACGCTGGCGCCCGAAGCCGGCAGCCAGCGCATGCGCGACGTGATCAACAAGAACCACACCGAGGAAGAGCTGCTGCACTCCGTGCGCACCGCCGCGGGCGAGGGCTACACGGGCGCGAAGCTCTACTTCATGTGCGGGCTGCCGGGCGAGAACGACGACGACCTGCGCGCGATCCTGGACCTGAGCCAGAAGGCGTGGCAGGCGGCGCGCGAGACGGGCAACCGCAACTTCCGCGTCACCGTGAGCGTGTCGCCGCACGTGCCCAAGCCGCACACGCCGTTCGCGTGGGCCGAGCAGGTCACGACCGCCGAGCTGAACCGCCGGCTCGCCGTGCTGCGCGAGGCCGCGCGCGGCAAGCAGGTCACGCTCAAGTACCGCGACGCCGAGACCAGCCTGCTCGAGGGCGTGTTCACGCGCGGCGACCGCCGGCTGGGCGCCGTGATCGAGGACGCGTACCGCCGCGGCTGCCGCTTCGACGCGTGGAGCGAACATCTGAAGTACCGCACGTGGCTCGACGTGCTCGCCGAGCACGGGCTGGATCCGGAGCGCTACCTGGTGGAGCGCTCCACCGAGATCGACCAGCCCTGGGACCACGTGCATTCGCCGGTCACCCGGAAGTTCCTGGTGCGCGAGAAGGTGCGCGCCGACAAGGCCGGCGTGACCGACGACTGCCGCCTCGAGGACAAGTGCTTCTCGTGCGGCGTCGAAGAGTGCCCGCAGCGGCCGTGGGTGCGGCAGCCCCACGCTCCGCTCGACGTGGAACAGGTGCTGTCCGCGTTGCCGAAGCCCGAGTACGGACGCCGGCAGCGACGGGGAGGGGCCGCCGTCGCGAACGGCGTCTCCACGAGCACGCGGTTCCGCATCCAGTTCGAGAAGGGAAGCGCCATGCGCTTCATCTCGCACCTGGACCTGATGCGCACCTGGGAGCGCACGTTGCGGCGCTCCGGGCTTCCCCTCGCGTTCACACAGGGACATCACCCGCATCTGAAGATGTCGTTCGGCCCCCCGCTGCCGCTGGGGTTCCGCTCCCGGGCCGAGGTCTTCGACCTGGAGTTCACCCGTCCGCCGGGCGTCGACCTCGCCGAGAGGCTCGATGCCGTGCTGCCGGAAGGCCTCCAGGTGACGGGCTACCGACCCATCCTTTTCAAGACACCCTCGCTCATGAGCCAGCTCGAGGGCGCCAGCTATCGCATCCGGTTTCCGGACAGCTACCTCGCCGAGGCGGGTTTCTCCGCCGGGGAGCTGAGCGCCGAGCTGACGTCCCGTGCCGCGGCGCTGCTCGATCGGGATCACGTGATCGTGCGCCGCCAGGGCGAGAACCAGACGCGCGAATTCGACGCACGCCCATCCATCGCGGCGCTCCGGGTGACGGACGAACGGTCCCGACCGGTGCTCGACGCGGACCTCCGATTCACGGTCCGCGCCTCCGCGAGACCCGACGACCTGGTGGCCCTGCTCCTGCCGGAGGCCGACGCCCGCACCGCGGACGTCGAGCGCGCCGGACTGTGGGCGGAGCGCGGCGGAGAGAAGCTCGATCCGCTGCAGCTGCTGTCGCCGCGGGCGGGGGGCTGACGCCGGTCGCGCCCTCTCCGGGGCGGCGCCCCGTGAAAGGACCCACGTGAAGCAGCGCATCATCATCAACGCCGACGCCTACGAGACACGCATCGCCATCCTCGAGAACGACGAGCTCGCGGAGCTCTTCGTGGAGCGGGCCGAGCAGCGGCGCAACGTCGGCGACGTGTACAAGGCCCGCGTCAACGCCGTGCTCCCCGGCATGCAGTCGGCGTTCGTGGACCTCGGCCTGCCGAAGACCGGCTTCCTGCACGCGTCCGACCTGGCCGAGTCGCTGTCGGGTCTCGAGGACCTGTCGGACGCCGACGACACGACCGGCGACCGCCAGAAGCGCCGCCGCGCCCCGATCCCGAAGATCGAGGACTCGCTGAAGAAGGGCCAGGAAGTGCTGGTGCAGATCACCAAGGAGTCGATCGGCACCAAGGGCCCGCGCGTGACCCAGCAGATCAGCCTGCCCGGCCGCTTCTGCGTGCTGATGCCCGGCGTGGACCACGTCGGCGTGTCGCGCCGCATCGAGGAGCGCGCCGAGCGCCAGCGCATCAAGGCCATCATCTCCGACCTCAAGCCGGGCAACGTCGGCCTGATCGCCCGCACGGCGGGCGAGGGCAAGGGCGACACCGAGTACGCCGCCGACATCAAGCACCTCACCCGGCTGTGGGAGAAGATCGAGAAGAAGGCCAAGGCCGTGCGCGCGCCCGCGCTCGTGCACCGGGAGCTCGAGATGACCGCCGGCCTGATCCGCGACCTGTTCACCGACGACGTCGAGGAAGTGTTCATCGACGACAAGGACTCGTTCGCCGAGATCCAGACCTACCTGAAGGTGGTCTCGCCGGAGCTGCGCGACCGCGTGAAGCTGTACAAGGGCAAGGACCCGATCTTCGACGCGTTCGGCATCGAGCAGCAGATCGAGAAGACGTTCGAGCGCAAGGTGTGGCTCAAGAAGGGCGGCTACATCTGCATCGACCACGCCGAGGCGCTGGTCGCGATCGACGTGAACACCGGCCGGTTCACCGGCAAGAAGAGCCAGGAAGAGACGATCTTCCGCACGAACATGGAGGCCGCCGTCGAGGTGCCGCGCCAGCTGCGACTGCGCGACATCGGCGGCATCATCGTGGTCGACTTCATCGACATGGAGAGCGAGTCCAACAAGCGCGCCGTGCTCGACACGCTGCGCGGGGAGCTGCGCAAGGACCGCGCGCGCACCAAGGCGTTCGCGGTGAGCGACCTGGGGCTCGTCGAGATGACGCGCCAGCGCGAGCGCTCGTCGCTGCTGCACTACTACACCGAGGACTGCCCCACGTGCGGCGGCCTGGGCAAGGTGCCGAGCAACGAGACCATGCTCGTGAAGCTCGAGCGCGCCATGCGTCGCGTGTCGGCCATGGGCGGCCACAAGCGCATCACGGTGAAGGTGGCGCCCGAACTGGCGCTCTACTTCGTGGAGCAGGAAGCCCGCCGGTTCGGCGAGCTGGAGAAGCGCTTCAAGCTGCAGGTGGACCTGAAGGACGACCCGCAGCTCAAGCGGGGCGAGATGCGGTTCATCAGCGACAAGAAGGTGGACCTGACCAAGCAGGTCGTGGGAGCGGTGCCGGGGACGTGATCCCGGCCTTTTCCGCGGGTTTCGCGCGCCCCCGGGCCCCACGGTCCGGGGGCGCGGCGTTTCCCGGAGGCCGCGCCGGGATTCCGGTACAAGTTCGCCATTGAATTGCGGCCGGCGGGTCGCGCAAGCTTGTGCTCGTCCCTCGTTCACGGAGTTGATTCGGCGCAGCCCCCACGCCCAACGGTCCTGTCCCCACGGAGGAGGAACGACCGATGGTGCCGAGTACCCCGAGGTATTCGCCCACGCACTCGCGGGGGGCGCGTACGGTTTCGCCCACGCTCGAGGGTCGCCGCCACGACGCGCTGCGCACGATGTCCATCGGGGGCGTCGTCTGCATGCTGGGCTCGCTGGCGACGTTCTGGGTGATCAAGCACCCGGCGGCCGCACCGCTGTTCGTGGTGGGCTGGCTCGCGATCACGCTGGGCGGTCTCGCGTTCTTCCGCGGCCTCTGGCTGTTCATCCGCGACTAGCGATCGAGCGCGCCGCGCCCGGAGCACGTACCGGGCGTGTCGCCGGTCGCCCGCGGTGCCGGATCAGGCGGGCGGAAGCAGGAGCGTGCGCGCCGTGAGTTCGCGGTGGTCCATGCCGGCGGCGCGGTCCATCAGGCGGAGGCGCTCCGGCAGGTCGGCGGCGAAGCGCCACTCGTCCGCGCGGCCGCCCCAGCCCGCGAACACGTCCGCCCACTCGTCCCACCACGGCGAGAGCCGTCGCGAGATCGGCTCCACCACGAGCACACCCGCGCCTTCGCGCCGCCAGCGCGCGATCGAGTCGAGCAGCCCGGCGCGCGCGCGATCGTCCAGTTCGTTCACGGCCCAGCCCAGCGTCACGAGTGCACCCGCGGCCGCGAATCGTTGGCGCGCGAAGTCGCCCGCCCGTGCCCGCCCGGCCACCCCGAGCGCCTCCCAGGTCCAGCGCGCTTCCTCCAGTGCCCAGCGGCTGCGGTCCACGCCCTCGACGGCCGCGGGCGGTTCGAATGCCAGTGCGACCGCCGCGCCGACCACGCCCGTGCCGCAGCCCAGGTCGACCACGCGCTCGGGCGCCTTCGCTTCGCGCAGGAGTTCGCGCGCCACGTGCGCGGCGGTGGCGTAGTGGAGCGCTCCGTAGAAGAGCGCGAACGCGGCGCGCTTTCCGGCGGTGTCGAGGTCGGCGCCGCGCGCGAGCCGGTCGCGGCGTTCCACGTATACGCCCGACAGCGCTTCGAGTGCGCGCCGCACCTCGGTGAACGTGAGCGAGGCGAGATGGCGCGCCTCGAGCCGGTCCCACCAGGGCGCGAGCCGGGCCACGGGATCGGCCGCGTCGGGACGCGCCGCTTCGTCGGCGCTCACGGAACGATGCGCCGGAACGACAGCGGGCGCTGCAGGCGCTCGAGCCCGCTGCGCGACGGCCGGTCCGTCTGCACGATCACGCGCTCGAGCGACCGCATCGCGTTCAGGTCGTCGAGCATGCCGCGCGTGGGTGGTGCGCCGCCGGCGAGCACGACCAGCCGCAACGGCCCGTTCACCATGTTCCACGCCTCGGCGGCGCTGCGCGTGGGCGGCCACCCGGGCAGGATCACGATCAGGTCCAGGTCCACGGGTCGGTGATTGAGCGACTCGACCGCTTCGAATCCCTCCGGCCATTCGGGCAGCGAGATCACGACCTTCGACAGGCCGTAGGTGTACTCGAGGTCGTTGAAGTCGGCCGCGTTCGGCAGGCGCGTGAACTGCACCGTGGTGCCGAGGGCGAGGTCGGAGCGATCGAGGATCAGTGGCACGCCGACGTACGAAGGCAACTCCGCCGTGCGCGCCGCGGTCGGGGGGGCGGACGACCCGGGGGTCGCCGACCCGGGGCCCGAGCCGGTGGACGCACAGCAGGTGAGCGTCAGTGCCAGGGAGGCCAGCAAGATGGCCGGCCGCAACGGCAGGACGGGATTCGGGCGCATGGGTGGCCCCTGGATGAGAGAAAGAACGGGAAGCGTGCGAACGGGGCGCACGCTACCGCGCGAGGCCGGACGGCGGAAGGGCAGGGGGCGGCACTTTTCGCGGGCCCGTCGCCGGGGGCGGATGCTAGGCTCGCCCCGCCGGCGTCAACGACCTCGACCGGGTGGACGTTTTCGGAGGAATAGCCCATGCGATCGCTTCGCGGCCTCGTCTTCGCTCTCGGATGCACGGCGCTGGTCGCCCTGTCGGCCGGCTGCTCGAAAGCCCCGGCCACGGCGCCCACGATCACGATCGAGCGCGTCACGGGCGTGGTGACATCGATCGTGGACGACCGACCGGCCGACGGCGGGGTCGCCCTGACGGTCGCCGCCGATCGCGGGGCCGCCCAGGTCTTCTCCCTCGGAAGCCTCCGGATGATCGGGGGCAATGATCAGCCCGACCTCCAGTTGCACGCCCTGGTCAGCGCGCTCGCCGTGGGTGACCGGGTGATCGCGACGGGCGAACGGCGTGGGAGCGTGGTCGTTCTCACGGCCCTCCGCCGGCTCCCTCCGCGCTGAAAGCGGACGCCCGGGCGGGTCCGGCAGGCTCCCCGTGGCCCCGGAAGGGGGAGTGCCGCAGGCCCCCGCCGGGCGCGCCGGCCCGGCCCGGCGATTGACACCTTTTCGGAGACCGTGTTACAAACTCCGGCCTTCGTGACCATCCCAGAGGTCTGTCGAGACCGCTGGGCCGTCCGCGCGCCCATCGGGGCAACGACTTGTCCGGGGCAGCGCCGGGGCGGCGAGTCCACGGTCTCCAGGGAGTCCAATCCGTCATGTACGCCATCGTCAACATCAACGGTGTCCAGCAGAAGGTGTCGCCGGACGCCGTGCTCGAAGTGCCCCGCATGTCCGGCGAGCCCGGGTCGAAGCACACGTTCGACCAGGTGCTGCTCGTGGGCCAGGGCGACAAGATCGCGGTGGGCCAGCCCACCGTGAAGGGTGCTTCGGTCGCGGTCGAGATCCTCGAGCACCTGCGCGGCCCCAAGGTGAAGATCTTCAAGTTCAAGCGCCGTCACGACTATCGTCGGCGCAAGGGCTATCGCGACGAGCTCACGCGCCTGCGCGTGACCGC
>JBGAMH010000256.1:0-6678 GCA_044223135.1 Candidatus Eiseniibacteriota bacterium | reverse complement strand
CGACACGAATGCCCCCGGCGGCGCGGAGGCGACGTGCGCCGATCCGTGGAACGGCCTGGGGTCGGCGCGACTCGGCGCCTACTGGACGACGCCCGCCATCCGATCCGGGCTCTCCAAGGCACGCCTGGTGGGCGTGGGGTTCATGCCGCTCGGGGCGTCCGCGGAGCTGGAGACGGATCGGGAGTACCACGCCTTTCGCGTGGTGCTCTCGCACGGCTCCACGACGGGCGCCGGCATCTGCAACGGCTGCAACGTGCCGGTGTGCCTCGCACTGGGCCTGAAACTCGTCCAGCCCGTCGGCGTGGGCGACTACTACCTCGGCAACCCGAATCGCAACAACACCGTCACGTGGCAGGGCGGGAGCTTCGCGGGCGGCTGCACCGTCGCCACGCGTAACCGCACCTGGGGCCAGATCAAGTCGATCTGGCGGTGAAGCTGGGGCGGGTGCCCCAGGGGTGCGGCCGGCAGTGCCCCGGCAGGGGCCGCCCGGACCCCGCGGGGCTGGACCACTCCTCCGGCGCGGGCCGCGCGGCGTGTTTCCGCTTCGCGGCCGCTCGCGCCGCGCATAGAATTCCCGCCGCCTGTTCCTCGCGTGCGCTGGCTCCCTGGCCCCGCGGCCGAGGCGATTCGGCTTCTCGACCTCGCGTGTCCCGTATCCTCGGAGCTCCGTTCATGTCGATCGCCCACCGCGCCGCGTGCGCGTCGCGTCGAATCGTGCGTTCCGGCGCCGTGCTCGCCGCGCTCGCGGCGCTGGTCCCGTTTGCGCCACGTGCGGGACACGCGCACGGCGACCACTCGCGCTATCCCGAGATCGCCACGGTCACCGGGCACCTGTTCCCGTCCGCGGTGGCGCCGGTGCTGCGGGGCCCGCTCGTCTCCCTGCCGCGCGAGCGCTACTACCTCGCGAACGACGACCACACCGACTACATGTGGAGCGGGCTCGACAGCACGTACCGGTCCTCGTTCGTGCGCATGATGGACTACTACATGGACCGGGCCGACGCGACGGCGGGCAACCCCTGGGACGCGCGCAGCCGGTTCGTGATGGACGGGCACATCTGGGTGAGCGAGTACGAGGCGTCCCAGCCCCCGGCGTCGTTCGCCCGCGTGGTGCAGCACCTGCGCGACAGCTCGCTCGTGACGACGCTCAACGCCTGCGTCGAGGACTGGGGCATGATGCCCACCGAGGCGGTGCTGCGCAGCTTCTACGGCGCCGGCCACCTCGAGCGGCGCTTCGGCATCCGGATCCCGCTGGTGATTCCCATGGAGAACCAGACGCTCCCCGGCGGCGTGGCGAGCCTGTGGGCGGGCTCGGGCGCGAAGTACGCCTGGAAGGGCATCTGCGGATGCGCCACGTGTTTCGACGCCACCCAGCGCGTGAACGACATCTACCAGTTCGTCGGCCCCGACGGGCAGGGTGTGCTGCTGAAGTGGAACGCGTTCTACAACGGCAACAGCAGCCTCGGCGGCTATGCCGAAGCGCGGGATCCCGACGCCGCGATCGACTTCATGCGGCAGAACACGACGTATCGCACGCGCTGGCCGTACGGCGTGCACGCGGCGTTCGGTTACGGCCACGACAACCTGGAGACGTTCACCACGCGCTTCGTGCAGGCCGCGCAGACGCGGTCGGACGACACGACGCGCGTGATCAGCTCGAACGAGCTCGACTTCTTCCGCGACTTCGAGGCCACGTACGGCTCCGTCGTGCCCGAGTGGGGCCGGTGCTTCGGAAACGAGTGGGAGCTGCTGTCCACCACGCTGGCCGCGGCCACCGCGCAGTACAAGACGTCGGTGGAGAAGCTGCGCACCGCGGAAGCGCTGGCCTCGGTCGTGGTGCAGCAGGACACCACGTTCATGCACGGCCGCACCGCGGATCGCGACAGCGCGATGCTGGCCTGCGGCCTGTACGCCGAGCACTCGTGGGGGCCGGGCCCGGGCTGCACCGAACCGCAGCGCCGGGACTGGCAGCGCCAGGTCGCCCGGGCGCTGTCGCGCTACGTGGACGGTCTGCAGGCCGACGGGCTCGTGCGGCTCGGTCAGCTCGTCGTGCGTCCTCCCGACGTGAACCGCCACGCCGTGTTCAACCCGCTGTCGTGGACGCGCACGGACGTCGTGGACCTGGTGACGTCGGTGCCGCTGCCGCGGCGCGCGGTCGACGTGCTCACCGGCCAGGAACTCCCGAGCCAGACGGTCGTGGTGGACGGCCAGACGCGCCTGCGCGTGCGCGTGCCCGACGTGCCGGCGGTGGGCTACCGGTGCGTGGACGTGTACGCGGGCCTCGGGGGCTCGTTCCCACCGGCCGCCACGGTGAGCGGCGCGACGCTCACGGGCGACGCCTACGCGCTCACGGTGGGGGCCCGGGGTCAGATCACCAGCCTCGTGGACCGCCGCGACGGGAATCGCCAGTGGGTGACGCCGGGCCGCGCGCTGAACGATCCCGAGCAGGGCAGCGGCCCGATCGTGGCGGAGAACGTCGGGCCCGTTTCCGCCACGTTGCGCGTGGTGAGCAGTGGGACGCCCGACCACGACGTCCGCGTGACGCTGTACGCGGGCGTGGACCGCGTGGACGTGGACGCACGCGTGACGGAGAACTTCGGTTCGTCGAGCCAGGTCTATCGCTACGACTTCGGGCTCGCGGGCGGCCAGTTCCGGCACGAGGAGGTCGGCATGATCGCGCGCGCCGACTACGAGTCCACGGGGGGCGACTACGCCGACGTGAGCTCGCGCACCGACTGGCTCACGAGCAACCACTTCGTGGACTTCTCCGACGCCACGCGCGGGATCACGCTGTCGACGTGGGACGGGTCGTTCTGGCAGCCGGGCGGGAGCTGGTACGCCGAGCTCGACACCACGACCACGTACCTGCACGCGCTCGTGGGGAACGCTCCCAACTGCGCCGACGGCATCTACAACCAGGGCGGCGACACGTTCTTCCGGAACCGCTACGCGCTCCGCCCGCACGGCGCGTGGTCGGCGCCCGCCGCCATGCGGTTCTCGCTCGAGCACCAGAACCCGCTCGTCGACGCGCCGGTCACGTCGGCGTTCGGAGCGGGCGTGATGCCCGGCGACGTGTACTCGCTGCTCGGCGTGGACACGACCGACGTGCTGCTCTGGGCGCTCAAGCCGGCGGAGGACGGGCCCGCACGCACGCTCGTCGCGCGGCTGTGGAACGTGGCCGACGGTCCGCGCACGGCCCTCCTCGCCTCGCCGGTGTTCGGGCTCTCCGAGCCGCGCCGCGTCACGCACGTGGAGACCGACCTCGGCGCGGCGACCAGCGCGGGCGGCGGGATCTTCGACACGTTCGCACGCCAGCAGCTGAAGAGCTTCCGCTTCGTGCCCACCGAGGGCCCGGTGCTCGGGGCCGGGCCCGCCTCGCGGCCGTGGCGGCTGTCGGTGTGGCCGAATCCCGCACGTGGCGCCGGCGCGCGGACCGTGGCGTTCACGCTGCCCACCGCGTCGCACGTGCGCGTGCAGGTGCTCGACGTGCGCGGCGCGGTCGTCCGGACGCTGGCGGACGGCGCGCTCGCGGCGGGCGAACACACGCTGCGCTGGCGGGACGACGACCTGCCGCCGGGCGTCTACTTCGTGCTCGCTCGGCGGGGCGGGGCGGACGCCGTCTCACGGCGCGTGATCGTCCTCCGCTGACCGGCAGCGGCGCCCGCCCCGGCGTCGCAGACGCGCGATCTCAGGCGCGGGGCGTTCCCCAGGGGGCGTGCGCGCTCGTGTCGCCGTACGTCGCCCACAGGGCGCGGCGGCCGTGGCGCTGCACCGAGAACTCGGCGATCTCGCGATCGGAGCCCTGGAGTTCCGCCGGCAGCGGATGCGGCGCCGGCAGGCCGTACAGGTGGCTCTTCACCAGGTAGTCCACCTCGCGCACGCAGAACGCGGCGTCGCTGGACGCGGCCTCCCCCGGCGCCTGCACGGTCTCGATGACCGCGGTCGTGCCCTCGGTGCGCAGCGTGGCGCGGTAGATCAGCTGGCCCGACCAGCTGCGGCGGAAGTACAGCCAGCCCTCGAACAGGAAGACGTCCCACTTGTCCTCGAGCGTCTTCGCGGCGAACAGCGTGCCGTCGCGCGTCTCCGCGCTCGGCACGGGCAGCCGCAGCGCGGCCGGCAGCGACAGGGAGTCCTCGGGGCGCAGGTGCACGAGCGCGCGGCCGTCGTCCTCGCGCAGCGAGGCGAAGCGCGCGGCCTGCTCGGGAAGTCCCGACGGGTCCAGCGGCAGTGCCGCGACCGCGCGGCAGTCGAGGCAGCGCAGGCCCGACTCGTGCGCGTCGGGCTCGACCCACGCGACCTGGTCCCACGGATCGGCCGCCACGGCGGTCGCCACCGCGGGCGCGGCGGCAGCGGTGGGGGCCGGCTTCGACTTGTCTCCACCGAACAGCTTGTTCCACAGGCTCATCGCGTCACCCCTGGCGCTTCACGACCATCACGGTCACGTCGTCTTCGTAGGCGCGCCCGCGCGCGTGTTCGTCCATGCGCGCGAACAGGTCGTTCACCGCGTCCTCGGCGGTGCGCTTCTTGGATTCCTTCAGCCACTTCTTCAGCCGGTCGAGACCGAACTCCTCGCCCCACGTGGCGCCGCGCTCGATCACGCCGTCGGAATAGAGCACGAGCGTGGCGCCGCGGTCCACGTGCGTGAAGCCCAGTTTGTAGCGCGCGTCCGGGTCGGGGCCGAGCACCATGCCGCCCACGGCCAGCTCGCGGATGCCGCGCGAATCCACGAGCAGCCCCGGCGGGTGGCCGGCGTTCACGTACGAGAAATTGCCGTTCTGTTCGAGCTCGCCGAACACCAGCGACACGAACCGCGACGTGAGGCCGCTCCGGTGGATGATGCGGTTCAGCTTCTCGATCGCGGACACGATCTTGAGATCGCGCTCCACGCCCATGCGCAGGCCGATCGCCACGTCGCGCGCCTGCAGCGCGGCGGGCAGGCCGTGGCCCGACGCGTCGGCCACGGCCAGGCCCAGCGTGTCGGGGCCCTCGGGCAGGAAGTCGTACAGGTCGCCGCCCACGCGCGAGGCGGCGTAGCTCACCGCGAACACGTCGTAGCCCTCGAATGCGAACGCGCCCGGCGGCAGCAGGCTCAGCTGGATCGCGCGCGCCTGCTCGAGCATCTCGTCGACCTCGCTCTTCTGCAGGTGCTGGCGCATCGCGTACAGCAGGCTGTTCAGCGTGGACAGGAACTCGGCCTTCGCGGGCCCGCGGTCGAGCGCGCCGCGCGCCGGCCCGAACAGCACGAGCAGCGGGCCGTCGGCGGCGCCCACGCCGAGCACGCCCACGCGGCCGGGCGCCATGTCGCCCACCCAGGGCAGTTCCTTGATGCCGTCGTCGCCCGTGCTCGCGAACCGGCGCGCGAGATCGGCGCCGATGTCGGGGCGCGACTCGCCGAAGCGCTTCGCGGGCGTGACGCCGTCCTTGCGGCGCTCGATCACGTGCACCGCGGTCACGCCGAGCAGCGGGCCGAGCAGTTCCAGGAGGGGCGGCGCGATGCGCTGGGCGAACCGCTCGTGCTGCTTCACGCGGCCGGCCCCGGCGAACACCTTCTCGAGGCTGCGGTAGAAACTCTTCGACTGGATCATGACTCTCCGTGCCGGGTGCGGCGGCTTCCGTGCGAGGGGGCGGCGCGAGCTTCCGCGGCCGGCGGTCAACGACCGGCGATCACACCCCAGACCAGCCGCACGTTCGCATGATGCCAGTCGGCCGTCGAGTACGGCTTGCCGTCGGCGCCCGGGTATTTCAGAGACTCCAGTTCCGCCACGGTGGCGTCGGCGTCGCGGCCGGCCTGCACGGCGGCGGCCACACCGGCCTCGAGCGCATCGAGGTAGGCGAGGTCGGCGCGCAGGCGCTGCGTCATCACGCGCGATCCGCGGGCGATCGAGCCGTGGCCCGGCACCATCACGTCGGCGCCCTTGGCGAGCCACGGTTCCAGCCGCGCGAGCGAGTCGCGGTACACGGCCGGCGGCTCGTCCAGCGACGGCGGCTCGAGGTCGGACAGCAGGTCGCCCACGAACAGCACGCCCGCCTCCGCCACCAGCACCGCGATCGCGTCGGCCGAATGACCGGGCACGTGCCGGAACTGCAGCGTGAACGGCCCGTGCTTCACCGTGTCGCCGTCGCGCACGACCACGTCGGGCGCGAACGTCTCGTGCGTGTGCGTCAGCGGCTCGCCCCACTCGGCCGCGTAGTGCTGAGCCTCGCTGCGCGCGTGCGCCAGGTCGTGCGCGAGCTCGGCGGCGAACGTCTCGTGCGCGAGCGTGCGCGCGCCGGCCGGCAGCCACGGGGGCGACAGCACGTGGTCCCAGTGGTGGTGCGTGATCACCGTCAGCACGTCGGCGCCGGCGGGCACCGCCGCCATCACGTCGGCGATCTCGGACGGGGTCACGCCCGGGTCCAGCAGCACGGCGTGCCGACCGTCGGTCAGCACGCCGCTGTTCGTCTGCCAGGCGCGGCTCGTGCGCACGCGGTAGCCGCCCCGGAGCCCCTGCCACGGGCCCTTCGGCGCGGCCGGCTTCGGCCCGGCGGGCCGGCGCGGACCCGCGGCGGGCGGATCGTCGCGGCGCATGCGGCCGTCGTCGACGCTCATGCCGTCACTTCGAGGGCACGGTGATGCGACCCGCCACGATGTCCGCTTCGAGCGCGTCGACCTTCGCCTTCACGTCGTCGGCGATGAGC
>JBGAMH010000255.1:0-6637 GCA_044223135.1 Candidatus Eiseniibacteriota bacterium | reverse complement strand
CAGGGCCTAGAAGGCCTGCGACGAACCGAAGGACAGTCGCGGCGCGGCGCGTCCCCCGTTTTCCGGGCCCACGGGCCACGCCACGTCGAACCGCGCCACCTGGTTGAGCGCCGAGTGCGGCAGCGACAGGCGCAGCCCCAGTCCCACGTCCTCGTGCCACCCCTTGCCCGCCGAGCCCGGCCCCAGGTGCGACCCGCGTCGAAGAACGCGGCCCCGCCAACGAAGCTCACGAGATCCCAGCAGTCGCGCAACACGATCCCGCGATGCTCGGCGTTCATCCGCCACGCCTGCGTGCCAGTCAGTGCGTGCACCGAGTACGCGCGCAGGCCCGAGAGGCCGCCCAGCTCGAGCTGGAAGTCGCGCGGCATGCGGTAGCCCGCCTGCCCGAGTGCCGCGATCACCGTGGTCTGGTCGCGCCACGGCTGCACCACCCAGCGGGCGCGCACGTCGCCGAGCGACTCGCGCATCCCCGAGCGCAGCCGCGCCGACCACGACGAGCGCAGCAGGCCGAAGCCCGCGCGACCTGCGTCGACGCCGGTGTCGAGCTTCACGCGCACGTAGCCCTCGTCGGCGCTGCTGCCGAGCGCGTGCGGCGCCACGCGCATCCGGAGCGCGAACGTGGTGCCGGCGTCGAAGTCCTCGACCCGGTCGAAACGGTCCACGCCGCGGCGCTGCAGCCATCGCGGCCGCCACAGCTGCACGTCGCCGGTCACGCGGCGCAGGCGCAGGTCCTCCATCGGGCCGTCGAACTCGGCCGGCGCGCCGGGCTCGAGACGCGTGGGCTCGAGCCGCCGGTCCCTCCACTCGAACGCCCCGACGAACCGCTGCACGGTGCCGTCGGGAGCCACGTCGCCGATGAGTGCACCTCGGCCGTCTCGGTGCGTGCGACCGAAGCGCGCCACCACCTGCTCGTCGCTGAAGAGCTGCGCCTCGCTCACCGTGCGCGCCCACGAGCCGCCGAGCGCCTTGCGGGCGCGCGTGGAGAAGAACGGCAGGTCGATCGATGCCGAGTTCGACTTGCCCGCCTCGCCGCTGCCTCCGGCCACGGCGCCGCGCACGTGCGTGCCGAACAGGTTCCCGTCGGCGAACGACAGGCTGCGCGAAGCGCCGGTCGGGTCCTGGCGGAACTGCATCGACACCGGCGTGCCGAGCCCGAGCAGGTTGCGCTCGGTGAACGCGAGCGTGCCGTACGTGTGCCCGCCGCCACCTTCCAGGTTGAGCTCGGGCGACGTGGTCCAGTGGTCGCGCGTCTCCACCCGCACGTCTACCGAGTCGCCCGCCGGCACCGCCTCGACGCGCGTGGGCACCAGGTAGTCGAGCGCGCGCAGGTTGCGCGCCGTCTCGTCGAGCGCGGTCGAGTCGAGGGTGTCGCCCGGCCGCACGAGCACCTCGGCGCGCACGGTGATCGGGCGCGTCCGCACGTGGAGCGCGTTCATGAGCGCGTACACGCGCGAGAAGCGCCCCGCGGGCAGCGGATCCCAGATCTCGTGCGTGACCACGTCCACGCGGCGCACGGGACGGCCCGCCAGCGCGGAGTCGGCGCGCGGCCCTTCGCCGGGCGCGCCCCGCGCGGGAGCGGCAGCGGCCAGCGCGCAGCGAGCGGGCGGCCCGCGCGCGCACGAGGGATCGCACGGGCCGGCGCCCGACCTCGAAGCGGCCCGCGCGAAGGGCGAGCGCTCAGCGCTTGGGCGCGGCACCCACCCGCTCGCGGGCGAGCTGCGCCTCGGCCGAGCGCGGGAAGCGACGGACGAGGTCCTGCAGCGTCTTCCTGGAGTCCTCGTTGCGGCCGAGGCGCTCCTGGCTCAGTCCCAGCTGGTACAGCGCCGGCGGCACCCGGTTGCCGTCGGGCCACTTGGCCGGAACCTGCGCGTATTCCACCGCGGCCGAGTCGAACGCGGCCTGCGCGAAGAAGCACTCGCCGATGCCGTACTGCGCGTCGTCGGCCAGCTCGACGTTCGGGAACCGCCGCAGGAAGTCGCGGTAGCCCTCCAGCGCGAGCGGGTAGCGCCCCTGCGTGAGGTCCTGCGTGGCCGCGTCGTAGAGCTGCACCGGATCGGGAGCGGGCGCCGGCGCGGGACCCGTCGTGCCGCCGGGGGCCGGCGGCGGCCCCGCGGGCGCCACGGGCGTGACCGCCTGCGGAGCACGCGACAGGATCTGGTTCACCCGCTGGATCGTCTCCTCGAGCTTGCCCTCGAGGCGCCCCATCTGCTCGGACAGCTCGGCCGTCGTGCTGCCCGTGGTGGCCTTGGTGCTGAGCAGGATCTCGCGCTGCTGCGAGAGCTCCCGCCGCGTGTCGGCCAGCACGGTGTACGCGACCGAGTCGCGCACGTGCATCGTGTCGACGGACGCGCGCAGGCTGTCGAGCCCCGACTTGAGCAGCGCCAGCTGCGGGGCGTAGCAGCCCGTGAGCGTGGTGCTCGCCGCCAGCAGCACCGGCAGGGCGGCGCACAGCGCGACGCGCCGGGCCCGAAGGCCCGGGCGCGTCGTGCGTGCGATGGTCGGTCGCGCGATCACGGCTTGGAGAACTGGGCGCGGCGGTTCTGCGACCACGCCTCCTCGCTGCTGCCCTCGGCGAACGGGCGCTCCTTGCCGTACGACACGGTGGACAGGCGCGACGCCTCGACGCCGGCGCGCACGAGGTAGTCCTTCGCGGCGTCAGCGCGACGCTCGCCGAGCGCCTGGTTGTATTCCACCGTTCCGCGTTCGTCGCAGTGCCCTTCGATCATCACGCGCAGGCGCGGGTTGTCGCGCAGCACGCGCGCGTTGTTGTCGAGCGCCGCGCGGCCGGCGTCGTCGAGCCGGTCGGAGTCGAGCGCGAAGAACACCGGCTGCAGCTGCTTCGCGATGATCTCCTCGTCCGTCGGCGCGGGCGCCGCGGGCGTGGTGGGCGTGGTGGGCGTGGTCGTCGTCGGCGGCGGCGTGGTGGTCTGCGGCGGAGCCGGCGGTGGCGTGGGCGGAGCCTGCGTGGCCTTCTTGGCGCAGCCGGCCACCGCGAGCACCGCGGCGACCGCCGCGACGAGGGCGAGTGTACGGAGCATCGAACGCATCATGGAAAACCTCCTCGGGACGAGGTGGATGGGAGTACGGTTCAGGGCCTTCCGCCCGTGTCCGGGCGCGGAGACCATGCCGGAGAAGACGCCCTTCGGCCGCCCGTGTCCAGCCGGCGCGGGGGCGATCCGTCGAGGTCGCTGATCCACAGGCCGGACGCTCCCCCGCGGTTGGACGTGAACACCAGGTGCCGGCCGTCGGGCGACCAGCGGGGATTCTCGTTGCTGCCGCCCGTGGCCACGAGCAGCGTGCCCGAGCCGTCCGCGCGGCAGACGTAGACGTCGAAGCCGTTGCCGTTGCGGGACACCATCGCCAGCCGGTCTCCACGCGGGGACCAGGCCGGTGAATCCGTGTAGCCGAGGTCGAAGTTCAGCCGCCGCACGTTGCCGCCCTCGCGGTCCATCACGTACACCTGCGGCGAGCCGCCGCGATCCGACGTGAACGCGAGCTCCTGCCCCGTGGGCGACCACGTGGGCGCCGTGTCGATGGCGCGGCTGTTCGTGAGCCGGTGGGGCGAGCCGCCGCCGGCGTCGAGGCGGTAGACCTCGGCGTTGCCGTCCTGGCTGAGCGTGCACGCGATCTCGCGGCCGTCGGGCGAGAACGCGCCGCTCGTGTTGAGGCCGGGCCGGCCCGAGACGAGCGCGATGCGGCGGTCGGCCACGCTCATGACGTAGAGCTTCGGCCCGCGGCCGTCGCGGTACGACGTGAACAGGAGGCGCGAGCCGTCGGCGGACCAGCTCGGCGACTGGACGAGCGACCGGTCGTTCGTCAGCGCGCGGGCGCCCTGGCCGTCCGCGTCCATCACCCAGAGTTCCTTGTTGCGCCCGTCCTGCACCACGAACGCGATCTGCGTGGACGCGATGCCGGGCACGCCGGTGAACTGCAGCACGATGTCGTCGGCGAAGCGGTGCACGAGTCGCCGCCAGTCCGCGACGGGGCCGCGATACTCCTTCTCGAGCACGAGCTGCCGCCCGGGGAAGTCGCGCACCTCGCCCTTCAGCACGATGCTCCCGCCCGACACGGTCCAGCGCCCGCCGACCACGCCCTGCGGCGGGTCGGGCGGAGTCTGCGGCGTCACCCACGAGCGCGTCACCGCGAACACCGCCGAGTTCACGAGGTCGCTCGCGAGCAGCTCGTCGGCCGGCAGGCTCGAGGCGCGCGCGTTGCGATCGCCGGCCGGCGCGAGCGGCTCGGTGCGCAGCGGCACGCGGCGCGCCTGCCCGGTGCTGTAGTCCAGGCGCACGTCACCGCTCTGCGCGTGCGCGCTCGCCGCGCACGACACCAGCAGGGCGAGCGCGGCCAGCCTCCGGAGCGCGCTCATGAGCCGGTGTACTCGAAGCCGAAGTGCACGCCGAGGTCGCCGGCCGGGAAGCCCAGCGGCAACGGCGGCAGCGGATCGCTGATGCGCACCGCGCGGGCGACCGACTGATCGAAGAAGTCGATCCCGCTGGATTCCTCCACCTTCACCGCACTCAACTGGCCTCCCCTCGCGATGCGAAAGTACACGACCGCCTGCACGGGCTTGCCGCCGGCGCCGAGCCCGGCGGGCGGGCTCCAGTTGCGCGCGATCTGGTCGCGCACGAGCCGCAGGTAGTAGGCGAACTCGAAGTCGCGCGCGTCCACCGACACCGAGCCGCGCATGCCGGGGCCGCCGATCGTGGCCATGGGCAACGACGTCATGGCGGCATTCGGCGGCGCGGGCTTGCGGGACGGCGGCGTGTCGTCGCGCGGCCGCTCGGGGCGTCGGTCGGGCTCGCGCTCGGGCTTCGTGTCGGGCGCCGGTTTCGGCTCGTCGAGCTTCACGCCCTCGTCCTCGGGCGCGGGCGTCGGCGCGGTGGGCGCCGTGGCGGTCATGGCCGCCATCGCGCTCGCGTCGAGCAGCGAGACCTGCACCGATTCGGGTCCGGGAATCACCACGGGCATCGGTGCGCGCACGATCATCACGGCCGCCAGTGCCAGCCCGTGAGCGAGCAGGGATCCCGTGAGGGCGCCGCGCATCAGCGTTTCCGATTCTCCGCCGGCGGCTCCGTGACCAGGCCGAGCGAGGCGACCCCCGATCGCCGCAGGCGCGAGATGAGTTCGACGACCGTGCCGTAGGGCACGCTCTGGTCGGCCTTGAGGAACACCGGCCGCGACTTGGCATTCGCGTGGTCGAGCGCGGGTTCGAGGTCGGCCATCGGCACGACCTGCTCGCCCACCGACACCGTGCCTTCCTTCTGCACCGTGATCACGAGCCCGTCGCGCACGTCGAGCCCGCGGCTCGACACCTTGGGCAGGTCGATCTCGAGCCCGCCCTGCAGGAACGGAGCGGTGACCATGAAGATCACGAGCAGCACGAGCACCACGTCCACGAACGGCGTGACGTTGATCTCGGCCATCGGACGGCCGGGACCGTTGCCGGGACCGGCCATCATGCGCGCGGAGCTCCCGCCCGGCGCTCGAGGTACTCGCCCGCGAACTGCTGCGCGCGCTGCGAGGCTTCCCGCAGGCGGCCGAGGCAGTGGTTGTAGGCGATCACGGCCGGGATCGCGGCGGCGAGGCCGGCGATCGTGGCGATGAGCGCCTCGGCGATGCCGGGCGCCACCACCACGAGCGTGGCGGAACCCTGCGCGCCGATGTTGACGAACGACACCATCACGCCCCACACCGTGCCGAGCAGGCCGATGAACGGGGCCGTGTTGCCGGTGGTGGCGAGGAACCCGACGCGCTTCTCGAGCACGGCGATCTCGTCGGCCGCCGCGCGATCCATGGCGCGATGCGCGATCTCGAACGCGTCGTGCTGGGGCAGCCCGGCAGCGAGCAAGGGGTCCAGTGCGCGCTGACCGGCCAGGGCCACTTTCGCGAGCACGCTGCCGGCGTGCTGCTCGGCGGCGAGCCGGCCGCCCGCTCCCGCGGATCGGAACGCCTGCAGGAACGCCCGATCGGCGCGCTCCACGGTGGCGTACAGGCGCAGACGATCCCACACCACCGCCCACGTGTAGACCGAGAGGCCCACCAGGACGAGCAGGATGAACTTGGAGAAGGCGCTGGCGTGCAGCACCAACGACGGAATCGTGGCGCGGACGCCGGACTGCAACAGGATGTGCGCGAATGGCATCGGCTTCACCTTCCTTGTGAAGTCGGGCCCGGATACCGGCCGTGGTCGTGCGGGAAGCGCGTGGACGCTAGCACAGCGGCGAAGTCTCGCCCACTGGGAAAGCGTGTCGATCGCGCGTGCGGGACGTTCATGAAAGCACTACACGGATGCGCGTCCCTGGTTCCGTCCCACGCGACTGTCCGAGTCTCGTCAGGCGGTCAAAGCGGTGAAAATTCCACGCGCGGCATCTCCCCGCGCGGGGCGTTAGCGGCTACGCTTCGCGGCAATCGCGGCCGATCCCACACGCCCCTGCTGACGGAGAACCCCCCGTGCTTCGGACTTCCCTGCGCATCGCGTTCACCGCCGCCATCGCCGGCCTCGTCAGTGCGAGCCCGTCGTTCGCCGCCGAGTCCAGCGCGCCCGCGTTTTCCATCCGCTCCCTGGAAGGCCGCACGATCCGGCTGACCGACTACCGCAACCGACCCGTCGTGCTCGACTTCTGGGCCACGTGGT
>JBGAMH010000254.1:0-6700 GCA_044223135.1 Candidatus Eiseniibacteriota bacterium | reverse complement strand
AGCAGCTCGACGTTGTCCGGCTGCAGGCGCGGCACGAGCAGGATGGCGCCCGACAGGTGGAGCCGGCCGTCCGCGATCATCTCGAGGAGCACGGGGAACTTCCGCGCCGCCCGGGCGACCTGGATGCGCTTGAACGCCATGTCCTCCGACATGTGGAGGACGCCCAGGCAGTAGCGATACATCGAGCCGTAGCCCCGGCCACGATGCAGCTTCCGTACGTCGACCTCGCCGATCACCGCCAGCAGTTCGGCTGTGGTCGCACGATCACGGGAGGCAAGCTCGGCCAGCAACGAGAGCAACGCGGCGTTCCGGTGCGAATCGAAGGACCACTTCATCACGACACTCGCTTCGGGGGCGAGTCTTCGCGGGGCGCGTTCTTTGTACCACGCGCCTTTTCGCCGCTCGCACGGGCCCGTACGCCGCGCATCGCGCGCCGGCCCTCGTGAAATCGCATCGCGCGCGATTCGCGCCGTGCACGCGCACGCTGCGCACGCACACGCGCTCGCAGTGAACGCATCCGGGACCGTGCGCACTGGCACTCGCGAAAGTCGGCAAGTGAAATCTTCGTGAGGTCGCGCATCGCACTCGCGGCGCGAAGTCGCGCGCGGCGCCTCGCGCGCACATCGCACCACCGATTCGCGCAAGACCGCCTCGCCATCGCGCCATCACGCCGCAGCATCGCGAACCCGGTCCTCCCGCCCATCGCGCGCACGAATTCTCCGCACCACCCCTCACGCAATGACCGGCATTTGCGCCGACGAGCGCTCGCGAGCCTCCGCCCGCAGGGCCTTTTGCTTCAGTTCGCCTGCGTCATGCCGAAAACGCACGCACATGACGGTGAGTGCGACGCCGCGGGCTCGTGCTCCATCGCGTATCCGCGGATCCCCGGGATGGGAGACATGTTCCAGAACCTCTGGCAGCGCATCACCCACCGCTCGAACAAACCCGACACGGACGAGTCCGTCGAGACCGCGACCCCGGCGGCCGAGCCCGCGCTGAACCCGGTCGCGATCGAAGCGCTCGCCGCGCCCACCGCGTCGCCCGTCGAGATGACCGAAGCGCACCTCAAGCGCTCGCTCGAATGGCGCTGCCGCGTGCTGCTGGACGGCGCCACGAACGACGCGCTGCGCTCCGACGGGCCGGCGCTCGTCGAGTCGCTGCGCCGCGACCAGGACACCGTCATCCGCCAGCCGCCGCGCGCCGCGCAGCAGGCGCTGATGGTGGCGCGCGATCCGCACTCGAGCTACGCGCAGGTGGTGGAGCTCATCGACACCGACCCCGCGCTCGCGCCCGCGCTGCTCAAGCACGCGAACTCCGCGTGGTACCGCCGCGACGGCGACGCCGTGGTGTCGCTGCACGACGCAGCGCAGCGCGTGGGCCTCGGAGGCATCGAGGCCGTGATGACGTCCGCCATGGTGCACGGCCTGCTGTGCCGCCCCGGCAGTCACTACGAACCGCAGGTGCAGCGCACGTGGAGCCACATGCAGCGCACCGCGCCCATCGCGCGCGCGCTGGCGCCCGCATTCGGCGCCAACCCCGAGCAGGCGTGGGTGCTCGCGCTGCTGCACGACGTGGGCAAGCTCGTGGTGTTCGATCACCTCAGCACGCTGCGCCGCGAACGGCGCCGCGAGGTGAACATGCCCGACCTGTTCTTCCGACAGATGCTCTGGCACCTGCACGAGCCGCTCGGCGGCCTCGCCGTGCTGCGCTGGGGCATGGGCGAACAGTCCGCGCGCGTGGTGGCCGAACATCATCGCCGCGCCACGCCGCCGCCCGCCGATCCGCTGACCGAGCTGGTGTACGTGTCGGAGTGCATCGAGCTGTCCCACGCGAACCAGGCGAAGCTCGACTGGGACGAGATCTGGGCCGCCGGCGGCATCCACGCCGATCGCGCCGAGGTCGAGGAACGCCTGAAGAGAGCCACTCCCGAAGAGGCGTAAGGACGCGCCGACCCGGTGGACGGGCCCGATGCTCCGGCGTCGGGCCCGTGGTGTTCCCGGCGGCTCCGCCGCGCCGCCCGCTGCCCCGCGCGGCCGCATCCACTCGTGCCCGCCGCGCGCGACGCGTGCTAACTTCCCGCGCCATGACGCTTCGTACGCTTCGATTCGCCGCGGCGCTCGCCGCCCTCGTCGCGATCTCCGCCGTCGCGACCGCGCAACCGCCTCGAAAGCCCGAGTTCCCCCGGCCGTCCGCGTCGCTGCCCGGCCAGCCCACGCCCGCGCAGACCATCGCCCGCGACAGCCTCGGCCGCCCCGTCGTCGGCCAGCCGCCGCGCGTGGTGCCGATCGCCGACAGCGCGCGCCGCGTGCCGCTGGTGGGCACGCTCTCGCTGACGTCCGGCGAAGTGCCGTCGTACTGGCGCACCAAGACCGAGCGCACCAGCTACAAGCAGACGCCCGACTACGACGAGACCATCCGCTACTGCCGCCAGCTGGAGGCCGGCTCGCGATGGATCAAGCTCGACACGTACGGGCGCAGCGGGCAGGGCCGCGACTTGCCGCTGCTGATCCTGTCCAAGGACCGCGCGTTCACGCCCGAGGCCGCGCGCGCCACCGGCAAACCCGTGGTGCTGATCCAGAACGGCATCCACTCCGGCGAGATCGAGGGCAAGGACGCCTGCCTCGCGCTCGCGCGCGACATCTGCGTGACGCGCGTGAAGCAGGACCTGCTCGACTCGGTCACCGTGCTGATCCTGCCGATCTTCTCGGTGGACGCACACGAGCGACACTCGAAGTACAACCGCATCAACCAGAACGGTCCCGAGGAGATGGGCTGGCGCACGTCACCCGTGGGGCTGAACCTGAACCGCGACTACGTGAAGGCCGAGACGCCCGAGATGCAGGCGCTGCTCGGCAACGTGTACACGCGCTGGTGGCCCGAGCTGCTCGTGGACGACCACACCACCGACGGCGCCGACTACCAGCACGACATCACGTTCGGCTGGCCGCACGGCGGCGGCATTCCGCCCGCGCTCGCGCGCTGGACGAGCGAGGCGTTCGAGGGCCGCGTGCTGCCGCGCATCGCGGCGCTCGGCCACCTGCCCGCGCCGTACGTGATGTTCCGCCAGGGCAACGATCCGCTGTCCGGCCTCGACTTCGGCAACGCCCCCGCGCGTTTCTCGAACGGCTACCCGCTGCTGCACGGGCGCCTCGGCCTGCTCGTGGAGACGCACATGCTGAAGCCCTACGGCACGCGCGTGAAGGCCACGTACGACGCGCTGGTCGCCGTGCTCGAGGAACTGCGCGACCGCCCCGCCGCGCTGCGCGACGCCGTGCGCGACGCCGAGGCCGAGATCGTGGCGCGCGGCCGCGCCACCGACGCGCCCGGCCGTTCGTTCGCGCTCGCCACGCGCACCACGAACAGCTCGGTGCCGTTCGAGTTCAAGGGCGTGGTCACCCGGTGGGAGACGAGCGACATCACCGGCGGCCGCGTGCCGCGCTACACCAGCGCGCCGTGGGACACGATCATCCCGCTGTACCGCGAGGTCGTGCCCGAGCTGGTGATCCAGCAGCCCGCCGGCGGCTACGTGGTGCCGCAGGAGTGGACCATCGCCATCGACCGGCTGCGCCTGCACGGCGTGAAGCTGCGCCGCTTCGCGCGCACGTGGCGCGACACCGTGGAGATGACGCGCGTCGTCGACTGGAGCGCCGCCACCGAGCCCTACGAGGGCCATCGGCCGCTGCAGGTGCGCGGCACGCGCGTGGAGCGCCAGCTGCGCTCGTTCCGTGCCGGCGACGTGTGGGTGCCGCTGGACCAGCGCTCGGCGCCCGTCGCGGTGACGCTGCTGGAGGCCCGCTCGGGCGACGGGCTGCTCGCGTGGAACCAGTTCGACACGATCTTCCAGCGCAAGGAGTACGGCGAGGAGTACGTCGTGGAGCCCATGGCCCGCCAGATGATGGCGAAGGACCCGAAGCTCGCCGACGAGTTCCGCGCGCGGGTCGCTTCGGACTCCACGTTCGCGAAGAACCCGTTCGCGCGCGCCGACTTCTTCTACCGCCGCTCCCCGTGGGCCGATCCCGAGCAGGACCTGATGCCCATCGCCCGCGCGCTGCGCGTGCCACCGGCCGACGCGCTGGTGCCCGAGCCCGGCGCCGCCCCCGCGGGCGCCGCCCCCGCGCGGAGGTAGCGCCCCGGCGGGGCGCTTCCGGCTCCCGGAGGCGCCCCGCCGCGATCCGCGCCGCGGGCCCCGCCGACCCGGGCCGCGAGCGGAGTCCGCCGGGAGAACGCACGGGCGCAACCGCGGGATTCTCCCTGTCTCGCCGGGCTCGAGTGCGCGAAAGTACGGGACGACTCGCGCAGGATGCCCGGTCCCGTCGGCCGCCCCCGATGCCCACCACGACCGGTGCTCGTTGCCGGCGTTTCGATGCCCGCGGGTCCCGTGATCCACCGCGCGACGCGCCTCCGGACGCACGGAGCGTGCATCACGCGCGCAGATACCGGGCAGGTGGCTCCACTCTCCCTCACCCACTCGCAGCCAGGGGGCTCCATGATCCGGCCGCAGCTTGCCTGCTTCGTCGCGGTGTCGTTGCTCGCCGCGAGCCACGCGCACGCCCTGACCACGATCACCTCGACCACGATCACCACCAACACGCGCTGGGGTTCGGGGGCAGTGCCCTCCGAGACGGAGTACCTGGTCCAGCCGAGCAGCGGAACCACGCTCACGGTCAACGCCGGGGTCACGCTCACGATCGATCCCGGCACCACGGTGCGGTTCGGCCCCGGGATCTCGCTCACCGTCAACGGCACGCTGACGGCGGCGGGAACCGTGCCGCAACCCATCCAGTTCCAGTCCAACGGCGCTGCGGGCGACTGGGGCGGCCTCTCGTTCGCCGTCGGCGCCGGCGCCACGGTGAGCCAGTGTGTCTTCAGTGGCTTCGGCACCTACCCTGTCAGCGCCTACTCGACCGTGGCGGGGCCGCTCTTCGCCGCCAACACCTTCGTCCCGCGGGCGGACGGACGCTGGAACGCCATCCGCCTGCGCGGCGGCACGTCCACCAGCTCGCGCCTGCTCACCCGCCCTCCGGTCGGGTTCTGCTACCTGGTCTACCCGGGCGAGGACATCCGCATCGAGGCGGCCGCCGGGCCCGTCTACACCATCGAATCCGGCACCGTCGTCAAGCTCTCCTCCGGTTCCTACGTGATCTGCGGTGACGGCGCGGCGGGAGCGCTGAACGCCCGCGGCGTCGTGTTCACCTCCGCCCACGACGACACGCTCGGCGATACGAACGGCGATGGCGCGGCGACCACGCCGGGCCCCGGCGACTGGCAGGCGATCTACTTTCGCGCCAGCACGGTGGACGCGCAGGCCCTGCTCGACAGTTGCGTGATCCGCTACGCCGGCGGGGGCAGCAACGGCGGCATCAGCATCACCAACGCCGACCCCACCATCACGCGATGCGTGCTCGAGAAGAACTACCAGTTCGGCCTGCGCGTGGAACCGGGCAACACCACGGCCGTCGGGATCCACGACAACCTCCTGCGCGACAACTCCACGTACGAACTGGTCGCGCCACCCGTGGCCATGGCGAGTCTCGTGCCGGGCAACACGGTGATGCCTTCCGGCAACGGCCGCTACGACTCGTACGAGATCCGAGGCGCGACCCTCACGACGAGCGCGACACTGGCGAAACCGCCCGCCGGCTTCTGCTACCACGTCACGCCCGGCGAACAGATCCGCATGGAAGGCGCCGGCAGCCCCGTGCTCACGATCGCCGACGGCACCGTGGTGAAGCTCACCGGCTCCGCCTACTTCCTGTCGGGCGAGACCGCCGCCGGCGCGCTGCGCGCGAAGGGCGTCGTGTTCACGTCGGCGCGCGACGACACCGTGAACGACTCGAACGGCGACGGCACGGCCACGAGCCCGGCCCCCGGGGACTGGCAGGGCCTGTACTTCTACGCGAACACGATCGACGCGCAGGCCCGGCTGGACAGCTGCACCGTGCGCTACGCCGGCGGCAGCGGGAACGACGGGGGCATCCGCGTGCTGAACGCCGACCCCACGATCACGCGCTGCCTGATCGAGAAGAACTACCGCTTCGGCCTGCGCGTGGAGCCCGGCAACACCTCGGCCGCCGGCATCCACCACAACCTGCTCCGCGACAACACCACCATCGAAATGGTGGCCACGCCCCAGGCGCTCGCGAACCTCGTCCCCGGCAACGACGTGATGCCGTCCGTCGACGGCCGCTTCAACGCCTACGAGGTCCGCGGCGTCACCCTGACCTCCAGCGTCACGCTGCCGAAGCCGCCCGCCGGCTTCTGCTACTCGGTCACCCCCGGCGAGCAGATCCGCATGGAGGGCGGCAGCAGCCCCGTGCTCACGATCGCCGACGGCACCGTGGTGAAGCTCACCGGCTCCGCCTACTTCCTGTCGGGCGAGACCGCCGCCGGCGCGCTGCGCGCGAAGGGCGTCGTGTTCACCTCGGCCTACGACGACACCGTGGGCGACACCAACGGCGACGGCAACGCGACCACGCCCGCCGCCGGCAACTGGCAGGGCCTGTACTTCTACGCGAACACGATCGACGTGCAGGCCCAGCTCGACAGCTGCACCGTGCGCTACGCGGGCGGCAGCGGGAACGACGGGGGCATCCGCGTGCTGAACGCCGACCCCACGATCACGCGCTGCCTGATCGAGAAGAACTACCGCTTCGGCCTGCGCGTGGAGCCCGGCAACACCTCGGCCGCCGGCATCCACCAC
>JBGAMH010000253.1:0-6723 GCA_044223135.1 Candidatus Eiseniibacteriota bacterium | reverse complement strand
GGCCCGCGGGTCTGCGCGCCCCGGGTCGTCGTGCCGCGCTCGTCGCCCTGGCGTGCGTGGTGGTGATCGTGCCCGAACTCGCGCGGTCGCGCGTGGGGCTGGGCTACGGCGTGCTCCGCCGCCGCTATCCCGTCGGCGCGTGCGACTGGATCGAACGCCACGGCGTGCGCGGTCGCGCGTTCAGCACCTTCGACGACGCGGGCTGGCTGCTGTGGCGCTTCCATCCCGACCGTGGACGGCTTCCGTTCATGGACATCCACCAGTCGGGCACCAAGGAGCTGCGTTACGTGTACGCGTGGGCGCTGCAGGACTCGGCCGCGTGGCACACGCTCGAGCGGCAGTGGCGATTCGACTGGGCGCTCGTGCCGCGCGAGTTGCCGGGCGAACCCAACCTGCTCGACTTCCTCGACGCCGACTCCACGTGGGCGATGGTGTTCGTGGACGACGCGGCGGCCGTGTACGTGCGCCGGGACGGTGCGGCCGCCGTCCTCGATTCGGCGTACCGGGCCCTGCCGGCCGGGCAGGCCGCCCTGGCCGACGTCGGACGGCGGGCCTGGGCCGACAGCGCGTTTCGCGTGCGGGTCCGCGCCGAAGCCGAGCGGGCGCTGGCGGGCAGCCGGTGGAACGGGCGGGCGCACGCCGTGCTCGCGAACCTCGACCTGCAGGAGGGCCGCTGGCACGAGGCCGGGGCGCACCTGGAACGGGCCATCTCGCTGGAGACGGGAGAGTCGCGGCTGCACGAGCGGCTGGGACTCGCGCGGCTGCACGGCGGGGACCCGGCGGCGGGACTCGCCGAGTTCGAGCGCGAGCACCGGCTCGACGGCACGTGGCGCGGCTGGGATCGCTCGCGGGCGTTCGCACTCACGGTGCTCGGCCGTCGCGCCGAGGCCGAGGCCGCATACGAGCGCGCGCTCGCGCTCGATCCGGGCGACGGCGAAGCGCGCGATTCGCTGGCCGCGCTGCGTGCGCGCGGACCGCGAGGGCGCGCTCGCCCGTGAAGCCGGGACGCCGCGACGGGGAGCCGCCGCGGCGTCGTCGGAGGTCGGAGCGCCGGACGTGCACGGGCGGCGCCCCGGGGCATCACTTCTGCTTCGCGATCACGTGCTTGGAGAACTTCGCGTACGCCGCGCCCGTCACGATCTTCTTCTGCACCAGGTCGGACTTCGCCTTCCACGGCCGGCCCGAGATGATCTTGTCCGCGATCGCCTCGCCGATGCCGGGCAGCTTCATCAGTTCCTCGCGCGAGGCGGAGTTCAGGTCCACGAGCGACGTCGCCGCGGCCTCCGCCTTGCCCTTGGCCTCCGTTGCCTTCGCGGGTGTCGCGGGCTTCACGGCCGTCGCGGGCTTCGCCGGGGCGCCGCTCGATGCCGGCGTGGCCGCGGGTTTCGCCGGCGTGGTCGGAGCGGCCGACGAGAGCGAGACGGCGGCCACGAGCGCGATCAGGGCGACGACGGACGACAGGGACTTCATGGATACGCACCTCCGGAGGGCGAAGGGTGTCGCACGGCCGCGCCCTCCGGGCGGCGCGCGCGGAGTCCGTCCTCGGACGGACTCGGGCTGCAGTCGAGGGACGAAGACGCGTCCGGGCGCACGAGCGCCGGAGCGGAGTGGCGGGAGGTCTGCACGGGAAGGGGCGCGGCCGGGATCCGGCGGCGGTCGGCGCGGGGATCGAGCCCGGAGGATGCACGGGCGATGGCGCCGGAAGGGGCGGGAGAGGGCAGGTCGGGCCCGGCGCGCGGAGGACCGCGACCGTCCTGCGTCCACTGCAACTCCCTCGAAGGCGTCGTGTAGAACGAAAGCTCGGTGTGCGAGCCCGTCGACAGGCGCAGCAGCATCTGCATGCCGGGCGTCGCGGGCTGCTGGCGCGTCGTGGTCTTGGCTCGTTGCGGCGCGCGGCCGACGTGCGGGCGCGTGAGCGTGGCCTTGTGCCCGGGGCGCGGCGGCGTGACGGGCGTCACGGGCGCCGAGGGCGAGGACGCGGCGGGCCCGATCGGGGCGAGTCGCGAACCCACGGGCCGCGCGGCGTCGCAGCGATCACACCCGGCGTCCACGGGGCGGGACGCCAGCGCGCTGCGGCAGCCGACCACGGCGATCGTGGCGGCGATGAGAAGGCTCAGGAGTCGTGGGCGAACCAGCATCCTGGAGGCGTCCTCCGCGAAGCCGCGGAAGATCCGCGGCGCGACGTGCGGGACTATACGCACGGCCCCACGCGCAAGGTTGCGCGCTGACCGCTACGCCGCAACGGCTTGGAGCCTCCCATGACGTGGATTCAAGGGAGAGTCAAACCTTTGCCCCGGCCGGAGAGCGGGTCGTCTGCGCGACGAACGCGGGAGATCGCCGTCACGAACGCGGTCGTCGAGGGCACCGATCCGCGTACGCGGGATCGTTTTCGCCGGCGCGTCCGCCCGGTGCCGGGCGCCGCCGCTCAGGACTCCTCGGGATCGTACGGCACGCCCACGCTGTGCGGCGCGCGTGCGCGGCCGATGAAACCGGCCAGCGCCAGCATCGTCACGAGGTAGGGCAGCGCCTGCAGGATCTCGTTCGGGAACGACGAGCCCTGCAGCTTGATCTGCAGCGCCTCGGCCGCACCGAACAGCAGGCACGCGGCCGCGCCCCCCGCCGGGTTCCACTTGCCCACGATCATCGCCGCGATCGCGATGTAGCCGCGGCCGTTCGTGAGCCCGTCGCTGAACGAATGCTGCTCGCTCGCGAGCCACGCGCCGGCGAGCGACGCGAGCGCGCCGCACGCGAGCACGCCGAGCGTCCGGTGCAGCGGCACCGACAGGCCGAGCGTGGCGGCGGCCTCGGGGCGCTCGCCGATCGCCCGCAGGCGCAGGCCGAACACGGAGCGGAACAGCACGAATTGCACGACCGCCACCAGCACGAGCGTGGCGATCACGAGCGGCGAGGCGAGCAGCGGGCCCACCGCGGGCACGTCGGCGAGCGGCCCGATCGGCAGCTCGGGCAGCCCTTCGACGCGCGGGGAGTTCGACGACGAGTGGAACACGCGCTGCAGCACGAAGCGCGTGAGCCCCATCGCGAGCAGGTTGATGCCGAGACCGCTCGTGATCTGGTCGGCGCGGAACTTCACGGTGACCAGCGCGTGCAGCGCGGCGGTGGCCACGCCGGCCGCGAGCGCGCACGCCACGCCGAGCCACGGATGGCCGAGCCCGTGCGTGCCGAGCACGTAGGCGAGCGCACTGTTCAGCATGATGCCCTCGAGCGCGATGCACACGACGCCGCCGCGCTCGCTGAGCGTGGCGCCGAGCGCGGCGAGCGCGTACGGCACGCTGATGCGCACGGCGGCCGCGGCGAACAGGAAGACGTCCATCACCCGAGCCTCTTCGCCCAGCGTTCGAACAGCTGCTGCACGGCGATCGCGAACAGGATCACCAGGCCTTCGAGCACCTCCACCAGCTCGCGCGGCACGAACTGGTTCACCACCAGCCCGCCGTAGCTGAGCGCGCCGAACAGCAGCGCCGCCACCACCACGCCCGCCGGATGGTTGCGGCCGAGCAGCGCCACGGCGATGCCGATGAACCCCGCGCCGCCCGAGAAGCCGAGCTCGAAGTAGTGCTTGTACCCGAGCACGAAGCTCGTGCCGCCCAGGCCCGCGAGCGCGCCCGACAGCGTCATCGCCAGTGCCTGCGTGCGGCCGATGCGGATGCCGCCGTACTCGGCGGCCGGCGCGTTCAGCCCCACCGCGCGCAGCTCGTAGCCCAGCCGCGTGCGGAACAGCAGCAGCGCCACCACCACCGCCGCCGCGGCCGCCAGCAGCAGCGACGCGTTCACGGGCGCGCCGCGCATCACCGGCAGCCACGCCTCCAGCCGCACCAGCTGCGCGGCCGGCAGCACCTCGCGCGTGTGCACGGTGGCGTGCTCGAACAGCGGCCGGCCGAGCAGCGAGACCAGCGCGGTGGCCACGAAGTTCAGCATGATCGTGTTGATCACCTCGTGCGCCCCGAAGCGCGCCTTGAGCACGCCGGGGATCGCGCCCCACGCGCCGCCCGCGAGCATCGCCGCGAGCACGGCCAGCGGCAGCACGAGCGGCGCGGGCACGGCCGTCAGGTAGGCGCCGGCGAGGCCCGCGGCGAAGCCGCCCACGTACATCTGGCTCTCCACGCCGATGTTGAACAGCCCGGCGCGGAAGCCGAGCGCCACGGCGAGACCCGTGCACAGGTACGGCGTGGCGCGGAACAGCGTCTGCCCCAGCCCGTAGCCGGTACCGAACGCCTGCTGGAACAGCAGGCCGTACACGTGCAGCGGGTTCTGCCCCACGGCGGCGATGAACACCGCGCCCGCGCCGAGCGCCGCGGTCACCGCCACGAGCGGCGCGGCCGCGCGCACGATCGCGGCTTGCGAGAGGCCGCGGCCCGGGACGGCGGCAACCGTGGGCGCGGCCGCGCTCACGCGGCGCCTCCGTGGCGGCCGGTCATGTGCAGGCCCAGCGAGCGCTCGCTGGTGGCGGCGGGCGTCGTCTCGTGCACGCAGCGGCCCTCGTACAGCACCAGGATGCGGTCGCTGAGCGCGAGGATCTCGGACAGCTCCGACGACACCAGCAGCACCGCGCGGCCGGCGTCGCGCTCGGCGAGCAGTCGCCGGTGCAGGAAGTCGATCGCGCCCAGGTCCACGCCGCGCGTGGGGTGCGCCGCCAGGATCGCCGTGCAGCGCGGCTCGCCGGAGCCGCGCGTGCGCAGCTCGCGCGCCGCGATCAGCTTCTGCTGGTTGCCGCCCGACAGGCGCCCGGCGCGCGCGGACGGATCGCGCGGGCGCACGTCGTAGTGCTCCAGCACCGGCACGGCCAGTCGTTCCAGCACGCGGCCGCCGAAGCGGAGCGGGCCCGCGGCGAGCGTGCGTTCGCGCTGGCGGCCGAGCACGAGGTTCTCCGCCAGCGTCATGTCGGGCACGAGCCCGCGGCGCAGCCGGTCGCTCGGGATGTGCGCCAGCCCGGCGGCGCGGTGCTCGGCCGGATCGCGCCCGCTCACGTCGCGCCCGCCGATGCGCAGCGTGCCCTGCCGCGGCGGCCGCAACCCCGCGAGCGCCTCGACCAGTTCGTGCTGGCCGTTGCCCTCGACGCCTGCGATGCCCAGCACCTCGCCGCCGTGCACGGTGAACGACAGCCCCCGCACCGCCGGCAGGCCGCGGTCGTCGTGCACCACCAGTTCGCGCGCCTGCAGCTGCGGCACCGTGGCGTCGGTCGCGGCGCGCGCACCGAGCGGCGCGATCACGCGGCCCACCATCATCTCGGCGATCTGCGTCAGCGACAGGTCGGCCACCGCGCCGCCGCCCACCACGCGGCCCGCTCGCATCACCGTGACGCGGTCGGCGAGCGCCTTCACCTCGGCGAGCTTGTGCGTGATCAGCACGATCGACAGCCCCTGCGCGTCGCGCAGCTCGCGCAGCACGGCGAACAGCTCGTCGACCTCCTGCGGCGTGAGCACGGCCGTGGGCTCGTCCAGGATCAGCACGCGCGCGCCGCCGTAGAGCGCCTTCAGGATCTCCACGCGCTGCTGCTGGCCCACCGACAGCGCGCCGATCAACGCCGACGGGTCCACCGGCAGGCGGTGCCGTTCGCTGAGCGCCGCCACCTCGCGTTCGGCGACGCGGCGTCGGAACGCGCCCACCGGCGAGGCCGGCTCGCGGCCCAGCAGCACGTTCTCCGCCACGGTGAGCGTGTCCACCAGCATGAAGTGCTGGTGCACCATCCCGAGCCCCAGCTTCATCGCGTCGGCCGGGCGGGTGACCCGCACCGGGCGGCCGCCCAGGCGGATCGCGCCCGCATCGGGCTGCAGCAGGCCGAAGAGCACCTTCATCAGCGTGCTCTTGCCGGCGCCGTTCTCGCCCACGAGCGCGTGGATCTCGCCCGGGGCCACCGCCAGCGAAACGTCGTCGTTCGCGAGCAGGGTGCCGAAACGCTTGGTGATACCGGCCAGTTCGACGGCGGGAGCGGACATGATCGCGGCAGAGTAGGGGGGCGCTGCGGAGCGGTCCAGCCCCGCGCGTTTCCCGTCGGGGGCGCGGGGACCGCCGGTGGCGGAGATCTTTTCGGCGCCGGGCGCCTGCCGCGCGCCTATGCTCTCCGCCGGAACGCCCGAGATCCCCCGCGGCGGCGCGAGGCGCGTCGTCGATTCGGTGCCCACCCCCGACCGGGATCGGAACCGCCCATGTGCATTCGACTCGTCGCCGGCGTCCTCGCGCGCAGTGCCGTGCTCGCCGCGCTCGCACTGCCCGCAGCCGCGCATGCCGCCGGGGTGAAGCTGGCATGGGACGCGTGTGGCGCCGGAGCGACCTCGAACAAGGTCTTCGCCTGCGACACGAACGCGGGCGCCGACACGCTCCACTGTTCGTTCGTCGCTCCCCCGGGTATCACGCAACTGACCTCGATCGAACTCGTGGTGAACCTGCTGATCGCTTCGAACGACATCCCCGACTGGTGGCAGGTGTTCAACGCCGGTACCTGTCGGAGAGCGGCCGTCGCGATCGACACGGACGCCCCCGGCGACGCGGGGGCGACGTGCGCTGATCCGTGGAATGGCCTGGGGTCGTCGCGACTCGGCGCCTACTGGACGACGCCCGCCGTTCGGCCGGGGCTCTCCACGGCGCGCCTGGTGGGTGTGGGATTCCTGCCGCTCGGAGTGTCCTCGGAGCTGGAGACGGGTCGGGAGTACCACGCCTTCCGCGTGGTGCTCTCGCACGCCTCCACGACGGGCGCCGGCGCCTGCA
>JBGAMH010000252.1:0-6817 GCA_044223135.1 Candidatus Eiseniibacteriota bacterium | reverse complement strand
GCTGACCGCCGCGGTGCGCAGCGCACCACCCTCGTCGTGCTGCCGGCGCTGGAACGCACCGAGCCGCGTGGCGAGGTGCGGCTGCCGTGCGGCAGCGAGGGCGCCGGCGTGCGCGTGGAGCCGCGATCGGCGGTGCCGTCGGCCGTGGACGCGCTCGCGAGCCTCGCGCCCGTCGGCGCCGAGCCGGTGGTGGCGCACGCGTGGCTCGCGGGCCGCACGACGCCGGGGAACCGCGTGGAAGTGGACGGCCAGCCGCTCACGCCGGACGCGAACGGTGCGTTCCGCGCCGAGCTGCCGCTGCACGACGGCGAGAACGCGTTCGGCATCGTCGTGCGCGACGCGCACGGCGGCCTGCGCGTGGCGAACGTGGTCGTGCGCGCGCTCGACCACGACGCCGAGGGCCGGTCGGCGATCGCCGTGGAGCGGCAGCCGCAGCTCGAGCTGGTGCTGCCGCCGCGCGACGCCGTGCTCACGACGCCGCTGCTGCGCGTGGTCGGTCGCACGGAGCCGGGGCACGTGGTGGTGATCAACGGCGACACGCTCGACGTGCGCGCGGACGGCGCGTTCGAGGGCGCGGTGACGCTGCCCGAGGGCCGCAGCACGCTGCACGCGCTGGCGTTCGATGCGAACGGGCACCGCACCACGCTCGAGCGCGAGCTGCAGGTGCGCTCCAGGCGGATGTTCCTGGTGGCGCTGGCCGACGGCGTGGTGGGGCGCGGCGCGGGCCCGACGCTGGCGAGCCCGCGCGACTCGCGCACCACGTGGACCGAGGGCCGCGTGGCCTACTACCTGAAGGGCTGGGTCGGCGGACGCTGGCTGGTGACGTCGGCGTTCGACTCGCGCCGGCGCGAGTTCCGCGACCTGTTCCGCGGGCTCGACGACCGCGCACGAGACCGGCTGCTCGCGAACCTCGACCCCGACCGGCTGTACCCGGTGTACGGCGACTCGAGCGCGATCGGGCGCGACGCGGCGAACGCCGGCCGCTTCTACCTGGGCGTCGAGAGCGACGTGGTGCACGCCGCCGTGGGCGAGTTCCCGGTGGCGTTCGACGACGTGGAGCTGTCCACGTTCCACCGCACGCTGTACGGCGCGCAGGTGCGGCTCGCGAGCCCGGCGCGCGCAGACGGCGAGCCGTCGGCCACGTCGATCGCGGTGTTCGGCGCCGAGAACCGCCACGTGCCGGTGCGCGACGAACTCGCGGCCACGGGCGGGAGCCTCTACTACCTGAGCCACGCCGACGTGGTGGAGGGCAGCGTGCAGGTGTCGCTGGTCGTGCGCGACGCCGCGACCGGGCTGGTGCTGTCGCGCGTGCCGCAGCGCAGCGGCGTGGACTACACGGTGAAGGAACTGGAGGGCCGCGTGCTGTTCGCGCGCCCGGTGCCGAGCGTGTGGGACGACGGTGCGCTGGTGAGCGACTCGCGCCTGCACGGCCAGCCAGTGTCCATGGAAGTGAGCTACGAGACGCGCGGTGGTGCCGGCGACCACGCGGCGGTCGGCGTGCGCGCCCGCCAGGCGCTCACGCACTGGTTGTCGCTGGGCGGCACGTGGCTGCGCGACGACGCGGGGGCGGGCCGCTACCGCGTGCGCGGGGCCGACGCGGAGCTCCGCCCGCTGCCGGGTGCGAAGCTGACCGGCGAGGTGTCGCAGAGCGAGGGCGAGGCCGCGCGCACGTGGGCGAGCACCGACGGCGGCCTGGGCTGGGCGCTCGCCGACACCACCGCGCACACGGAAGGCCGCGCGTACAAGGCGACGGCCGACGTGGACGCGGGCGCGTGGTTCGGCGCACCAGGCCGGGCTTCGGCGGGTGGGTACTTCAAGCGCGTGGAGACGGGCTTCGCTTCGGAGGCGCTGCGTGCCGAGCGCGGGCAGGACCGCTGGGGCCTGCGCGGGCAGCTGGACGGCGGGCGCTGGGGCATGCTCGACGCGCGCTTCGATCGCGACGCGCGCAACGACTCCACCGCGCGCGACAGCGGCGTCGTCACGGGTGGCGACCTGCTGGGCGTGCGCTGGACGCGCGACGCGAAGCGCTTCGGCGTGGCGTCGGAGTTCCAGCAGCGCACGCGCGACGTGGCGCTCTCGAGCGGCAGCAGCACGAGCGCCGGCGGCGCGCGCCTGTGGTGGTCGCCGTTCGAGCGCGTGCGCACGTCGGTCGAACGCCAGCAGTCGTTCGAGGGCCCGGCCGCCGACCAGACGGCGCTGGGCGTCGAAGTGAAGGTGTTCCCCGCGCTGGCGCTGGAAGCGCGCGCGGCCGACGGCACGCTGGGCCGTTCCGTGCGTGGCGGCGCGACGCTGTCGGCGGGCGGGCGCTCGGTGTACGTGCGCGAGGACATGAGCGAGCTCGCGCGCCAGCGCCGTCGCGGCACCCTGTTCGGCGTGCAGGCACCACTGGGGCCCATGAGCCGCGCGTACACGGAATACCAGTGGCAGCGCACCGCCGGCTCGGCGCAGCGGCTGTCGGTGATGGGCATGGAGCAGGGCTGGAAGCACGCGTCGGGTCTCACCGTGCGCGTGTCGGGCGAGCACGGCGACGGCGGCGCGGCCGGCGCGCCGCGCACCACCGTGGCGAGCGACGTGACGTGGCGCGGCGACCAGCCGCTCACGGGCCGCACGCGCGGCGAGTGGCGCGTCGACGGCGCGGGCGGCCGCGACCGGCAGTTCGTCACGTCCACGGACCTCGAGCTGCGCGTGCTGGCGGGCCTGTCGGCGCGCGGCGGCTGGCGATTCGGGCGCACGCGTCTCGCCGCCACCGCCACCAGCCCCACGCGCTTCGAGGAGAGCCGCCTCGGCCTGTCGTTCCGTCCGAAGTCCGACCGCGTGGTGGCGCTGGCGCGCTGGACGCGGCTCGCGGACCGCCGCGCCACCGCGGTGGGCGACACCGCCGGCTCCGAGAGCGTGCTCGGCGTGGCGGCGCTGGAAGGCACCGTGCGCCTGGCGCCGGCGCTCGAGTGGTCGGCGAAGGGCGCCGCGCGCGTGCTGCGCGAGACGCGCGGCGCGCTGCCGTCGCCCGACCTGCACAGCGCGCTGTGGGTGAGCCGCGTGGACGTGCGCGTGGCGAGCCCGGTGCGCCTCGGCGTCGAGTACCGCACGTTGAGCCAGCGCGAGGCCGGCGACCGGCTGGGCGGCTGGCTGCAGGAACTGTCGTGGGATCCGCAACCGGGTCTGCGCTTCGGCGCCGGCTACAACTTCAGCCGCTTCTCGGGCGACGAACTCGCCCGCACCACGGAGGACGCGCATGGCTGGTTCGTCCGCGCCCAGACGCGGTACTGAGTCCGCGCCGTCCGTGGCGCCGCGGCGCAAGCCGGGGCGCTGGCGCGCTCTCGGGAGCCGCCTCGCCGGAGGCTCGCTGGAGCTGGTGGCCGTGCTCGCGTTGACGCTGGCGTTCTTCGGCTCGTTCCTCACGCTGATGGGCGTGATGTTCCCGGCGGGCGAGAGCCTGCGCGACCTCGCGCTGCTCGGCCGCTCCGGTGCGGACGTCGCCGCCGTGTCGGCGCGCGGCGCCGGCGGCGATCGCGCGGGCGACGCGCTGTCCGCCGACGAGCAGGCGATCGCGTCGCTCGACGTGCTGCGCCCCGACGTGAAGCACCGCAGCGCCGAGACGATCGCGTGGGATCCCGTGCGCCAGGGCCAGCCACTGCGCGACCAGGACGCGGTGCAGACCGGCGCCGACGGTCGCGCGCTCGTGCGCTTCGACGCCGGCAACGAACTGCACGTGGAGCACAACTCGCTGATCGTGGTGACGCGCCTGCACCCGGTGCCCGCGCCGGCCGTGGCGACGCCCGAGCACCGGGCGCCCGAGGCGCCGGCGGGTGGGAGCAACGGGGCCGACGACCGACGCCGCGGGCTCGTGCTGATGGAGGGCGAGCTGCTCGCGCGCCTGCAGGCGCCCGACCGCACGGCGCTCGAGCTGTCGCTGCCGAACATCGTGGCGCGGCTCGCCGACACCACGTCGGGCGCGCCGGCGAAGTTCCGCGTGCAGGTGCGCAAGGACCATTCGGCCACGGTGTCCGTGCTGGACGGCCGGCTGAACCTGGAGTCGCACTCGGGCGTGGTGTCGATCGGTCCGCGCCAGTTCAGCCGCGTGACGCCGGAGGGCGACGTGTCGCCACCGCGCGCGCTGCCGTCCGCGCCCGCGGAGTGCGTGCCCGCCGCCGGCAGCGCCTTCGCGCACCTCGACACGCCGCCGCGCGTGACGTTCGCGTGGAAGGCCGTCGCCGGCGCGACGCAGTACCGCCTGCGCGCCGCCCGCGACGCCGACTTCCGCGACGTGGTGCTGGACGAGACCGTTCCCGCCGACACGCTCACGTGGGGTCGTGCGAAGCCCGACCGCTACTGGTGGCAGGTGTCGGCGCTGGTCGACGACGTCGAAGGCATGCCCACCGCGCCGCGCACGCTCGTGGTGCGCCGCGACGCCGCGCCACCGCGGCTGGCGGTGCAGAGCCCGCCCCGCATCGTGCACGACCCGCGCGTGGTGCTGCGCGGCGAGGCCGATCCGCGCGCACGGGTGTTCGTCATGGGCCGTCGCGCCGAACTGGGCGGCGACGGCACGTTCCACATCGAACTCGAGCTGCAGCCGGGGGCCAACGTGGTGGTCGTCGAAGCCGTCGACGCCGCGGGGCTGACCTCGTACTGGAGCCAGGTCGTTCACGTCAAACCCTGAAGCCCGGAGCCCCGTCATGTCGAGGCCCATCACGATTCCGTTCCGGTTCAAGATCCTCGTCGCGGTGTTGTTCCTCGTGACGCTGGTGGTGAGCCTGATCACGTTCACCATGGCGCGCATGTTCCACGAGGACAAGGCCGCCTACGTCTCGGATCTCGCGTCGGTCATCGCCGTGCACGCGGCGGACGAAGCCACCGTCGTGCTCGGCGGCTTCCGCGACCGGCTGCTGGAGCTGGGTCAGCAGTACGACGAGCCGGAACTCGCCGCCGACGCGCGCGTGGCGGGCATGCGCGCGGACTTCTCCAGCATGACCGGCGTGGTGGCCGTGCGCCTGCTGGAGGGCGGCGCCGCCGTGACCACGATGGTGGACACCTCGGCGCTGGCGCGCGCGGGCGCCGATCGCGAGCGGCTGATGGCCGGACTCGACCAGCTGCAGGCCGCCGCGAACTCCGCGCCGCCCGTGCAGCCGCGCATCGCGAACGCCACGACGTCGCCGCGTTTCCCGGCGATGGCGATGACCGTGAACGTGCCGCGCCCCGCCGGGCGGCCGCCGCTCGTGGTGATCGGCGTGATGGATCAGCAGCGCGCGCTGTCGCTGGGCCGTGGCTCCAAGGCGTTCGAAGTGTTCCTCACCGACGATCACGGCAACGTGCTCAGCCACGCCGACCCGCGGTTCGTGGCCGGGCGCACGCGCTTCGACTGGATGCCGCAGCTGCCCGCGGGCAGCCTCGCGCTCGCGAAGGAGTACTCGCGCGGCGGCGTCGACATGATCGGCGGCTTCGCGCGCACGGGCTTCCCCAACGTGGTCGCCGGCGCGCAGATCCCGCGCTCGGCCGCGTTCTTCGCCACGCGCCGCCTGCTGCGCGACCTGGTGGTGGTGGCGCTCGTGCTGCTGCTGAGCGCGGCGGTGATCAGCCTGTGGTGGTCCGGCCGCGTGACGCGGTCGCTCGCGCGCCTGGCGAAGGCGGCGAAGGTGATCGGGCGCGGCGACTTCGGCACGCGCGTGGACGTGGACGCGGGCGACGAGATGGGCCAGCTCGCGCAATCGTTCAACCAGATGGCCGGTGAGCTGCAGACGCGCGATCAGGCGCTGCGCCAGGCGCAGATGGCGCTGATCCAGTCCGAGAAGATGGCGGCCTTCGGGCAGCTCGGCGCCGGCATCGCGCACGAGGTGAAGAACCCGCTCGCCGGCATCCAGGGCATCGTGCAGCTGGCCGCGCGCGGCGTGAAGCCCGACGAGCCGATGCACCAGACGCTCGCGATCATCGAGAAGGAGACCAAGCGCTGCCGCGCGATCATCGACAACCTTCTGAAGTTCGCGCGGCAGGAGAAGCTCGAGCCCGAGCCGATGGACGTGTCCACGGTGATCGTGGACACCGCCGCGATCCTGCGCCACCAGATGAGCCTGCACCGCGTGGAGCTGCGCACGTCGGCCGAGCAGGGCCTGCCGCCGATCCTGGGCAGCGCGAACCAGCTGCAGCAGGTGCTGATGAACCTGATGCTGAACGCCGAGCAGGCGATCGAGGAGTCGGGCAAGGGCGGCGTGGTGGAGGTGTCCGCCGTGCGCGCGGGCGAGCACGTGGAGCTGCGGGTGCGCGACGACGGCCCCGGCATCCCCGCGCACATCGTGCCGCGCGTGTTCGAGCCGTTCTTCACGACGAAGCCCACCGGCAAGGGCACGGGGCTCGGACTGTCGGTCACGTTCGGCATCGTGCGGGACCACGGCGGCACGATCCGCGTGGAGAGCGCCGAGGGCCAGGGCACCACGTTCGTGATCGCGCTGCCGCTGCCGCAGGCGGAAAGCGATGCGGCGCCCGACGCGCCGGCGACGCCGAACGCCGAAGGCGAGCAGCGCGCCGCGTAGCGGTTCACTTCGGGACGATCGACCCGAGTGGCCGCGGAGGCCCCCCGGGCCCGTCTGCGGATGCCCGGGCTTGGCAGGGCCATGCGGGCGTGGCAGGGGAATGCAGGCAGGGCGACCGCCGTCGACCTGGTCCGCCCCACGTACTGGGTCGGGCCGGAGCGGACTCGTCCCGATGGAGAGCGGCCGGTTCGTCACGGGCACACCGACTGCAAGACTTGGGGCCGCCTCTCCCCAGGCACTCCGAGGCGATCGACCGCCCAGCCTCTTCCCCGTGATTCCGGAGGCCCGACATGCCT
>JBGAMH010000251.1:0-6861 GCA_044223135.1 Candidatus Eiseniibacteriota bacterium | reverse complement strand
GGAGCGATTCGCTGCGGCTGGCCGCGGCATGGGGGGAGCAGGCCTCGGCGATCGCGCGCCAGCGGCGCTACGCGGACACGCTCGGCGTGGCGTGCGCTCGTCGCAGCCTCGAGCTGTGGGAGCGCGCGGGTGCGGCCGACAGCCTGGGCGCGGCCGAGGCGCACGAGGTGCTCAGCGAGTTCCTGTCCATGACCCGGCACTCGGCCGAAGCGCTCGAACACGAGCGCGCCGCGATTCCCGTGCTGCGCCGCGTGCATGGCGCGAGCGAGTGGACCGCGCTGGCGCTCGAGCGCACCGGGGTGCTGCACGGCCAGCTCGGCCAGCCCGACTCCGCCCTGGCGGCGTTCCGCGAAGCGCTGTCGATCTACCGGGCGCGACCCGACACGCCGTCGCGCAAGGTGGGCGACACGCTGGTCGGCATCGGCCTCGCGCTCGAAGCCCTGGGCGAGGACGACGCCGCGCAGGACTCGCTCGACGCCGGGATCTCGAGCCTCGAGGCGCGGCTCGGCCCGAACGACCCGGCACTGGCGGTGAACCTGGGTCGCGTGGCCGGGTTCGCGTCCCGCCACGGCGAGATCGCGCGGCTCGTGGACCTGATGGAGCGGGCGCACGCGATCCGCGTCGCCACGCGCGCGAGCGACGACCCCGAACGCCTCGTGACGGCGGCGCAGCTCGCCACGGCCTGCTTCCAGCTCGGCGACGTGCTGCGCGCCGTGCGGCTGTTCGACGCGAACCTGCCCGCGCTCGCGGTTCGCATGGGCGAGACGAACCACGCCGTGATGAGCTTCGCCTACGACCACGCCGCCGCCGTCGCCCAGGCCGGGGACACGCTGCGTGCGCTCGCGATGCTCCGCGACCTCGAGCGCCGGTTCCGGGCGGACACCCTGCGCGGCGACCGCGTGCTGCACGCCAGCGGCCTGCGGCTCGAGGGCGAACTGGCGGAGGCTCGCGGCGACCCCGAGGGCGCGCTCGATCGGTACCGCCGGTCCCGCGTGGCCCTGGCCGCCGCCGACGACGCGGGCACGGGCGCGCGGTCCCGGGTGATCCGCGAGGAGATGCTGCTGCGCGCGCGCCGCGGCGAGTGGGCCCGTGCGGACTCGCTCGACCGGGAACTGTCCGCCGAACTGCCGGAGCTGCACGGGCTGAGCGAGGAATCGGCGGCCTACGTCGCACGCAGCCGCGTGCACGCGCTGCGCGCCCAGCGCGACTCGGCGTTCGCCGATGCGCTCGTCGCGGCCCGGATCGCACGCGAGACCCTCGCGAGGGACGCCGCGGCGCTGTCGGACGCGCAGGCGCTGCTGCTCGCGGCCAACCGCACGGGCGACCTGGACCCGCTGCTCGCGCTGGGTGTGCGCGGAACGGCGGACGAGCGGTGGACCGCGTGGGACGAACTCGTGCGCACGCGCGGGCTCGTGCGCGCGCTCGTCGCGCGGCGGCGGCGCCCGCCGGTCACGGCGAGCCCGACGTGGGCCGAGCGACACGCCGCGTGGGTGGCGGCCTCCCGCCGGCTGGCGCGGTTCGAGGTGCAGATGGCGGGGCAACGCGCGGATTCGGCGCAGCAGGCGACGCGCGTCGCTCGCCGGGAGGAGGTCGACGAGGCCGAGCGTCGGCTCGCGCGGGCCGCCGGCGACGGCCGGGGCGGGATCGAGCCCGAACGCGTCACGCTGGAGCGTGTGCTTTCCGCGCTTGCGAGCGACGCGGTGCTCGTGGCGTTCTCGCACGCGGTCGTGGACGACGCCGGGCCGCGGCTCGTCGCGTTCGTGGCGCGCGGCGGTTCGTCCCACGTCACCAGCGTCGACCTGGGTCGCTCGGCGCAGGTGGCGGAGCGCGTCGCGCGCTGGCGGGAGCAGCTGTCGGACGAGCGCCCGGAGCGCCGGTCCGAACGGCGTGCGCGCGTCGAAGGCCTCGAGGTGCGTCGCGCCGTGTGGGACCCGCTCGCGAAGGCGGTCGCCGGAGCGCGTCGCGTGGTGGTCGTGGAAGAGGCGCCGCTCGACGGCCTGCCCTGGCCGGCGCTTCCCGTGGCCGGCGGGCGCTTCCTCGTGGAAACGGGCCCGGAGATCGAGGTGGTCGACGCCGAACGGGATCTCCTCGACCGCGAGCGGCCGTCCGGTGCGGGGGCCCTGGTCGTCGGCGGCGTGGACTTCGAGCAGGGCGCCCCGCCGCACGAACCCGCGATCGCCCCGCGCGAGCGCTCCACGCGCGAACCCGGGCCCGCCGACTGCGCCGAGTCGCTCGATCGGCTGCCGGCGCTGCCGGGCACACTCGCCGAAGCCCGGCTCGTCGCGAGCACGCTGGAGGGCCGTGCCCGGGGCGACGCCACGCCGGCCACGCTGATCGAAGCGGCTGCCGCGACCGAGGCGTCATTCAAGGCCCTGGCTCCGGGCAAGCGTGTGCTGCACTTGGCGACCCACGGCGTGACGCTGTCCGACACGTGCGGACGCGGCGCGATCGGGACGCGCGGCGTGGGGGGCGTGTCGCCGCTCGTGCCGGGACCCCGGCCGGCGCTCCCGGTGCGCGCGCGCGTTCCGGCGAAGGAAGCGCCCGCGCGGCGCGACGCCGCCCAGCCCTCGCCCTGGGCCGCGCGGCAGGAACTGCTCGCGTTCGCGGGCGCGAACCACGCGCGCATCGGCGCGCGGGACGAGAACGACGGCATGCTCACGGCCGAGGAGGCGGGCACGCTCGACCTGCGCGGCGTGGACTGGGTCGTGCTGTCCGCGTGCCACTCGGCCGCCGGGTCGGCGTGGACGCGCGAGGGCGTGCTCGGACTGCAGCGCGCGTTCCACGTGGCGGGCGCGCGCACCGTGATCGCCAGCCAGTGGGCGGTCGAGGACCTGGCGACCCGCGACTGGATGCGCGCGCTCTACTCGGCGCGCGCGGCGGGGGCCACCGACGCGGCCGGCGCGATCGCGATCGCCGATCGGGAGATCCTGCGGATGCGCCGGCGCGACCATCTCGACGTTCACCCGTTCTACTGGGCCGCGTTCACCGCCACGCGGGAGTGACACCGCCGCGCCTCGCGCTCGAGGGGTGCGGCGTGTGCACGAAAGCGTGACACGGGCCCGCGGCGCGTGTCCGCGATTGACGCTGCAAGGGTCGGTCCGTATGGTCGGCCACGATGAAGCTCCCGCGCGTGATCGCCCTGCTCGTCGTGTGGCTGCCGACGATCCTGCTGTCCGGCCCGCGGACCGCGCGGCTGGAGGGTGTCCCGGTGCACGCGGCCCCGGAGTCCGCCGTGTCGGAGTCCGCGGCGCTCCAGTCGGCCCCGACGCCAGCCGCCGGCGCGATCGCCGATCCGTTCGCGCCGGTGCGCGGGGATGCCGGGCAGTGGCGCGTGCGCGTGTCCACGCCGCGGTCGCCGGCGCACGATCCGGTGTTCCGGATCGCCTTCGCCGAGCTTCCGGTGTTGCTGCCGGGCTCGCGCGCCCGTTCCCACCAGGGCCCGCGGACGGACGCCGCCGCGACGCGGGGGAACTTCTGCCGACGGAGCGTGCAGCGACTGATCTGATGTCCCTGCCGAGCGCCCGAATGCAGCACGCGTGCGGGGCGACCGCTCCGCACCCGGCACTCCAACGGCAGGGGGTCTCGATCATGTTCCAGCTCCTCGTGGGCTCGGATGTTCCGTTCATGCGTCATCGCGGCATCGCGTACACCGTCTCGGGCCTGCTCGTGCTCGCCACGATCGCGTGGCTGATCGTGAACGGTGGTCCGCGCCTCAGCGTGGACTTCACGGGCGGCACGCTCGTGCACGTGCGCACCACCCGCGCCCTGCCGGTCGCGGACGTCCGCGACGCGTTCGCCGGCGCGGGGCTGCGCGGGTTCGAGATCCAGCCGCTGGGTGGCGGCGGCTTCCACGAGCTGATCGTGCGCTTCGGCACGGCGGCGCACTCGGAACCCTGGCCGAAGGTGGAGCAGGCGCTGCGGCAGGCTTTCCCGGCGGACGGGGTGGAACTGCGCCGGATCGAGTCGATCGGGCCCAAGGTGGGCAGCGAACTGCGCGAGAAGGCGGTCTGGGCCGTGCTCGGCAGTCTCGGAGCGATCCTCGCCTACGTGGGATTCCGCTACGAGTTCAAGTTCGCGCTCGGAGCGGTGGTGGCGCTGCTGCACGACGTGTTCGTGACCGTGGGCGTGCTGTGCTTCTTCGAACGCGAGATCTCGCTCACGGTCATCGCCGCGCTGCTGACGATCGCCGGCTTCTCCATCAACGACACGATCGTGATCTTCGACCGGATCCGCGAACGCGGCCGTTCGCTTCGCGACGAGACCCGCCAGCGGGTCATGGACGTCGCGGTCAACGAAACGCTCACGCGCACCGTGGTGACCACGCTCACCGTCTTCGCCACGGCGCTCCCGCTGCTGGTGTTCGGCGGCCCGGCGTTGTTCGACTTCTCGCTCGCGATGGTGGTGGGCCTGGTGCTGGGCACGTACTCCACCGTGTACGTGGCGAGCGGGCTCGCGCTCGACACGTGGCTGTGGCTCGATCGTCGGAAGCCGGTGCGCACGCCATGACCGGGCTCGGGACTCCGTGCCGGGTGCCCGGGCCGCCGGGCGCGGGAAGGGAGGTCGAACCGTGCTCGGTTCCCACGACTTCCTGACGAACCTCGCCCTGGTGCTGGGCGTGGCGGCGGTGACCACCGTCGTGTTCGAACGGCTGCGCCAGCCGGTCGTGTTCGGCTACATGCTGGCGGGGCTGATCATCGGGCCGCACGTGCCGATCCCGCTCGTGGCCGACGAGGGCGTGGTGCACACGTTGTCCGAGCTGGGCGTGATCCTGCTCATGTTCTCGCTCGGCCTGGAGTTCAGCCTGCGCCGGCTCGCGCAGGCCGGCTGGCCCGTGGTGATCGTGGCGGTGCTGCAGAGCAGCGTGATGCTGTGGCTGGGCTACCTCGCCGGCCGGGTGCTGGGGTGGCCGGTGCTCGCGAGCCTGTACGCCGGCGCGGCGGTGGCGATCTCGAGCACCACGATCATCGTGAAGACGCTCGCCGACCAGAAGGTGCGCGGCGCGTTCACGCGGTTCGTGTTCGGCATCCTGATCGTGGAGGACCTGATCGCGATCCTGCTGCTCGCGCTGCTGACGCCCGCCTCGCCCGGGGCGTCCACGGCCGCGTCGCTCGGACTGACCGTGCTGCGGCTGGTGGCCGTGCTCGTGGGCCTGCTCACGGTCGGCATGCTCGTGGTGCCGCGCGTGATGCGGTTCGTGGTGAAGCTCGGCCGCTCCGAGATCACGCTGATCGTGTCGGTGGCCATCTGCTTCGCCACGGCGCTGCTGGTGCGCGAGATCGGATACTCCGTCGCGCTCGGCGCGTTCCTCGCCGGGTCGTTCGTGTCGGAGTCGGGCGAGGGCTCGCTCGTGGAGCGGCTCGTCGAACCGATCCGCGACGTGTTCGCGGCGGTGTTCTTCGTCTCGGTGGGCATGATGATCGTGCCGTCGCTGGTGGCGCAGCACTGGCTCGCGGTGCTCGGCTTCACGGCGCTGGTCGTGGTGGGCAAGATGGGCGCCGTGTCGGTGGCCACGTTCCTGACCGGCGCCGGCACGAAGTCGGCCGTCCAGACCGGCATGAGCCTGGCGCAGATCGGGGAGTTCTCGTTCATCATCGCGGCCGCCGGCATGGCGAACGAGTCCACGCCGCGCTCGCTGTACCCGATCATGGTCGCCGTGTCGGCGCTCACCACGCTCTCGACGCCGTGGCTGATCCGCTTCGCCGATCCCGCCGCGGCGTGGATCGACCGCAGCCTGCCGCGCCCGCTGCAGACGTTCACGGCGCTCTACGGCACGTGGATCGAGAGCGCGCGCACGCACCCCGCGACGTCGGCGGACCAGAAGCGCGTGCGCATCGCGATCCGCGGCCTCGCCCTGGACGTGTGCGTGATCGGCGGCCTGTGCGTGGGGGCCGCGGTGTACGCCGGCCCGTGGGGCGTGCGGCTGGCCGAGCGCAGCGCGCTGACCGCGCAGCAGGCGCAGGCGCTGCTGGCGGGCCTCGCCGTCGCGGCGTCGGCACCGTTCCTGATCGGCATCGTGCGCACGGGCCGCGTGCTCGGCGAAGCACTGTCGCGCCGTGCGTTCCCGGACCCGGCGCCGCGCAAGCTCGATCTCGCGGCGGCGCCCCGGCGGTCGCTGACCGTGGCCGTGCAGCTGGGCACCGTGCTGCTGGTGGGCGCTCCGCTCGTGGCGATCACGCAGCCGTTCCTGCCCGCGGCCGTGGGGCTCGGCGTGCTGGCGGCGAGCCTGCTCGTTTTCGGGTCGATCGTGTGGCGCACCGCCGCGGACCTGCAGGGGCACGTGCGCGCGGCGGCCGAGCTCATCGTGGCCGCGATCGGGCGCCAGCCGCGCGCGGTGGAGGCGGCGGCCGGTGTGGCGCCGCTGCAGCGCGCGCACGACCTGCTGCCGGGGCTCGGCGACCCGACGCCGGTGACGATCGGGGCGTCGTCGCCGTGCGCCGGTCTGCGGCTGTCGGACATCGCGCTGCGCGGCCGCACGGGCGCGACGATCGTGGCGATCTCGCGCGGCGACGAGGTCGTGCTGGTGCCCGACGGGCACGAGGTGCTGCGGCCCGGCGACGTGGTGGCGCTGGCCGGGACGCGCCCGGCGATCGAGGCCGCGGAGGGCGTGCTCGCGGACGGTCCCGCGCGCTGAAGGGGGCGCGCGCGCCGGCTCAGCCGATCGCGTTGCGCTCCAGCTTCTCGCGCGCCGCGGCGAGCCGCTCGAGGTTGCCGATCTCCAGCCAGTCGCCGCCGTCGGGCACCCACGGCCGGATCGCGTGGCCCTCGGCCGCGAGTCGCAGCCACAGGTCGACGATGCGGAACGCGCCGCGCTCGGTGACCAGCTCGAGCAGCCGCGGTGCGCACGCGTGGATGCCGGAGAAC
>JBGAMH010000250.1:0-6944 GCA_044223135.1 Candidatus Eiseniibacteriota bacterium | reverse complement strand
CGCGGCGCGCGCACCTGGAGCTGGCGGCTCGCGCGGCGCTGGCGCGTTCGCGCGGGCGCATCGCCGAGGCGCGCAAGCTGCTGCAGCGCGCCGCGCGCACGTCGGAGCTCCTGGCCGCGCGCATCCTCGACGAGGAGTGGCGCGCCACGTTGTGGGGCGATTGGGGCTGGCCGCATCGCGAGCTGGGCGTGCTGGAACTGAACGAGGGCCGGCTCGACGCGGCGCTCGAAGCGCTCGAAGCGGGTCGCGGACGCGCGCTGCTCGGCGAGTCCGTGGCGCGCGGCGGTCGCGGCGGCGAGCTGCCGGCGAGCGTGCGCCGCTGGGCCGCCGTGCGGCAGGCGCGCGCGCGCGCGCGCCGCGGCGCGGAACCCGCCGAAGCGCCCGCCGGATCGATGCCCGCGGGTGTGCATCGCCGCCTCGCCTCGCGTGCGCCGCACGTGCTGCGCGCGCGCGCCGTGCGCCGGGCGCTGCCCGCCGACGCGCGGCTGCTGGACTACTTCGAGCACGACGGCGCGCTGGGCGCGATCGCGATCGAGCGCGGCGGACTGGCCGCGCGGCGCGCGCTCGCGCCCGAGGCGCGGCTGCAGCAGCTCGCGCATCGCGTGCTGTTCTCGCTGCGCAGCGCGGCGTACGCGAGCGGCGACGCGCGCTCCACCGACGCGGCGCTGCAGGGCGCACTCGCCGAGATCGCCGCGCACGCGGTGTGGCCGCTGCTGCGCGGCGCGCCGGCGCGGCTGGCGGTCACGCCCGTGGGCGCGCTCGCCCGCCTGCCGTGGGCGGCGCTGCCGCGCCCCGACGGCCGCGCGCTCTGCCAGGCGCACGAACTGCTCGTGGCGCCGGGCCTGCGGCTGGCACTGACGCGTCCCGGCCTGCCGGCCACGGGCGCGCCGCTGCTGGTGGCCGCGGACTCCGGCGACCTCGCCGCCGTGCGCGCCGAAGTCGAAGCGGTCGCGCGGGCGTTCCCGGGCGCGCGCGTGCTCGCGGGGGCCGAGGCCACGGCCGAACGGTTCGTCGCGCTGGCGGGCGAGGCGTCGTGGATCCACTTCGCCGGCCACGGCGGCTGGCGCGCCGACGAGCCGCACGCTTCGGGACTGCGACTGCACGATCGCTGGCTGCTGGCCGGCGAGATCACCGAGCTCTCGCTGGGCGCGCGGTTCGTGACCCTGTCGGCGTGCCACACCGCGCGGGCGCTCGTGCGGCCCGGCGAGGAGTGGTTCGGCCTCGCGCGGGCGTTCCTGCTCGCGGGCGCGGGCGCCGTCGTGGCCACGCAGTGGGACGTCGAGGACGAAGTCACCGCCGAACTGATGGCGGCGCTCTATCCCCTTCTGGCCGCGGGGCATGCGTTGCCGGCCGCGCTCGCGACCGCGCAGGCCGCGTGGGCCGAAACGGGCCGGCACCCCTACGAGTGGGCCGGCTTCGTGGTGCTGGGAGGGCCCGCCGCCTGGGGCCCGGCCGGCGCCGGCGGGCGCCGTGCGACGCCCCGATCGCGGCCCGGCGCGGTTTTGGGTCGCGAAACCCAGCCGGGAACGGGCAGAGTTTTGTCCGACTCCCCCCTTGATTACACGTCCAAACACACATCGCCTGCGATAGACTCCCAGCCGTTCCGGAGGCTCTCTTGACGCTCGTTCCCGCCACCCTCGTCCGCCGACTCGTCCTGTGCACGGGTGCGCTCGCGCTGCTGCTCGCCGCGGGAGCGTGCTCGCGCCAGCTGCCGACCGCGCCCGCCGGCGCGAGCGCGGGTGCGAGGCCGATCCGCGAGGGCGCCCAGCCCGCGCGCTACGGCGGCGGCGAAGTCGACAGCGAAGTCGTGGTCACGCTGCAGCCCGGCGTCGACGGGTTCGCGATCGCCACCGACTACGGCGCCACGCTCGTGGGCGGCGAGGTGTACGAGCGCCAGGCGGCGTACCGGCCGCCGACCGGGCAGACCGCGCTGGACTTCGCGCAGGTGCTCGCCGGTGACCCGCGCGTGATCACCTCCGAGCAGAACTCGCTGCTCGAGTCCGCCGAGACGCGCCAGCAGAGCTTCGCGTTCGACGACGGCCTCGGCTCCTCGCAGACGTTCCTCGAGCAGCCGACCGCCGAAGCGCTGGGCCTCGACGCGGCGCACGCGGTGGGCGGCGGACACGGCGTGCGCGTGGCGATCCTCGACACGGGCGCCGACCTCACGCACCCCGCGCTCGCGGGCCGCGTGGTGGGCGACTACGACCTCGTGGGCGCCGACTACGACGCCAGCGAGGAGACCGACGGGCTCGACAACGACGGCGACGGCCACATCGACGAAGCCTACGGCCACGGCACGCACGTGGCCGGCCTCGTGGCGCTGGCCGCTCCCGAGGCGAAGCTGCTGATCGTGCGCGCGCTCGATTCCGACGGCCGGGGCGACATCCTGTGCGTGGCCGCCGGCATCCGCTGGGCCGTCGCGCACGGCGCGAAGGTCATCAACATGAGCCTCGGCTCGCTCAAGGCGAGCGACGCGGTGCAGGACGCCATGGAGGAAGCCGAGAACGCCGGCGTCGTGCTGGTGGCGTCCGCCGGCAACTGGGGCCTCGAGCAGCCGCAGGAGTTCCCCGCGCGCTCGAGCCACGCCATCGCGATCGCCGCGTGCAACGCGAACGCCGAACCCGCCTCGTTCACCTCGTACGCGCGCTACGTGCAGCTGTCCGCGCCGGGCGTCGGCGTGCGCAGCGCGTTCCCGGGCGGCGGCTGGCGCCTGTGGAGCGGCACGTCGATGTCGGCGCCGCTCGTGTCGGGCGCCGCCGCCGTGCTGCTGGGCCTGCACCCCACGTGGACCACGATGGACGTGATGACGCGGCTCGAAGAATCGGTGCGGCCGCTGCAGAACGTGCCGCAGCCCATGCGCAACAGGCTCGGCGCCGGCATGCTCGACCTGGCGGCCGCGGTGCGCCCCGACATGCAGAGCGTCGAGACCGACGCGGGACCTGGCCAGATCCTCCGTCGCGGGCGGTGACCATGCACGACAGCATGCTGCCGCGAGCGCTCGCGCTCGCCGCGTGTCTCCTGCTCGCCGCCGGCTGCGGCAAGGACGGTCCGACCGCCCCCGCGCCGACGCCGCCCGCGTTCGGCACCGACGTGATCGCCGGGCAGGTCGTGCTCACGCTCGCGCCGGGTGCCGATCCGGCGGCGCTCGCCTCGGACTTCGGGGCGACCGTGCTCGACTGGGACGCCGACGAACGCACCGTGACGCTCGCGCCACCGTCGAACACGACCTCCGCCGTGTTCATGGCGATGGTGCGCGGCGACTCGCGCGTGGTGACGTGCGAGGAGAACGGCTCGTTCGAGCCCGCCGAGTCGCGCCAGCAGAGCTTCGCGTTCGACGACGGCTCCGGCACGCCGCAGACCTACGCCGAGCAGTCCGCCGGCCGCGCGATCGGGCTGGCCGCCGCGCACGGCGTGAGCACGGGCGCGGGCGTGATCGTGGCGGTGCTCGACACCGGCATCGATCCGGCGCACCCGGCGTTCACGGGACGGCTCCTGTCCGGGCGCGACTTCGTGTCGGACGACGCCGACCCCACCGACGTGACGAACGGCCTCGACGACGATGCCGACGGGCACGTGGACGAAGCGTGGGGGCACGGCACGCACGTGGCCGGGCTCGTGGCGCTGGTCGCGCCGGACGCGCAGCTGCTGCCGGTGCGCGTGCTCGACGCCGACGGCCGCGGCGACGTGCAGAAGGTGGCCGCGGGCGTCCGCTGGGCGGTGGCGAACGGCGCGACGGTGATCAACCTGAGCCTGGGCTCGCTCAAGTCGAGCGACGCGATCCAGAACGCGCTCGAGGCCGCCGAGTCGCAGGGCGTGGCCGTGTTCGCGTCGGCGGGCAACTGGGGCGCCGAGCAGCCGCAGGAGTTCCCCGCCCGCTCGAGCAAGGCCCACGCGATCGCCGCGTGCGACACCGCCGCGCACCCGGCCGCGTTCACGTCGTTCGCGGGCTACGTGGCGCTGTCGGCGCCGGGCGTGGCGCTGCGCAGCGCGTACCCGGGCGGCGGCTACCGGCTGTGGAGCGGCTCGTCGATGAGCACGCCGCTCGTGGCCGGGGCAGCTGCCCTTCTGCGTGCGGCGCACCCCGCGTGGACGACGCGCGACATCGTGGACCAGCTCTCGGCCACGGCCACGCCGATCACGGGCGCGAGCGACGCGCAGCGGAACCGCCTCGGCGCCGGCATGCTGAACGCGGCCGCCGCGCTCACCACGCCGATCGCCGCCCGCACGCGCTGACCGGCGCGGCGCGGCCGCTCCGCGCCCTTCTCAGCCTCGCGCGTGCTCGCTATGCTGCGGGCCGTTCGCACTCCGCCCCCCGCACGATCGAGGCCCGCCGCATGACTCCGAAGCCCTCCGCCCGCTATCTGTCCGGCCCGCGCATCCTTCCGCCCGCCATCACCGGCCGCGAGTCGGCCGCCGAGCTGATCGACCACGCGTTCTGCGCCTACAACGGCGCGCGGCTGCGCGAGGGCGCACGGCTGCTCACCGAGCGCATGCTGAAGGACGACGTCACCGTGGCGCTGAGCGTGACCGGCGCCCTGACGCCCGCCGGGCTCGGCATGAGCGCGATCATCCCGCTGATGGAGGCGGGCTTCGTCGACTGGATCGTGTCGACGGGCGCGAACCTGTACCACGACGCCCATTTCGGCCTGGGCCTGGCGATGCACCAGGGCACGTTCGCCGTGGACGACGTGGAGCTGCGCGACAAGGGCGTCGTGCGCATCTACGACATCTTCTTCGACTACGAGGTGCTGCTGAACACCGACGCGTTCTTCCGCGAGGTGATCTCGGGCCCCGAGTTCCAGCGCACCATGAGCAGCGCCGAGTTCCACCACCTGTGCGGCAAGTACCTGCGCGCACGCGAACAGGCGCTGGGCCTGAAGTCGCACTCGCTGCTCGCGGCGGCGTGGGAGTTCGGCGTGCCCATCTACACGTCGTCGCCGGGCGACTCCAGCATCGGCATGAACGTGGCGGCGAAGGCGCTCGAGGGCAACCAGTGCCTGATCGACGTGAACGCCGACGTCAACGAGACCGCCGGCATCGTGTGGGACGCGAAGTCGTCGGGCGGCAAGAGCGCGGTGTGGATCCTGGGCGGCGGCAGCCCGAAGAACTTCCTGCTCCAGACCGAGCCGCAGATCCAGGAAGTGCTCGGCATCGCCGAGAAGGGCCACGACTACTTCCTCGCCGTGACCGACGCGCGCCCCGACACGGGCGGACTCTCGGGCGCCACGCCGGCCGAGGCCGTGAGCTGGGGCAAGATCGATCCCGACCAGCTGCCGGGCACGGTGATCTGCTACACCGACTCCACGATCGGCCTGCCGCTGCTGACGGCGTACGCGCTCGCGAAGCACGCGCCGCGCACGCGCAAGCGGCTCTACGACCGCCGCGCCGACGTGATGAAGCGCCTGAAGGGGGCGTACTTCAGCGCCGGCCGCGCGGGCGAGAACCCCACGGCGGCGAAGGGCTGACGCGCCGCCGGCGCGGCTGGCCCGAAAGCGTGCACGTCATGGCCGAGCTCGACGCGTCGCCCGCCGATGCCGCGCTCGACGAGCGCGCGCTCGTCGACGGCCTGCTCGCCGGCGACACCGCTGCGGTGCGGCGCTTCCTCGAGCGCACGCACCACCCGGCGTGGTGCCTCGCCTGCCGCGTCACGCGCGACGCCGACGAGCGCCGCGACTGGTCCAGCAACGCGCTGCTCGGCATCCTCGACGACCTGAAGCGCGGCCGCTTCGAGTACCGTCGCCCCGGCAGCTTCTGGGCGTGGTTCCGCAAGCGCGTCTACTTCCGGCTGCTCGACGAGCGCCGTCGCGCGCTGACGCGGCTGCGCCGCGAAGCCTCGGCCGACGCCGACACGGCGCCGGACCTCGCCGAGTACGGCGCCCCGGGCGACGCGAGCGACGAGTTCGAACGCGTGCAGGTGGCCGCCGCGGTGGAGGACTGCCTCGAGCGGATTCCCCACCTGGAGCAGCGCCGTTCCCTGCGGCTGCTGCTGCAGGAGGAGCTGGCCTACCAGGCGATCGCCGAGGCGATCGGGGCGCCGCTCAACAGCGTGCGCGTGTGGATCCTGCGTGGCCGCATCGCACTGCGGCGCTGCCTGGCGCAGCGCTGGGGGCTGTGGCCCGCCGAGGGCGGCGACGGTGCGTAACTCCGCGGGGCGCACGCCCGTCTTTGGGGCGAGGAGGACGGCATGAGCGAGACGCCACGGACGCGCATCGAGCAGGTGCTCGGGTACGAGCACCTCGACGACGACGCGCGGGCCGAGATCGACGCCGAGCTGGCCCGCTCGCCGGAACTGCGGGCGCTGCGGGACGCGCTGCTCGAACGCGAACGGCGAGCGCGGCCGCGCGGCGAACTGCCCGAGCTCGAGCGCTGGCCGGAGCTGCCGCTGGACGCGGCGGGCCGCGCCGGCGAGGCTGCGGCCCGCCACGCGCTGCTCCAGCGCGCCGGGGTCGCGGTGCACGACGTGCTCCCGCTGCGGCCGGCGCGGCGCACGCCGCGGCGCGTGTGGCTGGTGCCGGCGATGGCCGCGGCCGCGGCGGTGATCGCGATCGCGTTCTGGCCCCGCGGTGCGGTGGTGCCGCCGCCGCCTTCACCCGCGCCGTCCGCGGGCGCCCCCGCGCGCACCCCCGCCCTGGCGGCGCTCGCGATCGAGCCCGCCGCCGAGATGCGCGGCGGCGCGCCGCGCGCGTGGCGCTCGGGCGACGCGTTCGTGCTGCGCTTCCGGCTGGCCACGCCGGCCGCGCCCGCCGTGTTCCTGCTCGACGCGAGCGGCGGCGTCGCGCGGCTCCACCCGGCCGAGGGCGAACCGCTGCGGCTGCGCCCGGCGGGCGACGTGCGGCTGCCCGACCCGAAGTCCGGGACGCGCTGGGCGTTCGAGGGCCCGGCGGGCCGCGAGACGTTCGTGGTCGCGGCGCTGCCCGATACGGCCGACGTCGCGGCGCTGACCG
>JBGAMH010000006.1:0-46042 GCA_044223135.1 Candidatus Eiseniibacteriota bacterium | reverse complement strand
AAGCGCGAGCCGGGACGCAGATACGCGAACCCGCCCGCCTCGAGCCGGCGTCCGGCGCCGTTCGCGTCGATGCGTACGCTGCCGGCGTGCACGAAGAAGAACGCTTCGACGCCCTCGTCGAGCGTCTGCTGCGTGCCGCCGCCCGCCGCGAGCGTGAGGTCGTACTGCGCGAAGCCCGCGCCCATGGCCGGCGCGGCGAGGATCTTCGTCACGGTCTGCGTCCACTCGGGCAGCACGCTCTCGGCGACGCCCTCGGGGGGCAGCAGGGCCCAGTTGCGCTCCACCACGGCTCGGCTCCACACCAGACCCCGACGGCTCATCCGCGCTTCCCCTTTCGCGTGCCGGAGCGCGCCGCTACATTCCCGGGCCCACCTCGACCCTGGAGACGGCATGACCGGCCTGTTCGACACCGACGATCTGCGCGCGCGATTTGCGCGGCTGTCCCACGCCAATCGCGAGTTCGCGGCAGCCTACCCCGGCGATCCGACCGGTCGCCAGCCCGTGCACACCGTCTACGGCGGCGCCCACCTGTTCTCGCACGAGATCGCCGCCAAGCTCGGCGCCTCGGCGCTGCGCCACCTCGACGAGTGGACGCCGGACTGGGTCGGGTTCGCGCGCGCCGTGGGCCTGCCCGGCGCCGACCGGCTGCCGGCGCTGCCGGGCGAGCGCGCGAGCGTCGAGCAGCAACTCGAGGCCGCGGGCGCCGAGGCTCGACGCGTGCACCGCGACGCGTGGCTCGCGCGCGAGGTGTACGCGCGCACGCGCGCGAAGCTCGAGCGCGAGCCGGTCGAGGACTTCCGCGTGGACTTCGAGGATGGCTACGGGCTGCGTCCCGACGCCGAGGAAGACGCTCACGCCGACGCGTGCGTCGAACAGCTCGTGCTCGGAATGGAGCGCGGCACGCTGCCGCCGTTCGTCGGGATCCGCATCAAGCCCTTCACCGAAGAACTGCGCGCACGCGGCGTGCGCACGCTGGAGCGCGTGGTGCACGCGCTGCTCGGCCGCACGGGCGGGCGGCTGCCGGAGAACTTCGTGGTCACGCTGCCCAAGGTGACCGTGCCCGAGCAGGTCGAGACGTTCGCGGCTCTGCTCGCGCACCTCGAGCGCACGCACGGGCTGGCCGACGGCACGTTGCGCTGCGAGATCATGGTGGAGACGCCGCAGAGCGTGATCGGACCCGACGGGCGCGTGCCGCTGCGCGCCCTCGTGGCCGCGGCGGGCGGCCGCTGTCGCGGCGCGCACCTCGGCGTCTACGACTACACCGCGTCGGTCAACGTGACCGCGCTCTACCAGGCGCCCGAACACCCGGCGTGCGCGAACGCGCGACAGATCATGCAGGTGGCGCTCGCGGGCACGGGGGTGTCGCTGTCCGACGGCGCCGTCACGTTGATGCCGGTGCCGCTGCACCGCGCGGCCGACGGGGCGACGCTGACGCCGGCGCAGCACGAGGCCAACCGACGTGCCGTGCACGGCGCGATGCGCGCGCACTACGACGACGTGCGCCGCACGCTGCGCGAGGCGTACTACCAGGGCTGGGACCTGCACCCGGGCCAGCTGCCCACGCGCTACGCCGCGGTGATGGGCTTCTACCTGGAAGGCATGGACGCGGCCACCGAGCGGCTGCACCGGTTCGCCGAGCAGGCCGCGCGCGCCACGCGCGTGGGCCAGGTGTTCGACGACGCCGCCACCGCGCGGGCGCTGCTGAACCACTTCCTGCGGGGTCGCGGATGCGGAGCGATCATCGAGGACGAGACGATCGGCACGCAGTGGTCGGATGACCTGGACGTGGTGCGCGAACTGCTGATCGCGACGGAGTACGGCGGCGAGCAACCGGGCCCCTGACGCGGCCGGGGCCGCATCGGTGCGTCCGCGGGCTCACCGCGGAGCGAGCGCGGCCCGCGCCACCATCGCCCAGCCGACGAGGAACGCGACGCCGCCGAGCGGCGTGACCGCGCCCCACGTGCGCACGCCGGTCCGCGCGAGCGCGTAGAGGCTGCCGCTGAAGAGCAGCGTGCCCAGCGCGAACGCCCACGCCGCCGGCACGAGCCCGGCGGCCGGGCGCTGTTCGCGCCACACGCCGATGCCGAGCATCGCGAGCGCGTGGAACATCTGGTAGCGCGCCCCGGTCTCGAACACGGCGAGCAGGTCGGGGGTGAGCTGACCGCGCAGGCCGTGCGCGCCGAACGCGCCGGCCGCCACGGCCACGAGCGCCGACAGTGCGGCGACGAATCGAACGTTCATCGGAAGCGCTCCTTGCGAACGGCCTCGAATCCTCCGCGGAGCCGGCGGACCGGCCGCCGCGGGGCGGAGAGAAGGGTCAGGGGGCGACACCGCCACGATACATCGGGATTCCAAATGGCTCACGCCCTGTTTATCTATTTTTTCGTGCCCGCCGGATCGCCGATCTTCCGTGCGGGCGGCGGGCCCCTGCAGGCCCCCCCGACGCCGCCCGCCATCGTGCTGTCCCGGCCATCTTCGACGAGGAGTTCCATGACCGAGAGCATCGGCTCGCCCCTGCTGTGGGGCGGCTTCATCGCCTTCGTACTGATCCTGCTGGGCCTGGACCTGGGTGTCTTCCACCGCAAGGCTCACGAGGTGAAGTTCCGGGAAGCGGCGCTCTGGAGCGTGTTCTGGATCGCGCTCGCGCTCGCGTTCAACGCGGGCGTGGCCATGATGTTCGGCCCGCAGAAGGGCATGGAGTTCCTGACGGGTTACCTCATCGAGAAGGCCCTGTCGGTGGACAACGTGTTCGTGTTCCTGGTGGTCTTCGGCGCGTTCGGCGTGCCGGCCCAGTACCAGCACCGCGTGCTGTTCTGGGGCGTGCTCGGGGCGCTCGTGATGCGCGCGATCTTCATCTTCGCCGGCGCGGCCGCGCTCGAGGCGTTCCACTGGGTGATCTACGTCTTCGGCGGCATCCTGCTGCTGACCGGCGTGAAGCTGCTCCTCGCGGGCGGCAAGCAGGAGCGCCCGGAGCACAATCCCCTGTTCCGGCTGTTCCAGAAGTTCGTCCCCAGCACACCCCGCTACCACGGCCAGCGGTTCTGGGCCGTGGAGAACGGCCGCCGCCTGGCGACGCCGCTGCTGATGGTGCTCGTGCTGATCGAGATCACGGATCTCGTGTTCGCCGTGGACTCGATCCCGGCCATCTTCGCCGTCACGCGCGACCCGTTCATCGTGTTCACGTCGAACATCTTCGCCATCCTCGGGCTGCGCGCGCTCTACTTCTGCCTGTCGGGCGTCGTGCACCGGCTGCGCTACCTGAAGGTGGGACTCGCGCTCGTGCTGATCTTCGTCGCGGGCAAGATGCTGGTGAGCGAGTTCTACAAGGTGCCGATCGGGTTGTCGCTGGGCGTGATCGCCGTGCTGCTGGGCGGCGCCGTGATCGCATCGCTGCTCGTCACGCGGGGTGGCGGCGGAACGCCGGCGCCCGCGGGCGCGCCGGAGGGACCCGCCCCCGGCGATGCGGTCGACCCCGGCGTGCGGGCGAACCCGGGCCGTGCGTAAGCTCCGCCGTGGACGCGCGCCGCGCCGTGGCGGCGCGCGCTCACGGGAGGTTCCATGCCGGAGTCGTTCGCCCGCCGCGTGCGCGCGGCGCTCCTCGCCGCGTCGCGGGCCGACGTCCGCGAGGGCCACGAGGCCTACTTCAAGGGCGCGGTGGGGTTCCACGGCGTCCGCGCACCCGAGGTGAGGGCCCTCGCCCGCCGGCTGTGGCCCGGAATCGCACCGCGGGGCGACGCCGCGGTGACGTCCGAGGCGTTCGCGTTGCTCGAGGCGCCGTACTTCGAGGAGAAGCAGATCGGAGTGGCGCTGCTGGCCCGGCTGGCGCGGCGGCTGCCCGGGCGCTTTCTCGACACGCTCGCGCCCGTGTTCGATCGCGCCGTCCACGACTGGGCCACCTGCGACGACCTCTCGGGACACGTGCTGCGGCCGATGATCGTGCGCGATCCGGCCGCCCGGCGGGTCCTGCTGCGCTGGAGCCGGAACCGCAACGCCTGGCGCCAGCGGGCGTCGGCGGTGGCGTGGGCGAACGAGGCGCGGCACGGCGAGTTCACCGACGAGATCCTGGTCGTTGCGGCGAACGTGGTGCGGAACCCCGAGCGGTTCGCGCAACTGGGCGCCGGCTGGGTCCTGCGCGAGGTGTCGCTCACCGATCCGCCCCGCGTGCCGGCGTTCCTCGCCGAACACCGCGAGCGGATGACCCGCGAAGCCCTCCGCTACGCCGTGGAGAAGCTCCCCGCGGACCTGCGAGCGCGCGTGCTCGCGGAACCGCCCGCGGCACGCCGTCCGGCACGGGCCGGCCGGCCCCCACGCGCCGGGAGCCGTGCCGCGGGCGGACGCCGACGGGCCGGCCGCTGAGCCCTCGGGCCTCCCGGCCCCCCCGGAACGAGAAAGCCCCCGCGACGCGGGGTCGCGGGGGCTCTCGAAGACTGGCTCCTCGGGTAGGATTCGAACCTACAACCCTCCGGTTAACAGCCGGATGCTCTACCATTGAGCTACCGAGGAACGACTTGCGGGCGCCGGGCTGGGCCGGCCGCCGATACTTTGGGGCGCAAGAATGTAGGGGTTCGGGCGGGAGTCGGTCAAGCGACGGGCCCGGTATCGGCTGCTCAGCGGCGAAGCTGGAGAACCTCCCGCACGATCTCCGCCAGCCGATCGGGCGTGAAGGGCTTGGGCAGGAACGCGTCGGCGAGCTGCCCCGACTCGAGCGCCGAGGCGGCCCCGTAGCCCGTCGTCAGCACCACCCGGACGTCGGGCGAGGCCGCCCGCAGGCGCCTCAGGGTGTCGGCGCCCGACAGCTTGGGCATGGTCAGGTCGAGCAGGACCAGGTCGGGGCGCTCCCCCGCCTCGATCCGCCCCAGCGCCTCGACGCCGTCGGCGGCCGCCACGACGCGGTACCCGCGCCGCTCCAGCACGAGCCGGGCGAGGCTGCGCACCGACGGCTCTTCGTCCACCACCATCACCGTCGCCGGCAGCTCCGAGGGGGGCGCCGGCGTTCGCCCCACCGCCCGAGGCACGTACACCGAGAAGCGCGTACCGCGCCCCGGCGCGCTCTCGCACTCGATCCAGCCGTGGTGCTGCTCGACGATTCCGTGCACGGAGGCCAGCCCGAGACCGGTGCCGCCTTCGGCGCCCTTCGTGGTGTAGAAGGGCTCGTACATGCGGGCCAGCACTTCGGGGGGCATGCCGGCGCCGGTGTCGCGGACGTCCAGCTGCAGGAAGTCTCCCGCCGGCGCGCCGGGCCGCGGCTCCAGGCGCACGTTCACGACCGAGATCACCAGTTCGCCGCCGCCCGCCATGGCATCGCGCGCGTTCAGGCACAGGTGCATCACGGCCTCGCCGAACCGGGCGGGATCGAGTGCGGCGTCCCACAGGTCGTGGGCGAACTCGGTGCGGATCACGACGCGCGGATCGAACGTGCGCTGCAGCAGCGGCACGAGGCTCTCCACGACGGGCCGCACCGGCATCGGCCGCGGTTCGACCGGCGCCCGACGCCCGAAGCCCAGCAGCTGCTGCGTCAGCTCGGCCGCCCGCAGCGACGCCGACTCCACGTCGCGCAGTCCGGGGATCAGCGGGTGGTCGGCGGGCAGGTCCGCGAGCGCGATGCTGACCTGGCCGAGGATCGCGGTGAGCAGGTTGTTGTACTCGTGCGCGATGCCTCCGGCCAGCGTGCCGACCGCGGCCAGCTTCTGCGACTGACGCACGCGCTCGTCGAGCTCCCGTCGCGACGTCGTGTCCGCCACGGTCAGCAGCAGCAGGCGGCGGCCGTCGCCGTCCGAGGAAAGCGGCGCCGCCGTCAGGCTCCAGAACTCCCGCTCGCGACCGCGCGGCGACAACGACAGGTCCGTCGCCGTCCGGTTGGAGCCGCCCTGCGCGGCGGCGCGCACGAGCGCGGACGCACCGCTGCTGTCGTACTGCGGGAACACGTCGGCCAGTGCCACGCCCTCGAGGCTGCGGCCCGCACCGCCCACGAAGCGCGCGAACGCCGCATTGCAGCTGACGATGCGCTCCGCGACGCCGTCCACCAGCGCGACGCCTTCCGCGAGGTGCTGCAGCATCGTCTCCAGCGTGCGCAGCGCGGCGCGCGCGCGACGCTCCGTGGACAGTCGCTCGCGCTCGTCCTGGAGCACGAACACCGTGCCCGCGATGTCGCCACGCGCGTCGCGCAGCGGGCTCGCGTTGACCACGATGGGCACGCGCTCCCCCGCGGCGTTGCGCAACTCGAGGCCCAGCTGGGCCAGGCGAGCACTCGGTGGCGCCGGGCCTTCGAACACCCGACGCAGCGACGCGCGCTGATCACGCGGGACGAACTCGAGCAGGCGGCGGCCGACGAGCTGGTCGCGCGTGCGGCCCAGCAGCCGCTCGATCGCGGGGTTCGCCTCGCGGAATCGCCCGCGCGCGTCGAGGCAGCCGATGCCGTCCTGCGCCGACCGCAGCAACCCGGCATGGCGGTCCTCGGAGCGGCGGAGTTCCTCGAACAACCGGGCGTTGTCGATCGCGTTGCCGAGGATCTCCCCGACGGACCGGTAGAACTCGATCGCGTGACGCTCGAACCAGCCCTCCGTGACGTGACCCAGGATCAGCGCCCCCACGAAGTAACGGGGCGTGACGAGCGGCACGAGACACACCGAGCGCAGGTTCAGCACGGAGTACAACGCGCGAAAGCCGCCACCCGATTCCTGGACGAGCTCGGACGGGCCGACGATGCGGACCGAGTCGAAGCCGCGCAGGATCTCCGTCACCGCGCGCGGACCGCCGGCGCGATCGAACTCGCGCAGGTACTCGTCGCTCATCCCCGCGCGCGCCACGCGCTCGTTGCCACCATCGGCGCTCTTGAGCCAGATCGAGCACACCTGCGCACCGGTTCCCAGGCGCAGGTAGTCGAGCGCCCGGGCGAGCGACGGACGCAGCTCGTCGGACAGGGTGAGGGCTCGCGACACTTCCACGAGCACACGCATTTCCCGCGCGGGAACCTCGGCCGGAGCGGCGGGCGTCATGAACCCGTCCTCGCATGGAAGCGGCGGCTCCGCGAGGACGATCGGGCCGGCCAGGGCGCCCGGAGGCAGTCCTGGCCATGCTCGCAAGGCAGGGGGGACGGGTCCCTTGAGCGAGTGGTCGTTGGGCATAGGGGGTCTGCGAGATGTTTCGCGAACCCTGCCCGAACGGGCGGTCGCAGATCAACGAAAAGCTTGGACGGAGCTTACACAACGGGCTCCCGCCGCACTTCCGTTACGCCAATTCGGATGTCGTCCGGGATAACGCCAGCGCCAGCTCCGCCGGGCGGCGGTCGTAGCCGGAGTTCGATGGCCCACCGCGCTCGTCGAGCGCCCTCACGACCGCGGGCAGCCACGTCGAGAACGGCGAGGCCTCGAACGCCAGCGCCTCGCGAAGCAACGCGGGGTCGGGTACGGAGCACCAGCGGCCCACGTAGGGTGACGCGTTCGCGTCGAGCCCGGCCGCGAGCAGGTCGTCCTCGGTGCACTCGCAGACCGTCGCCCGCACGCCGAGTTCGCGCGCCAGGGCCTGCAGGAACTCGCGCACCGTGATCGCGTCGGGCTGGGCCACGTTCACGACCGGCACGCCCACCGGCCAGTCGGAGGCGAGCCGCACGAGCAGGCGGGCGACGTCCTCCGCCCACACGAACCGCAGCGGCTGATCGAGCGACCCCGGCACCAGCACGGGCCCGCCGTCGCGCAAGCGCTCGACGTACGCCCACAACCGGCCCGTACGGTCGCCCGCGCCCTGCACCACCGGCAGCCGCAGCGTCATCGCGCGCACGCGATGCGTCTGACGCAGCGTCGCGATCGCGGATTCCACGCGCCGCTTGCCCATGCCGTACACCCAGTTGTGCCACGCGCGCGTGCCCGCCTCGGGCTCGTCCATCAGCGGGGCGTCCGCGTCGGATTCGCGGAACGGCGGGCGCGGGTCGCGCGTGACCAGGTAGACCTGGCCGGTCGAGATCGTCACCAGCCGGCCCAGCGCGGCGTGCGGCACGAGCATCAGTCTCTCGACGTCGGCGGCGTCGTACGCGAGGAAGTCCACCGTCAGGTCGAAGCGGCGCTCCGCGAGCGCGGCGGCGAGCGAGTCGGTGTCGCGACGGTCGGCCTCGATCCTCTGCACGCCCGCCGGCCAACCGCGGCGGCCCCGCGAGAGCACGGTGACGGCGTGTCCGGCGGCGAGCAGTGCCCGCGCGGCAGGCTCGCCCAGCAGCCCCGTCCCCCCCAGCAGCAGCACGTCCATGCGGTCTCCCTCCTCGTCCGGACCGCGCAGGCTAACCGCCGCGCGCGGCGAGGTGAAGTCCGGGCCCTTGGCCCGGTCCGGGGCGGCAGGCGCCCCGGCCGCGGTCAGGCCGCGCGGTCGATCGAGTTCCTCACGCGCACGGGCAATTCCTCGGGACGAGCAGCCTCGAGCGCCGCGTTCGCCTCCTGCAGCCGCCGGATCGTGGCGCGGAGTTCCTTCGTCAACTCCACGATACGCAGGCCGGCGCGGATGCGCGCCATGAGCTCGCCCTGGTCGCAGGGCTTCACGAGGTAGTCGTCCGCCCCCGTCTCGAGCGCCAGCAGCTTGTCGCTGATCTCGCCCTTCGCCGTCAGCAGGATGAAGTACGGGGCGGCTTCGCGCAGGCCGGTCTTCACGGCCTGGCACAGCTCCAGCCCGTCCACCTGCGGCATCATCCAGTCGGAAAGCACCAGGTCGGGCTCGAAGGCCACGATGGCCTTCATGCCCTCCCGCCCGTCGGACGCGGTGAGCACCTGGTAGCCGTCGGCGGCCAGGCGCTTGTGAAGGACCCGCTGGAAGAACGGGTCGTCCTCCACGAGCAGGATGCGGACCTCGGATGTGGGTTTCATGCTGCGTTCTCCATGAGTCCGAGGGCACGACGAACGAACTCCTGGTGGTCGACAATCGGCTTCGAAACGTAGGCATCGGCGCCGCTCTCGGCGAGCAGCCGCCCTTCGTCGCCGCGCAGCGCGTGCGCGGTGGCGAGAATCACGGGGACGTGCGCGGAAGCCGGGTCCGCGCGCAACGCACGGCAGACGTCCACGCCGTTCACCGCCTGGCCGTCCAGGCTCGAGTTGCCGAGCGACACGTCGAGCAGGGCGAGGTCGACGCGCCCGGCCCGCGCTTCGGCGAGCAGCGCGGCCGGGTCCTCGGACACGATCACCTCGCAGCCACCGCGCTTCTCGAGCAGCTTGCGGAACAGCGTGGCGTTGTGCGGATCGTCCTCGAGCACGAACACGCGCCTCATGCGGCCTCCCGGGACTCGTCGTCCTCGCCGCGCTCCCCGAGGGAGTGCAGGTGCGCGTCGAGCACCTCGGCGAGCCGCTGCGGCCGCGCGTGCACCTCGGTCTTCGCCACGACCTCGATGATCACGCCCTGGCGGAGCAGCCGCGCCTCTTCCTCGTTGCGCGGCTCGGCGAAGTTCGTGAGCACCAGCACGGGCAGGTCACGGGCCACGCCGACGAGTGTCATCTCGCGCAGCACGTCGTAGCCGCTGACGCGCGGCATCATCAGGTCCAGCACCAGCGCGTCGTACGAACTGCCGCGCGTCCGCAGCAGGTGCAGGCACTCCTCCCCGTCGTGCGCGAACTCCACGTGGAACCGGTCGGCCGGCAGCACCTTGCCCACGTACGTGTGCACCGTCGGGTCGTCGTCGGCCACCAGCACGCGCACCACGCGGTCGCGCACTTCCGAGGCCATCGACTCGAGCTTCGCCACGAGATCGCGCGCCTCGACGGGCTTGCGCAGGTGCTCCGGCTTGCGCGCGAACGCCGTCTCGCGAATCCGCTGCACCACCTCGCCGTCGAATCCGGTCACGAACACCACCGGCACGTGGCGCGTCCGCGGATCGCCCGTCATGCGCTGCGCCAGGTCCCAGCCGGTCCGGAGCCCGGCGTTGTCGCCGCACGACAGCGCATAGTCGAGCACGACCACCGCCGGCAGGTGGCGCCGCACGAGCACCCAGCCCTTCTCGGCGTCGTCGGCCTCGAGCGTGCGCCAGCCGCTCTGGTTCAGCACCGTCACGAGGAAGCGCCGGAACACCGGGTCGTCCTCCACCACCAGCGCCAGCGCGCCGGTCGCGGGTCCCTGCGGCAGCTCCGACAGCGCGGGGCGGGCGTCGTCCGGGGCGTCCATCTCGTCGTCGCGCCACACCGGCAGCGAGAAGTACACGCGCGTGCCGCGGCCTTCGCCTTCGCTCTGCACGCCGATGATGCCGCCCATCAGCTCCACGAGGCTCTTCGTGATCGCCAGCCCCAGCCCGGTGCCGCCGTACTTCCGCGTGGTGCTGCCGTCGGCCTGGACGAACTTCTCGAAGATGACGCGCTGGCGGTCGAGCGGAATGCCGATGCCGGTGTCCTCGACTTCGATGATCACGTGCCCCAGCTCCTGCCGCGAGCGCGCACGCACCACGATGGAACCCGTCGGCGTGAACTTGAGGCTGTTGCCGATCAAGTTCACCAGCACCTGCTTGGCCTTCGCGAAGTCGCCGCGGGCCCGCACCCCGGGGCCCACCTCGTTCACGAACTTCAGGTCGAGGCCGCGCTGCCCGGCCTGCACGTGCGTGATCGTGTGCGCCTCGTCGAACAGGTTCTTCAGGTCGAGCGGCCCCACTTCCAGGGTCAGCTTGCCCGATTCGATCTTGGCGATGTCGAGCACGTCGTTGATCAACCCGAGCAGGTGGCGCGAGCACTGCAGCGCCTGCCGGAGGAAGTCCCGTTCCTCCTCGGGCGAGTCGCACAACCCGTCGAGCACCAGCTGCAGGAATCCGATCATGCCGTTCAGCGGCGTGCGCAGCTCGTGCGACGTGTTCGCCAGGAACTCGGTCTTGAGGCGCGAGGCCTCCTCGAGCTGCGCGTTGACCTCCTCGAGCCGACGGTTCGTGAGCTCGAGTCCCTCCGCGAAGGCGCGGATGCGCTGCTCGGACTCGTCTCGCTCGCGGACGTCGCGCACGATCGCGGTGAACAAGGTCACCTCGCCGTCGTCCGCCACGCCGAGCGACGCCTCCACCGGCACCGTCGCCCCGTCGGGCCGCCGAGCCACCGCGCGCAGCGTGCCCGCCTGGGTCGGCAGCGACTCGCCGGGGCGTTCCGGGCTCACGAGCAGGTCGCCGAACGAGCGGTTCTCGAGTTCCGCCGCGGACGCGCCGAACAGCTCCTCGGCCGCGCGGTTCACGGTCTGCACGCGACCGTCGGCGTCGAACGTGAGGATGGCGTCGAACGCGGTGTCGAAGATGGCCTGCACGCGGCGGCCGTGCCGCTCGGTCACCTGCAGTTCGCGCTCGGCGAGCCTTCCGCGGATCTGCAGCTGCCAGTACCACGCGAGCGCGAACACGCACAGCAGGAACGTGAGGTCGAACACGACGAGTCCGGCCACCGTCACGCGGAGGTCGCGGAGCATCTCGTTCGCCTCCACGCGGCCCATCAGCCCCCACGACGTGCCGGGCACCTGCCGGGTCACCACCCACACCTCGTGGCGATGCAGGTCGCGTGCTTCGATGGCCGACTGGACACCCGTGGCGGCCATCGCGGCGGCCATGTAGGTGGAGTCGCGCAGCGGCAGTCGCGAGCCCACGGGCGGATCGCACGCGCTCGCGGGCGGCGTCAGCACGAGCGCCGCGTTTCCGTGCTGGCGCACGAGGTGCGCGCCGGCGGTGGGACCGAAACCCGGCCACTCGCGCAGCATCGGCAGCAGAAGGCGGCCGCCGTCCATGTGGAAGAGCAGCACCGACGACTGGTCGGCGCCGGAGCCCACGGGCACCGCGACGCTCAGCCAGCGCCCCCACGGGTCGCCGAGCACGGCGTGGCCCTGCGTGAGCGCCTGGTGCGCGAGTTCCGCGTCGCGGCCGGGCGGCGTCGCGGGCTGCTCGGCCGTGGCGAGCCGCGAGCGCCCCTGCCAGTCCACCATGCGGATGCCGGTGAAGCCGAAGAGCACGCGCGCCCGTTCCAGCTCGCGCCGGAGTGCCGCGGCGTCGCTCTCGCGCGCCATGCCCGACACCATGCGCGCGCTGATCGCCCGCACGTCGGGGTTCTCCGCCACGCTGCGCGCCTCGCGGACGAACGTCTGCAGGAGGTTCGCGGCCTGGTCCCGCTTCGCGTCGGTGTTCGTCAGCAGCCGCTGCCAGCCCTGTGCGACCAGCCGGCCGCGCGCGTCCTGGTAGACGGCCAGGTTGAAGGCCAGCAGCGCGAGCAGGATGACCGCAGTCAGTCCGAACGCGATGCGGCGGCTCTCCCGGTGCACGTCGACGTCGCCGGTGAGCAGGAATCGCGTGGCACCGCGCGGACGCTGCGAGCGCGGGGCGGAGTTTTCGGAAGCGGACAGGCTCATGAGGTGTCCCGGTTGCGGCCGGGGGGTCGGGCGGAGTCATCGGCCCCTCCAAAGACCCTCTTGAGCGCGACTTGCGAGCCCCCGTGCACAATGCAACGGCCCGGCGCCGCGAAGGCGCCGGGCCGTGCCGGGGAACGGGCGGGCTCAGCTGCGCTGCTGCCAGTACCGGGGGCGCAGATTCGCCTGCAGGACGCGCTTGCGGAGCCGGAGCGACTCCGGGGTCACCTCGAGCAGCTCGTCGTCCCGGATCCACTCCAGGGCCTGCTCCAGCGACATCCGGTGCACCGGCAGGAGCCGGATCGCGTCCTCGCCCACGGAACGCATGTTCGTGAGCTTCTTCTCCTTCACCACGTTGACGTCGATGTCCTGCTCGCGGGCGTTCTCCCCCACGATCATGCCCTCGTACACGCGGTCGTTCGGCTCGATGAAGATCTCGCCGCGATCCTGCACGTGCTCGATCGCGTAGCCGGTCGCCTTGCCCGTGCGGTCGGACACGAGCGCGCCGGTCGTGCGGTGCGGGATGTCGCCGTGCCACGGCTCCCAGCCCGCGAACAGGTGGTTCAGCAGGCCGGTGCCGCGCGTGTCGGTGAGGAACTGGCTGCGGAAGCCGATCAGCCCGCGCGCCGGGATGTGGAACTCCAGCCGCACGCGTCCCGTGCCGTGGTTGACCATGTTCGCCATGCGGCCGCGGCGCGTGCCGATCTTCTGAGTGACCACGCCCACGAACTCCTCGGGGCAGTCGATCACGAGGTGCTCCATCGGCTCCTTCTTCACGCCGTCCTCGACGTGCAGGATCACCTCGGGCTTGCTCACCGCGAGCTCGAAGCCTTCGCGGCGCATCATCTCGATCAGGATCGCCATCTGCAGTTCGCCACGGCCCGACACCACGAACGTGTCCGGCGTCTCGCCCGGCTCGACGCGGATGCTCACGTTGGTGAGCAGCTCGCGCTCGAGGCGGTCCTTGATGTTGCGCGACGTGACGTACTTGCCTTCCTGGCCGGCGAACGGCGAGTTGTTCACGCTGAACACCATGCTCACCGTGGGCTCGTCCACCGTCACGGCGGCGAGCGGGCGCGGATCGACGGGGTCGGTCACCGTCTCGCCGATGTGCACCACGTCGAAGCCGGCGAGCGCCACGATGTCGCCCGGGCCGGCCTCGGGCACTTCGACGCGCTCGAGCCCCTCGAACGCGTACAGGTTCGTCACGCGCGAGCGCTCCTGCGTGCCGTCGTGCCGCACCAGCATCACGTCCTGCCGCGGTGCGAGCCGCCCGTTCAGGATGCGGCCGATCGCCAGGCGCCCGACGAAGTCCGAATAGTCCAGGTTCAGGATCAGCATCTGCAGCGGCATGGCCGGGTCGTACGTCGGCGCCGGGATCGTCTCGATGATCTTGTCGAACAGCGGCTTCAGGCGGTGATTCTCGCCTTCCGGCGTGAGCCGGCACACGCCCTCGCGTGCGATCGTGTACAGCACCGGGAAGTCGAGCTGGTCCTCGGTGGCGTCGAGATCGATGAACAGGTCGTAGATCTCGTCGAGCACCTCGGCCACGCGCGCGTCCTTGCGGTCGATCTTGTTGATCACGACGATCGGGATGAGCTTCAGGTCGAGCGCCTTCTTCAGCACGAAGCGCGTCTGCGGGAGCGGCCCCTCGCTGGCGTCCACCAGCAGCAGGACGCCGTCGACCATCTTGAGCGTGCGCTCCACCTCGCCGCCGAAGTCGGCGTGGCCCGGCGTGTCGACGATGTTGATCTTGTAGTCGCCGTAACGCACGGCCGTGTTCTTGGCGAGAATGGTGATGCCCTTCTCCCGCTCGAGGTCGTTCGAGTCCATCACGCGCTCGGCCACTTCCTGGTTCTCGCGGAACACGCCGCTCTGCCAGAGCAGCGCGTCGACGAGCGTGGTCTTGCCGTGGTCCACGTGCGCGATGATGGCGATGTTGCGCAGGTTCTCGCGGACGGCCGGGGGCGTATCGGGGCGCTGCGTCGGGCTCATGGGTGCTCGGTCGGAAGGGGTCGCTTCGGGGGCCGCAGGGGCGGCCGGACGGGGCTCACGCGGCCGGGAAGGCCGGAGCGGGGGTGTCGAAACGCAGGAGAGGTAGCACGTTTCGGGGCCCGGCGTCGAGTCCCGCGGGCCGGGGGACGCCGGTCGCCGGGGCTCAGCGCTGCAGCACGAACTCGGCCGCGTCGCGCGTGGCGAGGAAGCCGCGCAGGCGCTCCCAGCCGTCCGGCTCCTTCCACAGCGAGTCGTACGAATACAGGGCGACGCCGGGGAAGCCCAGCTCCCGCGCGGCCTTGATCTTGGCCGCGGTGCGCTGGGGCGGGGCGTTGTACACGGCGATGCCCGGCACCAGCCGCTGCGCCGCGTCCCCGAGCTGGACCTCGTAGCCGGCGAGTTGCGTCACGACCGTCTGCACGCGCGTGGCGTAGCTCATCGTGAACGCCCGGTCGATCAGCCCGTCGCGGAGCCAGTCCATCCACGGCTGGCGGATGCGCGTGCGCGCCGTGATCGTGTCGGCGAACACCGCCGCGGACAGCTCGACGCCCGGGCGCACCGCGCGGATCGAGTCGCGCACCGCCCGGACGATGGCGGTGACGTTGTCGCGCTGGAACTGCACCCACGCCGACTGCATGGCCCGCCGCTCGTCGGGCGGCAGCAGCGCGAACCGCGCGGGATCCACGCTGTGTTCCATGGCGAAGCGCGCGCGCGACGTCTGGTCGAAGCCGATGTCCACGCTCGGCTGGCGGATGTAGTCCAGGTGGATGCCGTCCACGTCGTAGCGCCGCACGATCTCCTGGGCGACGCGTGCCACGTGCTCGGGCACGCGCGGGTGCGCGGGGCTCAGGAACGTGCCCTCCAGTCCCATGCGCTCGCGTTCGAACGCGTTGAACGAGCTGAGCGCGCGGCCGCCCTCCGTGCGTGCGATCCACTCGGGGTGCGCGTTCACGACGTGGCGCGGATCGCGCGGCGGCCGGTTGCCCGACCACGCGAGGCAGGCGACGACCCACGCGTGCACCTGCAGGCCGGCGCCGTGCGCGAGCGGCAGCAGCTCGCCGAGCGGGTCGCGATCGGCGGCGTGCGAACCGAGCGGCTCGGGCGGCGGCAGCACGTCGCTCCGGTACCACGCGTCGCCGCGGCCCACCACCTGCACGATCAGCGCCTGCACGCCCATGTCCTTCGCGCGCACGACGAGCCGGGCGATGTCCTCGCGGCGGATCAGCTGGTCGCGGAGCACCCACAGGTAGCGGATCGGTCCGGCGGCGCTGTCGGGCGCGGCGACCGCGACGGTGTCGCCGGCCGCGAACGGGCGGAACGGCAGCGGCGCCGGCGCGGGACTCGCCGCGTTCGCCGCCGACAGCACCGCGGCGCCGGCGCGGAACTCCGCCGGGGCGGTCGGGTTCGAGACCTCGGCGGCCGCGGCGAAGCGGCTTGCGAGCAGCGCCACCAGCACCACGGCGAGCCCCGCGGGCGACGGGACGCGCGCGGCCGGGCGAACCGGGGCCGCGAGGGCGGGAGGCGAGGATCGAACGCGCATGGCGCCCGGGTTATCGGACGGTGGCCGCCCGGACTGCACGCGCCGCCCGAAAAAGCGACGGGCGGGAGGATCGCTCCTCCCGCCCGTTCAACCACTCGCCCCGCCGGCCCGAGGGCCGGAGGTGCGCGACGATCAACCGCCGCCCACCTTGCGGGGACCGGTGCGCTTCGGCTTCGGCGCGGAACCGCCGCCGACGCCCACCTTCTCCTTGCGGGCGCCGCGCTTCGGCTTGTCCTCGGCGTTCGCCTCGGCTTCCGCCTCGTCCTTGGCCTTCTTCTTCGAGGGCTTCTCACCCGCCTGCGAAAGCGCCTTCTGCTCCGCCGCCGCGATGCGAGCCGCGCGCTCCTGCTCCTTCTGCTCGGCGCTCTTCACCAGCTCGAGGTAGGCCACCTCGCCGGCGTCGCCGAGACGACGGCCGATGCGCAGGATCCGCGTGTAGCCACCGTTGCGGGTCTCGTACCAGGGCGCGATCGTCGTGAACAGCTTCGACACGATCTCGGGCTTGGTCAGGAACCGCGACACGTGACGGCGCGCCGCCACGTCGCCCTGCTTGCCGAACGTGATCATCCGCTCGGCCAGCCGGCGGGCTTCCTTGGCCTTCGCCACGGTGGTCTCGATGCGCTCGTACTGGAAGAGCGCCGTGACCAGGTTCCGCAGCAGGGCACGCCGGTGCGACGACGTCCGGCTGAGCTTGCGATGGTCTTTTCTGTGTCTCATGGGTTCCTCAGGGCGAGGGGGCACTGACCGGTGACACCGGTCAGGCGTCCACCTTGGCCACGGGCTTGGCCTCGTAGAAACGGCTGACGTCCATGCCGAAGGCGAGTCCCATCTCGCCCAGCAGGTCCTGGATCTCCTTGAGCGACTTCCGGCCGAAGTTGCGGAACTTCAGCATCTCGGCCTCGCCCTTCTGCACGAGGTCGCCGATCGTCTTGATCTCGGCGGCCCGCAGGCAGTTGCTCGAGCGCACGCTGAGCTCGAGTTCGTCCACGCTCTTGTCGAGCAGGCGCCGCACGCGGACGATCTCCTCGTCCACCTGCTGCTCCTCCTCGTGGATCGGCTCCTCCTCGAAGTGGATGAGCAGCGAGAAGTGATCCCGCAGGATCTTCGCGGCCATCGCCACCGAGTCGTGCGGCAGGATGCTGCCGTCGGTCCACACTTCGAGCGTGAGCTTGTCGTAGTCGATGCGCTGGCCGAGGCGGGTGGCCTCCACCAGGTAGTTCACCTTGGTCACCGGCGAGAACAGCGAGTCGATCGGGATCACGCCGATGGGGCGGTCGGTCTGCGAGTGCTGATCCGCCGACACGTAGCCGCGGCCACCGTTGATCTCGACTTCCATGCGCAGGTCACCGTCGCGGTTCAGCGTGGCGATGTGCAGGTCGGGGTTCAGCACCTCGACCTCGGGATCCACGGTCAGGTCCCCGGCGCGCACCTCGCCCTTGCCGCGCATCTCGAACACGCCCTTCTTCGGTCCGTCCCCGTGCAGCTTGAGCCGCACCTGCTTCAGGTTCAGCACGATCTCGGTGACGTCCTCGATGACGCCCGGCAGCGTGGAGAACTCGTGCAGCACGCCGTCGATCCGCACGGCCGTGATGGCGGCGCCCTGCAGCGACGACAGCAGCGTGCGGCGAAGCGCGTTCCCCAGCGTCATGCCGAAGCCGCGCTCGAGCGGCTCCAGGAAGAACTTGCCGTAGCGGTCGTTGTTGCCGGGATCGGCAACGAGCTGCTTGGGCATCTGAATCGGCTTCCACTTCATGTGTGCGAGCCCCCCGTGATGGAGAAGGCGAAGATCACTTCGAGTAGAGCTCCACGATCAGCTGCTCGTTGATCGGGACCGGAATCGAGGCGCGGGTCGGGATGTGCAGAACGCGGCCGGACAGGCGCTCGGTGTTGAGCTCCATCCAGTCGGGCACGCCCTGGCCCTTGCGGGCTTCGAGCGAGCTGGCGATCACCAGGAGATCGCGGCTCTTCTCGCGCACGGTCACCTCGTCGCCGGCGCGCACGATGAACGACGGAATGTCCACGGTGCGTCCGTTCACCGCGAAGTGGCGGTGACGCACCAGCTGACGCGCGGCGCTCCGCGAGGGTGCGAAGCCCATGCGGAAGACCACGTTGTCGAGCCGACGCTCCAGCATCTGGAGCAGCACCTCGCCCGTGACGCCCTTCGCCTCGCTCGCCTTCGCGAACGTGTGGCGGAACTGGCGCTCGAGCAGGCCGTAGATGCGGCGAGCCTTCTGCTTCTCGCGCAACTGCTGGCCGTAGTTCGTCTCCTTCACGCGACGGCTCTTGCCGTGCTCGCCGGGCGCGTAGCCGCGACGCTCGAAGGCGCACTTGTCGGTGAAGCAGCGGGCACCCTTCAGAAACAGCTTCATGCCCTCCCGCCGGCAGAGCCGGCAGCGTGCATCGTGATAGACCGCCATGAATCGGCTCTCCTAGACGCGGCGCCGCTTGGGCGGGCGGCAGCCATTGTGCGGGATGGGAGTGACGTCCTTGATCGCGGAGATCTCGAGGCCGGCCGCCTGCAACGAACGGATGGCGGCCTCACGTCCGGCGCCGGGGCCCTTGACCCACACCTCGACGCGCTTCATGCCCTGGTTGATGGCTTCACGGGCCGTGGACTCGGCGGCCACCTGCGCCGCGAACGGCGTGCTCTTGCGCGAGCCCTTGAAGCCCACCTTGCCGGCGCTCGCCCAGGTGACGACGTTGCCTTCCATGTCGGTGATCGTGACGATCGTGTTGTTGAAGCTCGCCTGCACGTGGGCAACGCCATTCGCCCCCACCTTGCGGTCGCGCTTCTTCGCCTTCTTGACCTCAGCCACTTCGAACCTCCTGACGGGACGCCCTCACGCGCCCGGCTGCGTTGGGATCAACCCTTCTTGCCCGGCTTCGCGGCCTTGCGGACGGCGCCGGCCGTCTTCTTGGGCCCCTTGCGGGTGCGGGCGTTCGTCTTGGTGCGCTGTCCGCGCACCGGCAGGCTGCGGCGATGCCGGAGGCCGCGATACGCGCCGATGTCCATCAATCGCTTGATGTTCATCGCCGTCTCGCTGCGCAGCGCGCCTTCCACCTTGTACTCGCGCTCGATGATCGAGCGCAGCTTGCCCGCGTCCTCGTCGGAGAGATTCTTGACTCGGATGTCGGGGTTCACGCCGGCCGAGGCGAGGATGCGCTTCGCCGTGGCCGGGCCGATGCCGAAGATGTACGTGAGCGCGGTCTCGATCCGCTTCTCGGTCGGAAGATCGATGCCTGCAATGCGTGCCACCGGATGGCCTCCTTCAGCCCTGACGCTGCTTGTGACGCGGGTTGCGGCTGCAGATCACGCGGATCACGCCCTTGCGACGCACCACCTTGCAGTGCTCGCAGATCTTCTTCACCGAAGCCCGAACCTTCATGACCTTCTCCTCGATGGGCGGTGGCCCCGGGCCTTCGCCCGAGTGGCCGCTGTTCCGGAGGCGCCACCGCCTCCCCGCGCCGCCGCGCCGGACGTGCCGGCGTGCGCCGCCTACTTGTACCGGTAGACGATCCGGCCGCGCGACAGGTCGTACGGCGAGAGTTCCACCGTCACCTTGTCGCCCGGGAGGATCTTGATGAAATGCATCCGCATCTTGCCCGAGATGTGGGCGAGCAACCGGTGGCCGTTCTCGAGCTCCACGCGAAACGTCGCGTTCGGGAGCGCCTCGACCACGGTGCCTTCGACCTGGATGCCTTCTTCCTTCGCCAAACTCACCTCATGCTGGACTGCGGGAGCACCGAGAGAATCTCGGGCCCGTCGGTGCCGACGGCCACCGTGTGTTCGAAATGGGCGGAGAGTGTGCCGTCCTTCGTGCGCACCGTCCAGCCGTCGTCCAGCGTCACCACCTCGGGGCCCCCGACGTTGACCATGGGCTCGATCGCGAGCACCAGGCCGGTCATGAGCCGGACTCCCCGTCCCGGCGGGCCGAAATTCGGTACCGCCGGCTCCTCGTGCATCTCCCGCCCGATGCCGTGGCCCACCAGGGCCCGCACGACCGAGAATCCGTTCGTCTCGACGTGCGCCTGCACCGCGTGGGAAATGTCGCCGATCCGGTTGCCCGACTTCGCCTGCGCGATGCCCAGCATCAACGCCTGCTCCGTCACTTCCAGCAGCCGGACCGCTTCGGCGCTCACCGCCCCCACGGGGAAGGTGCGCGCCGCATCTCCGTAGAAACCGTCCTTCTCGACGCCCACGTCGATCCCGACGATGTCCCCCTCGTTCAGCGCCCGGGGGCCCGGGATCCCGTGGACCACTTCCGCGTTGATCGAAGGACAGATCGAGGCCGGGAACCCGCGATAGCCCTTGAACGCAGGGCGCGCGCCGTGGTCCCGGATGAAGCTCTCGGCGAGCTGGTCCAGTTCGGCGGTGGTCACGCCGGGCCGCACGGCTGCACCGAGCGCCTCGAGCGTCATCGCCACCAACTGGGCCGCGGCGCCGATCGCCGCGATCTCGTCTCTGTTCCTCGTGTACAGCACGACTTCAGGCCGCCCGACCGGTGCCGAGCGCCGTCGCCAGCGCCTGGTGCACCTCGTCGAGCGTTCCGACGCCGTTCACTTCCTTCAACCGGCCGTTGCACCGGTAGTAGTCGATCAGCGGAGCCGTCTGCTCGCGGTACACCACCAGCCGCTTGCGGACCGTCTCCGGTGTGTCGTCCGCGCGACCGCGGAGCGACAACCGCTGCACCAGCTCGTCCTCGGGGGCCGTCAGGCACAGGACCACGTTCACGTCCTGTCCGCGCTCGCGGAGGATCTCCGAGAGCGCGTCCGCCTGGGGCACCGTGCGGGGAAAGCCGTCCAGCACGAAACCGTTCTTCGCATCCTCCTGCGCAGTCCGTTCGCGCACGAGGCCGATCATCACGTCGTCCGACACCAGCAGGCCCGCCTGGATCAGCTCCTGCGCCTGTTTGCCGAGCGGCGTCTGCTTCGCGACGGCGTCGCGGAGCATTTCACCCGTCGAGATGAGCGGCCAGCCGTGCTCGCTCGCGAGCCGCTGGCCCTGCGTGCCCTTACCCACACCGGGAGGGCCGAGCAGGACGATACGCACGGTTCACATCCTCGTCCGGCCGCGGATGCGGCCCCTCTTGACGAAGCCCTCGTAGTGCCGCATGAGCAGGTGCGATTCCACCTGTTGCAGCGTGTCGAGGGCGACGCCGACCACGATCAGCACACTGGTGCCGCCGAATCCGAGCGCCGGGACCTTGAACCAGGAAATGATGACGTCGGGCAGCACCGCGATGAGCGCCAGGAAGATGGCTCCCGGCAGGGTGACACGCGACAGGACCTTGTCGATGTACTCGGCGGTCTTGCGGCCCGGCCGGATGCCCGGGATGAAACCGCCGTACTTGCGCATGTTCTCCGCCAGGTCGTTCGGGTTCAGCACGACGGCGGTGTAGAAGTACGTGAAGAACACGATGATCAGGCCGTAGATCAGGTTGTACGGCACGCTCGTGTAGCTGAAATGCTGCTCCACGAACGTGCGGAACCAGTTCGTCGTGGGCAGGAAGCCCGCGAGCGTCTGGGGCAGGATCATCAGGCTCGAAGCGAAGATGATGGGAATCACGCCCGCGGTGTTCACGCGGAGCGGGATGTGCGTGCTGGCGCCGCCGTACTGCCGGCGGCCCACGATGCGCTTGGCGTACTGCACCGGGATCTTGCGCGTGGCCTGGGTCATCACGATGACCGCCGCGATGACCGCGACCAGGATGGTGAGCAGCACGGCCACCCGGAGCACGTCCAGGTTGCCGGCCCGGAGGCTGTCGAAACCGGCCGCGAGGCGGTTCGGCAGGCCACCGATGATGTTCACGAAGATGATGAGCGAGATGCCGTTGCCGATGCCGAACTCCGTGATCTTCTCGCCGAGCCACATCACCAGGATCGTACCGGTGGTCTGCGTGACGATCGTGGAGAACGTGAACATGAAGCCCGGATCGGGCACCACGGTCAGACCCTGCGAGGCCCCGAGGTTGATCAGGAAGATGCTGTACGCGAACGACTGCACGATCGAGATGAGCACCGTGCCGTAGCGCGTGAACTGCGTGATCTTCTTCTGACCTTCCTCGCCCTCCTTGCGGAGCTTCTCGAAGTAAGGCACCACCGCACCGAGGAGCTGCAGAATGATCGAGGCGGAGATGTACGGCATGATCCCCAGCGCGAACACCGTCGCGCGGGAGAACGCACCGCCCACGAACATGTCGTACAGCCCGAACAGCCCACCCTGCTGGCTCGCGAACGCGCCCTGCAACGCCTTGGCGTTCACGCCCGGCGTCGGCAGGTGTTCACCCAGCCGGTAGATCACGAACATCGCCAGCGTGAAGAGAATGCGCCGGCGCAGTTCGGGCACCTGGAAGATGTTGCGAAGCTTCTCGAGCATGAGCTCTAGGCCTTCGGGTTCGGGGTCTCGACCTTCCCGCCGGCCGCCTCGACCGCCTTCTTCGCGGCCTCGCTGGCGGCGTCCACCTTCACGGTCAACGCAACCTTCAGGGCGTCACCGCCCGCAAGCAGCTTCACGGGACCCGGGCGCCGCACGATGCGCTGTGCGCGCAGCCAGGCCGCGTCCACGACGGTGCCCGCGGGCGCAGCCGCGAGACGACCGAGGGTCACGGCGATGTACGCGACACGACCGGGGTTCTTGAAGCCACGCTTCGGGAGGCGCCGCTGGATGGGCATCTGCCCGCCTTCGAACCAGACGGGAATCTTGCCACCGGTGCGCGCCTTGTGTCCCTTGTGGCCACGACCGGCCGTGCCACCGACACCGGTGGCCGAGCCCTTGCCGCGGCGCTTGCCCGGTCGGGTCGCACCCGAGGCCGGACGAATCGAGCCAATTCGCATGTTCGCCATCTAGTTGATCTCCTCCACCTTCACCAGGTGGCGGACCTTGAAGACCATGCCCCGGATCTGGGGCGTGTCGGTGTGCTCGACCGTGTGGTGCATGCGACGGATGCCAAGCGCGCGAACCGTGGCGCCCTGGTCCTTCGGGTGACCACTCTGGCTCTTGATCTGCGTGATACGGAGCTTACGCGCCATGGTCCACCCTCCGACCGAACAGCTCGTCGAGCGTCCGGCCGCGCATGGCCGCGATGTCCGACGGGCGGCGCAGGTGCTTCAGCCCGTCCACCGTGGCCTTCACCAGGTTGTGCGGATTGCGCGTGCCCAGGCACTTCGTGAGCACGTTCTGGACGCCCGCCACTTCGAGCACGGCGCGAACACCCGCGCCCGCGATCACGCCGGTACCGGCCGAGGCCGGCTTCAGCATCACGCGACCCGCGCCGAAGTGCCCCAGCACGACGTGCGGGATCGACCCGTTCCGCGTGAGGGGGATGTGGAACATGTTCTTCTTCGCCGCCTCACCCGCCTTGCGGATGGCGTCGGCGACTTCGTTCGCCTTGCCCAGGCCCACGCCCACGCGACCGTGCTGGTCGCCCAGCGCGACGATCGCGTTGAACGAGAACCGCCGTCCGCCCTTCACCACCTTGGCGCAGCGATTCACGTTGATGACGCGTTCCTGGAACTCGGACTTCGGCGCTTCGGCCTCACGAGGCTGGCCGCCGCGACGCTCACGCATGGGTCCCGCCATGGAAGCCTCCTAGAAGTTCAAACCGCCGGCGCGAGCGCCGTCGGCGAGCGCCTTCACGCGCCCGTGGTAGAGGTAGCCGCCGCGATCGAAGGCGACGTGCGTGACACCCGCAGCCTTCGCACGCTCGGCGAGCAGCTTGCCCACGGCCGCGGACACACCCACCTTGCCCTTGCCCTCGACGAGCGACTTGACGTCGTCGCGGCTGGACGCATGCGCGAGCGTGACTCCGCGCACGTCGTCGACGACCTGGGCGTAGATGTGACTGGAGCTGCGGAAGACGGACAGGCGGGGACGCTGGGCGTCGCCCGACACGCGGTTGCGAATGCGGTAACGGCGGATCTGCCGCCGCTCGTATTTGTTGTGATGTCCGCTCATGATTACGCCGACCCCGCGGCCTTGCCCGCCTTGCGACGGATGTACTCGCCTTCGTACTTGATGCCCTTGCCCTTGTAGGGCTCGGGCGGACGATACCCACGAATGTCCGCGGCGACCTGGCCGACGAGGGCCTTGTCGTGACCGCTGATGACCACGCGGGTGGGACTCTCGGTCTTGATGGCGATGCCTTCCGGCGGATCGAAGTTCACCGGGTGCGAGAAGCCCAGCTGGAGCACGAGCTTCTTGCCATCCATCTGCGCACGGTAGCCGGTGCCGACGATCTCGAGCGTCTTGCTGAAGCCCGTCGTCACACCCGTGACCATGTTCTGGATCTGGGCGCGCATGGTGCCGAACATCGGGTTGCGCGTGATCTTCTCCGCGGTCACCCGCACCTCGCCGCCCTCGACCGCCACCGCGGTGCCCGGAAGCACCTTGTGGCTCATCTCCGCCTTCGGCCCCTTCACCTTCACGACGTCGTCCACCAGCGTCACGGTGACTCCGCTCGGGATGGCGACGGGACGCTTTCCGATACGCGACATGTCGCCCCCCCTACCAGACCTGGCAGACGAGCTCGCCGCCGAGCCCCGCTTCGCGGGCCTCCCGGTCGGTCATGAGCCCGCGCGAGGTGGAAACCACGGAAACGCCGAGGCCGCCGAGGATGCGGGGGATGCGGTCCTTGTTCACGTACACGCGGCGGCCGGGCTTGCTCACGCGCTTGAGGCCGGAGATGACGGGAGCGTCACCATCGGTGTACTTGAGGTAGACCCGCAGGACGCCCTGCTTCGTGTCCTCGATGACCTTGAAGTTGTTGATGAAGCGCTCGCGCAGCAGCACCTTCGCGAGCTCCGCCTTCATGCGCGACGACGGCACGTCCACCTTGCGGTGCTTGGCGCCGATCGCGTTGCGGATGCAGGTGAGGAAATCCGCCACCGGATCACTGACCGACATGTGTCTCCTCCGAGCCAGCGTCCAACCGGAGAGTGTGTCCGGCTGCAGCCTGGCTCATGAACGCGCTCGCGCGCGACTTACCAGCTCGACTTGACGACGCCCGGGATCTGCCCCGACAGCGCCAGCTCACGGAAGCAGATGCGGCAGAGACCGAAGTCGCGCAGGAACGCGCGGGGACGACCGCAACGATGGCAGCGGTTGTACCCACGGACCTTGAACTTGGGCGTCGCCTTCCACTTCTCGACGATGGACTTCTTGGCCACGATTCCTCCGGTGATCAGCGCTGACGGAAGGGCATCTGCATGAGCCGGAGCAGCTCGCGCCCTTCTTCGTCCGTCTTCGCGGTCGTCACGATGGTGACGTCCATGCCGCGGACCTTGCCCACCTTCTCGATGTTGATCTCGGGAAAGATGATCTGCTCGGTCAAGCCCACGGAGTAGTTTCCGCGTCCGTCGAACGACCGCGGCGACAGGCCACGGAAGTCGCGGATGCGGGGCACCGCCACGTTCACGAAACGATCGTAGAACTCGAACATCCGCGCGCCGCGGAGCGTCACCATCGCACCGATGGCCTGCCCCTCGCGCAGCTTGAAGTTCGAGATCGCCTTCTTCGCCTTGCGGACCGACGGCTTCTGGCCGGTGATCTGCGCCAGCTCGTTCACCGCGGCGTCCAGCAGCTTCGAGTCGGTGATCGCGTCACCGACACCCATGTTGATCACGATCTTCTCGAAGCGCGGCGCCTGCATGACGCTGGAGTAGCCGAACTTCTCCATCAGCGCCGGCCGCACCTTCTCGGCGTAGTGCACCGCGATACGCGGCTTCTCGGCGGGTCCGCTCGGACGGCCTTCGGCCGTCTCGTACGTGGTGGAGGCGCCGGCGGCCTTGCCGCCCTTGCCACCCTTGCCCGCAGGCACCTTCGCGCCCTGGCTCTTGCTCTTCTTCTCCGCCATCGGATCCGTCTCTCCAGGGTCCTGTCCGCGACGCTCCCTCGACCCTGGTGCCTGGGAACGTCGTGTGCGCCGCGCGACTCACGCGCGGCGCGGTGTGCCTAGTCCTTCGTGATCGTCTCGCCCGTGCGACGCGACACGCGCTCGCGACGGCCGTCCTTGTTCACCTGGACGCCGACCCGCGTGCCGCGCTGCGCCTTGGAGTCGTACAGCAGCACGTTCGAGAGGTGGATCGGAGCCTCCTTCTCGATGATGCCGCTCTGCTGGTTGGCCATCGTGCCCCGCGGCTTCTGGTGCCGCTTGACCAGGTTGACCTTCTCCACGATCACGCGCTGCTTCACGGCGTCCACCGACAGCACGCGGGCGACGGTGCCCTTGTGCTCGCCGGAAATCACCTGGACGGTGTCACCCTTGCGAATCTTGATCGCCATCAGATCACCTCCGGAGCGAGCGAGATGATCTTCATGAACTGCTTCTCGCGAAGCTCGCGAGCCACCGGGCCGAAGATGCGCGTGCCGCGGGGCTCCTTGTCGTTGTTGATCAGCACCACGGCGTTCTCGTCGAAGCGGATGTAGGAGCCGTCCTTGCGGCGCATCTCCTTGACCGCACGGACGACCACCGCCTTGGCGACGTCGCCCTTCTTCACCTGGGCGCCCGGGATCGCGTCCTTCACCGACACGACGACGATGTCGCCGAGTCGACCGTAGCGCTTGTGGTGGCCGCCGATGACCTTGATGCACTGGGCGCGCTTCGCGCCCGAGTTGTCCGCGACGGTGACCATCGTACGAAGCTGGATCATGGCTCTCCCCCGGCGCTACTTCGCGCGTTCCACGAACTCGACGAAGCGCCAGTGCTTGTCCTTCGAAATCGGCCGCGTCTCCATGAAGCGGATCACGTCGCCGACCCGGCACTCGTTCTTCTCGTCGTGGACCTTGTACTTGCTGCGGCTCCGCACGTAGCGGCCGACGGTCGGGTGCTTCACCAGGCGTTCGATCGTCACCACGACCGTCTTGTCCATCCGGTCGCTGACCACCTTGCCCACCCGGGTCTTCCGGCGGTTGCGGGTCGTCGTCGTCGTAGTCGTCATGACATCATCACGCGCGCCCTCAGCGGGCCACGCGCTCCTTCTCGGTGAGCACCGTCAGGAGCCGGGCCATTTCGCGGCGGCTCTCGCGGATCTGCAGCGGATTGTCGAGCTGCTTCATGGTGTTCTTGAAGTGGAGGTTGAACATCTCCTCGCGCAGCTCGGCCACGCGCGCGCGGATCTCGTCCACGCCCATTTCGCGGATGGCCTTCGCCTTGACCGTGGCCATGTCACTCTCCTCCCAGTTCGCGGCGCTCGACGAAGCGCGTACGGATCGGCAGCTTCGACGCGCCGAGCTGGAACGCGTCCCGCGCCAGCTCGCGCGAGATGCCTTCGATCTCGAACAGCACGCGACCGGGCTTGATCACGGCGACCCAGAACTCGGGAGCGCCCTTGCCCTTGCCCATTCGCGTTTCGGCCGGCTTCTTGGTGACCGGCTTGTCCGGGAACACCCGGATCCACACCTTGCCGCCGCGCTTGATCTGACGCGTGATGGCGACACGCGCCGCCTCGATCTGGCGGCTCGTCACCCACGCCGGCTGCATCGCCTGCAGCCCGAACTCGCCGAAAGCGATCGACGAGCCACGGTACGCCTTGCCGTTCATCCGGCCCCGGTGGGTCTTGCGGTACTTGACCCGCTTCGGCATCAGCATGGTCGCGTCCCCCTACCTGACCGGTGCGGCCGGAACGGCCGCCGGCTTGTCGAGCACTTCGCCGTGGAACATCCACACCTTCACGCCGCACGTGCCGTAGGCCGTGTTCGCCGTGGCGCGCGCGAAATCGATGTCCGCGCGCAGCGTGTGGAGAGGCACCCGGCCTTCGCGGTACGTCTCGAAACGCGCCATTTCCGAACCGCCGAGGCGGCCGGTGCAGTTGACGCGGATGCCGAGCGCGCCGGCGCGCATGGAGGAGGCGATGGCCTTCTTCATGGCGCGGCGGAACGACACGCGCTGCTCCAGCTGCTTGGCGATGTGCTCGGCCACGAGCTGGGCGTCGAGGTCGGCGCGCTTGATCTCCTCGATGTTCAGCTGCACCTGCTTCTTGGTGAGCTGCTTCATCTCCTCGGAGAGCTTGTCGACCTGCTCGCCCTTGCGGCCGATCACCAGACCCGGACGCGCGGTCTTGATGCCGATCGTGATCTTCTCGCCCTTGCGCTCGATCGTGATCCGCGAGATGCCGGCCTGGTAGAGACGCTTCTTGAGGTACCGCTTGATCAGCAGGTCCTCCGCGAGCATCTCCGCGTAGCCCTTCTTCGCGAACCAGCGCGAGTCCCAGGTCTTGACGATCCCGAGGCGCAGGCCGATCGGATGTGTTTTCTGTCCCATCGTCACTCCCTCGTGGCCACGGTCACCGACACGTGGCTCGTGCGCTTCAGCAGCGGGGTCGCTCGACCCTGGGCGCGGGGCAGCCAACGCTTCAGCGTCGGACCGGCTCCCACGACCGCTTCCTTCACGTACAGGTTCTCGAGCCGCTCGCCCTTCTGGATGGCGTTCGCGGCCGCGGACTTCAGCACCTTCTCGATGATTCGCGCGCCCCACTTCGGCGTGAACTGGAGCGTGACCTGCGCCTGCTCCACGCTGTTGCCGCGAATCAGGTCGAGCACCTGATTGCACTTACGGGGCGTGATGCGCACGTAGCGCTGAATCGCTTTGGCTTCCATGGCTCACTTCCCCGGCGCTTCGGCCTTGGCGGCCTTTTCAGTGTGCCCGCGGAACACGCGAGTGGGCACGAACTCGCCGAGCTTGTGCCCCACCATGTTCTCCGTGACGTAGATCGGAATGAACTTGTTGCCGTTGTGCACCGCGAGCGTGTGCCCCACGAACTCCGGCAGCACCGTGCAGCGCCGCGCCCAGGTCTTGAGCACGCGCTTCTCCCCGCTCCGGTTCAACGACTCGATCTTCCGGACCAGGGAGTCGACGACGTACGGCCCCTTCTTGATTGAACGTGCCATGTCTCGTCTCCCCGATTACTTCTTCCGGCGGCGCACGATGAGTGCGTCGCTCAGCTTGCGCTTACGCGTCTTGAGCCCCTTCGAGATCTTGCCCCACGGCGAGCAGGGGTGCCGTCCGCCGGAGGTCTTGCCCTCGCCACCACCCATCGGGTGATCGACGGGGTTCATCGCCACGCCACGGACGCTCGGAGCCTTGCCGTACCAGCGATTGCGGCCGGCCTTGCCGATCGAGACGTTCTCGTGCTCGAGGTTGCCCACCTGCCCGATGACGGCGCGGCAGTTCACGTGGAACTTCCGCACTTCGCCCGAAGGCAGCCGGAGCTGCGCGTAGTCGCCGTCCTTCGCCATCAGCTGGCAGTAGGCGCCGGCCGCGCGCGCGATGCGCGAGTTGCGGCCCGGGTACAGCTCCACGTTGTGCACGTTGGTGCCGATCGGAATGCTGCGGAGCGGCAGGCAGTTGCCCGACTTGATCTCCGCGTTCGGCCCCGACTGCAGCATCTCGCCCACGCGCAGGCCGTCGGGCGCCACGATGTAGCGGCGCTCGCCGTCCACGTAGTTGAGCAGCGCGATGCGAGCCGAACGGATCGGGTCGTACTCGATGCTCGCGACGCGGGCGGGAATGCCGTCCTTGTCACGACGGAAGTCGATCAGGCGATAGCGCTGCTTGTGGCCGCCACTGATCCACCGCTGGGACACGTGGCCGTAGTTGTTGCGGCCACCGGTCTTGGTGCGGCGCTCGGTCAGCGACTTGACCGGCTTCGAGCGCGTCAGTTCCGAGTAGTCCGGGAGCACCGTGTGACGGAGCGTCGGAGTGATCGGGCGGAATTTCTTCAGACCCATGTCGTCCTCGGGATCAGATCTGCTCGAAGAGCTCGATCTTCTGATCGGGCTTGAGCGTCACGATGGCCTTCTTCCAGTCGTTGCGCTTGCCGAGCCAGCGGCCCTGCCGCTTGACCTTGCCGCGCAACTGCATCGTCTGAACGTTGGCCACCTTCACGTTGAAGATCGACTCGACGGCGCGCTTGATCTCGATCTTGTTCGCGTCGCGTGCGACCTCGAAGAAGTACTGGTTACGGACTTCACGAAGCACGGTGCCCTTCTCGGTGATGAGCACCTTGCGGACGATGGTGCGTGCGTCCTTCATCGCGCGAACACCTCCTTCATCCGCTCGAGTCCCGGAACCGTGACGAGAACCGCCTCGGCATTCAGCACCGCGTACGGGTTGACCTGGTGAGCGAGCGTCGTCTCGACGTTCCGCAGGTTGCGGACCGACTTCCAGACGTGCTCGTTCTGCTGGTCCACCACGAGCAGCGTGCGCTTCTCGTTCAGGCCCATCTTCTTGAGCGCCGCGGCGACCGGAGCGGTGCGCGCCTCGCTCAGCGTGAGCGACTCGAGCACGGACACGCCGTTCTCGCTGGCCCGCAGCGACAGCGCGGACGCGAGCGCCGCACGACGCTGCTTGCGCGGCAGCTCGGTGCGATAGCCGCGAGGCTTCGGACCGAACGCGCGACCGCCGCCCGGCATCAGCGGCGACGTGTTGGAGCCCTGGCGGGCGCGTCCGGTGCCCTTCTGACGGAACGGCTTGCGGCCGCCTCCGGACACCTCGCCCTTCGCCTTCACCTTCGCCGTGCCCTGGCGCTGGTTCCCGAGGTGGCGCTTGACCGAGAGCCACATCAGGTGCTCGTGCACCGGCTGGCCGAACAGCTCTTCCGGAAGGGTGGTCGTGCCCTTCTCGCTGCCGTCCTGCGCGTAGAGCTTCGCGTTCATGGTCACGCTTCCCGCTTCTTGACGTAGAGGAGGCCGTTCGTGGGACCCGGCACCGCGCCGCGGATCAGCAGCACGTTCTGCTCGGCATCCACGCCCACGACTTCCAGGTTCTTGACGGTCAGGTTGACGCCGCCCATGCGGCCCGGCAGGCGCTTGCCCTTGATGACGCGCGAGGGATACGCCGACGCGCCGATCGAGCCGGGCTGCTTGCCGAACGTGGGACCGTGCGACGCGTGGCCGGTCACGAATCCGTGGCGCTTGACGACGCCCTGGAAGCCGCGGCCCTTCGTGACGCCCTGCACGTCGACGTGCTCGCCCTTGGCGAACAGCGTCGCGTCCAGCGTCTGGCCCACCTGGAACGCCGCCACGTCGCCCACACGGAATTCCTTCACGTGGCGCGACGGCGGCAGATTGCGCTTCTTGAACTGGCCGAGCACCGGCCGGCTGAAGCGCGACTCCTTGTTGGTGCCGAAACCGAGCTGGACCGCGAGGTAACCGTCACGCTCCTGCGAGCGCACTTCGGTCACGGTGCAGGGTCCCGCCTCGACGACGGTCACCGGGATGACGTCACCCTTCTCGTTGAAGAGCTGGGTCATCCCCACCTTCCTGCCGATCAAACCCATCATCTGCTCTTGGTCCCCTTCCGGAGGCGCACGGGCGTCGCCGTTCGCGATCGCACCGCCGTCGCTCCGCCTGCAGGCGCTCTGGGCCTCAGGTCTTGATCTCGATGTCCACGCCGGCCGGGATGTCCAGCTTCTCCAGCGCTTCCATGGTCTGCGCGCTCGAACGCGTGATGTCGATCAGCCGCTTGTGGATGCGAATCTCGAACTGTTCGCGAGACTTCTTGTCCACGTGCGGCGAGCGCAGCACCGTGTAGACGGTCTTGCGCGTGGGAAGCGGCACCGGTCCCGACGTCACCGCACCCGTGCGGCGCGCCGTACGAACGATCTCCGCCGCCGACTGATCCAGCGTCGCGTGGTCGTACGACTTGAGCTTGATTCGAATCTTCTGAAGCATCATTCGCCCCTACTCGAGGATCTCGGTGACGACGCCGGCGCCGACCGTGCGGCCACCCTCGCGGATGGCGAAGCGCAGCTCCTTCTCCATCGCGATCGGCGTGATCAGTTCCACCACCATGTCCACGTTGTCACCCGGCATGACCATCTCGCGCCCCTCGGGCAGCGTCGCCACGCCCGTCACGTCCGTCGTCCGGAAGTAGAACTGCGGACGGTACCCGTTGAAGAACGGCGTGTGACGTCCGCCCTCCTCCTTGCTCAGCACGTACACCGAGCCCTTGAACTTCTTGTGCGGCGTCACCGACTTCGGAGCCACGATGCACATCCCGCGCTCCAGGTCTTCCTTCTCCACGCCGCGAAGCAGCAGACCGACGTTGTCGCCCGCCATGCACTCGTCCATCGACTTGCGGAACATCTCCACGCCCGTGATCACCGTGTCCCGCGTCTCGCGAATGCCCACGATCTCGACCTTGTCGCCCACCTTGCCGCGCCCACGCTCCACGCGGCCCGTGCCCACCGTGCCGCGTCCCGAAATCGAGAACACGTCTTCGATCGGCATCAGGAACGGCTTGTCCACCGGACGCTCCGGCGTCGGAATGTACGAGTCGACCGCCTTCATCAGCTCCAGGATCGCCTCGTTCGCCTTCTCGTCCTTGCCCATCGCGTCCATCGCCACCTTCGCCGACCCGCGCACCACCGGGATGTCGTCACCGGGGAACTCGTACTTCTTCAGCAGCTCGCGGACCTCCAGCTCCACCAGGTCCAGAAGCTCCGGGTCGTCCACCATGTCGCACTTGTTCATGAACACCACGATGTACGGCACACCCACCTGGCGCGCCAGAAGAATGTGCTCGCGCGTCTGCGGCATCGGACCGTCCGCCGCAGACACCACCAGGATCGCACCGTCCATCTGCGCCGCGCCCGTGATCATGTTCTTCACGTAGTCCGCGTGACCCGGGCAGTCCACGTGCGCGTAGTGACGGTTGTCCGTCTCGTACTCCACGTGCGCCGTCGCGATCGTGATCCCGCGCTCGCGCTCTTCCGGAGCGTTGTCGATCGAGCCGTAGTCCCGCACCGCGATCTTCGGGTTCTTCAACGCCAGCACCATCGTGATCGCCGCCGTCAGCGTCGTCTTGCCGTGATCCACGTGGCCGATCGTTCCCACGTTCACGTGCGGCTTCGTGCGCTCGAACTTCGCCTTCGCCATGTCTGCGGGCTCCTGTTTTCTCGACTCGAGTGAGACGTTGCTACTGCTTCAGCCGCTGCGCGCGCTGCGGATGCGCGCCCGGCGGACGAACACGACGACCCACGCACACCGGCGGGGCCGACGCGTGTCGGTCACCCCCGGCGATGTCGGTCGCACATCGCAGCCGCCCCACCCGGTCCCTCGCAGCCCGCGCGCGTGCGCGTCACGACGACGATCCGGATGGAGCCCACGATCGGAATCGAACCGATGACCTTCTCCTTACCATGGAGATGCTCTACCGACTGAGCTACGTGGGCTTTATGACGACCGCGACCATCCCGCGGGGACCGCACGGCGCAGGTGAACTGGCTCGTGTTGGCGTGCTGATCCTGAGAGGGAGGCTGATGAACAGCCGGGTTGTGCGGAAGACACACCACCCCGAGGCGAGCTTCCAGCGGATGCATCGCGGAAGTCGTCGGGGCGTCGCGCGAGCACGGGAATCTAGGGCCCCGTGCCAGCACCGTCAACGCAAATTTCGAAAAATCTATGGGTTACCCGGCAGGCATGAACCCCGTCGGGAGCACTGCCCCGGCGGCCCGGGCAGTGGGAAAGATGGAGCGGGAAACGGGATTCGAACCCGCGACCCTCGGCTTGGAAGGCCGATGCTCTAGCCGCTGAGCTATTCCCGCCTGAAGACTTCTTGACGTCTGGGATGGTGGAGGGGGAAGGATTCGAACCTTCGAAGGCGTACGCCGGCAGATTTACAGTCTGCTCCCTTTGGCCGCTCGGGCACCCCTCCGGACAGTCATCCGATCGCCCGAATCCTCACGGGCGTCACCCCGGGAGCGGAAGCGGCCCCGCTCGATCGGGAGGCAGAGCGTGGAGCTGGCGAAGGGACTCGAACCCCCAACCACCTCATTACAAATGAGATGCTCTACCAATTGAGCTACGCCAGCCCGATATCCGGGCGGAAGAGTCGGGCGGGACAATAGGCAGCGCGCCGGGCCCTGTCAAGAAACTGGCCCGGCGCGCCGCGGACTGCCGTACGCGAAACCCGGATCAGGGCTTCTCGCCCAGGCCCCGGATGTGCGCGAGGACGGCGGCGATCTCCTCTTCCTTCAGCACGCCGCCCCACTTCGGCATCGCACCCTTGCCGTTGTGGATGACGAACAGGAGGCTGTCGTCGCTGCGCGTGCTCATGTAGGCCTTGTCGTGGAAGTTGCGCGGCTTCGGATTGAGGGCCTTCGACGACGGGCCGTCGCCGTGACCATCGGGGCCATGGCAGATGGCGCAGCGGGTCTTGAAGACCGTCGCCCCGTCCACGGCGGCCGGGGCCGCGGGAGTGGTCGACTCGGTGGTGCCTCCCGGCGTGGCGTTCGTGGCCGTCTCGCCCGTGGATTCGGTCTTCGACCCGCAGCCCGCGGTCAACGCGAGCGTCATGGCCAGCACGAGAACGGGCAGAAGCAGCGCCAGGGACTTCTGACGGAACATGGGGACTGGACTCCTTTCAGGTGGTGAGGGGCTCCGCGGCTGTTCCGCGGAACAGACCTGTCGGGATGTTTCCCACAACTCGGCCCCAAATTGAAGAGCCAGCCTGCGAACCGTCGACATCGTCCACGGTTCCGGCTGGCTCTTCTCCGCGAGATCAGGGAGCGACCGGGATGAACTCCTCTGGCCTCACGGCTTCGTTGACCGGGCGTATTTGGTTTTTTTGTGACTGCTGCTACTGCTGACCACTACTCACCAACGTGATGAAGACCGACCGTTTGCGAGCGTGCATCCCCCCTTCTGCTCGGCCCTCCCGTCGCCGGCAACCGCCGGTTTCGCGAGGGCTTCCTCTCTGGGGTACGAGCCCCCCGGAGCGACGAGGCTCCGGATTCCTTCGACTTCTCGAGGGTTTCTTCCGTGGGGAACTTCGGAAGGCGGCACGAACGGAGGTGCCGATTCGCGCGCTGGCCTTCCGAGTTCGTGAGGCCCCACTCCCCCAGCAGAGCCTCCCCACGTCGGCGCATGCTGCCGTGTTGCGCCGCTGCAACCCGTATCCGCGCAGGTCATAGAGCAGTCTGCATGCCAGCGTGCCGCGCGCACGATCGCGGCCTCGTTCGCAGGCACAACGCGTTGACATGCAACACGCTTCTGCCAGAGCACGCGTCACGGGCGCACCCCGCGGTGGGTGCCGGCTCCGCTCCTGTTTCGCCGCGGCCGTGACACATCGAGGCCCGCCGAGACGCTCAAGTCGCTGCGCCGAATGGCGTTGAGTCGTCTGTTACCCGCCGGGTAACACTTTCTGTATCGAGCGGGGCCGAGGTGACGCTTCCGCGGCGGCCGCGGGAGGCGCCCGGCGATGTCGGTCGGCCCGGGTTCCCAGGTCCGAGCGCAAACGAAAACGCCCCGCGGCTCGGCGGGGCGTCGGATCGGGCGCGCAGCGCTCGGGGCTAGAGATCCAGGCCGAGCCTCTTCAGGCGCGCATACAGCGTCTTGCGGCTGACGCCGAGCATCTCGGGCGGTCGGCGTGCACGGCGTCTTCCGCCGAAAGCCGGGCGCCGGGGGCGGCGTCGTTCAGGAACGGCAGGATCGAATCCGGGCCGACTTCTTCGGCCCCCGAGTGCAGCGCGGCCACGCGCTTCATCACGTTCTCGAGCTCGCGCACGTTGCCCGGCCAGCCGTACGACCGCAGCACGGCCTCGGCACCGAGGCTCAGCCGCGGCCCTTCGAGCCCGCCGTAGAACGCCAGGAAGTGGCGCGCCAGCGGCACGATGTCCTCCTGCCGCTCGCGCAGCGAGGGCAGCCGGATCTCGATCTCGTTCAGCCGGTACAGCAGGTCCCGACGGAAGCTCTTCTCGCCCTCGGCACCGCGCAGCACGCGGTTCGTGGCCGCGATCACGCGCACGTCGGCGCGACGCACCTGCGTTTCGCCCAGGCGCAGGTACTCGCCGCTCTCCAGGAACCGCAGCAGCGTCACCTGCACGTCGAGCGGCAGTTCGCCGACCTCGTCCAGGAACAGCGTGCCGCCGTGAGCGGCTTCGACCAGGCCCACGCCCTCGGCGTGCGCGCCGGTGAAGGCGCCCTTGCGGTGTCCGAACAGCTGAGACAGCGCCAGGTCGGCGCGCAGCGCCCCGCAGTTGACCGCAAGGAACGGGCGGCTCGCGCGCGGCGACTGCGTGTGGATGGTGCGGGCGATCAGCTCCTTGCCCGTGCCGGTCTCCCCCGTCACGAGCACGCTCAGTTCGGTCGACGCGGCCCGGCGCGCCAGCGCCTCGACCTGCCGCATGGCACTCGAGCACGCCACCAGGCTGGGCGCGCGGTGCCGGCGCCCGAGCACGGAATCCGTGCGGGCGGGCTGCGGCGCGGCGTAGGCGCCCATCAGGTGCTGGAGTTCGAGTTCGGCCTGCTCCTGCCACGCGTGGGCGCCGAGGTCGGCGAACAGCGCACAGGCCTGGAACACGTGCACGCGCGCGCGACGCACGTCCTCGAGCGAGCGGCCGAGCGACAGGTGCGTCTTGCCCAGTTCGTAGCGTTCGCCGCAGCTCTCGAGCAGCGAGACCGCGGTCTCCCAGCGCTCGATCGCCTCCGGCTTGCGGCCACGCGCCAGCGCGATGTCGCCCGCCACGCGGTGCGTGATCGCGTGCTCGAAGCGGTCGTCGGTGAAGCGCGCCAGCCGCCGGGCGCGATCGCAGGCGGCCTCGGCCTCGTCGAAACGGCCGAGCGAGCTCAGCGCCTCGGCGCGACGGCGCTCCAGCTCCACGACCAGGTCGCCCTCGGGCGCGGTGTGGCTCGCCAGCGTGAGCGCCTCGTTGTAGCGCGCGAGCGCGCTCTCGGGCCGGCCGCGGTAGAAGTCCAGCTCCCCGAGGAACTCCAGCGCCAGCACTTCCTCGCGCTTCGCGTCGTAACGGCGTGCGCGCTCGAGAGCAGAGAACAGCGACGTTTCGGACTCCGCGAACCGCCGCTGCAGCCGCGCCACGTTGCCCTGGCCGATCGCCACCGAGGCCAGGTGGAGCTGGTCGTCGATGCTCACCAGCACCTTCTCGCACTCGCGGTAGCACTGCTCGGCGCCCGGCCAGTCGCCCCGCTTCTGATGGACGATGCCCAGGTTGAGCAGGGCCGCCGCCGTGAACTGGTAGTGGCCGGTGCGGCGGTACACCTCGAGAGCGGCCTCGAAGTGCGCGATCGCCGTGCGCCACTGGCAGAGATTCTTGGCGATGAGCCCCAGGTTGTTGCGAATGGTGGCCGCGCGGTCCTCGTCGCCGAGGCGTCGGAAGAGCGCCAGCGCCTGTTCGTTCAGGTCGCGCGCCTCGGCCAGATCGCCCTCGCGATAGGCCGCCGCGCCGAGATGGCGCAGGGCGATCGCCGTCAGGCTCAGGTCGGATGGCTCCGCGATCTCCAGCGCGCGGTCCGCCTCACGCCGACTTTCGTGGACGCGACCCAGCCCGATCAGGCACTGAGCCGTGTGCAGGTGGAGGCGCGCACGCAGGGAGGGCACCCCGAGCCCCTCCTCGTCGCGAAGCAGCTCGCGGGTCTGGGCGAGAGCGGCCTGGAACTCGCCCCGAGCGATGCGGCATTCCACGGACTTGGTCTCGAATGACACGCGGCGCGCGCGCGACAGCGTGCGCGCCGCGGGGAGCGAGAGGAGTCGATCGATCGTCTCGAGAGCCGGCAGGTAGTGGTCCGCCTGCATGTACAGATCTGCAAGCAGCTCCAACTCCACCATGGTGGCGTCCACTCCCGTTGCGGGAGTGGCCGCCAGCCGGTGTTCGAGATCGGTGATCTTCCTGCGTTCGTCTGTCAGCACGACGAATCGCGCCCCCTGATTTGGGTCATTCGAGCGAACCGGGCCAGCCCATTGGCGCGATCAGCGCGCCAGGTAGGTCAGCCAGGCTCGAAGCAGGATCTGGAACCTCAAGCTCCACAGTTCGTTCGCGGGCAGACGGCTGTTCTGGGCAGCCAGCGGACCGGTCGAACGCCACCCCAGCGTGGACCCGCGAGGGCCCGACTGGGGGCGCGGCGCGCTGAGGCCATGCACGATGGGCCAGTCGGGATCGCCCGTCGCCGTCGGCGGCGGCCCGAACCCCGGCTGCCGATCGTCCGTGCCGTCACCCGCGATACCGATGCCGTCCACGGCGTGAGCCACGGACGTGATCGTGGTGGCGGCGCCGGCCATCAGGCAGGTCGCCAGGAGGAGGATCCACAGCTGATTCAACGAGAGACGTCGCATGAATCCCTTTCATCCCCGGTGCTGAAGCGATGCCGACATGCGGCCTACAAAACGACTCGAGTGCGAGTGCCGTGGATGATGGGAAAGCCGGATACGGGGTATGGCTCTCCATCAGCTGCGGCACTCCAGCGCCCGAGTCGACCGAAAGGCTACGCCCATGGAGTTGGCAGGGACAAGGGGTTTGTTCGGGGGGAGTCAGGTCCGGTCCACTCGAACTCGCGCGGAACTGGCTCCGATGCCGCGGGGGATCGCCGGTCGTCGCGGGCAGGTCCGCCCTCCGTCCGGGGAACGGACGATCGACCGCATCGGGCGGTTGACCGGTCGGGCCGCAGGCGGGCCCGACCTCCGAAAGGCGGGCCACCGACATCGGGTGCCGGTCTTCCGGGCCCGACCGACTACTTCCGCTTGAGCTTCTGTCCCTGCGGCCCGTCCTCGACCACGGCCCCGAGGTCGGCGAGCTTCTTCCGCAGCTCGTCGGCCCGGCCCCAGTCCTTCCCCTTGCGGGCGGCTTCGCGCTCGGCGGCCAGCGCCAGCACTTCTTCCGACCACTCGGCCCGGGACGGGGCCCGCCAGAAGAGCCCGAGGATGGCGCCCAGCCGGTACAGGGCGTTGGCGGCGGCCACCGCTTCGGCCCCACCGCCCTCGTCGAGCGCCCGGTTCACCGCGCGGGCGAGGTCGAACAGGTGCCCCATGGCCTTCGCGGTGTTGAAGTCGTCCTCCATCGCCTCGTGGAAGAGCTTCTCGGCCTCCGCCACGGCCTCGCCGAGCTGGCCGCCGGGCGCGGTGGCCACCGGCGCGGTCCATACCTGCGCCCGCTCGAGCGGGGCCCGCAGGCGCTGGTAGGCGACCGCGGCCTCCTTGAGCCGGTCCATGTTGAACTCGATCGGGCTGCGGTAGTGCGTGGACATCAGGTAGTAGCGCACCACCTCGGCGTCCACCGTCTTCACGATGTCTTCGATGAAGAACAGGTTGCCCGTGCTCTTCGACATCTTCTCGCCGCCGAGGTTGACCATGCCGTTCTCGGTCCAGAAGTTCGCGAACGGCTTGCCGGTGCACGCCTCGCTCTGTGCGATCTCGTTCTCGTGGTGCGGAAAGATCAGGTCCTGGCCGCCGCCGTGGATGTCGAACGTCTCGCCCAGGTACTTCATCGCCATCGCCGAGCACTCGATGTGCCACCCGGGGCGCCCCGGGCCCCACGGGCTCTCCCACGCGGGCTCACCGGGCTTGCTGCCCTTCCACAGCGCGAAATCGAGCGGGTCGCGCTTCGCCTCGCCCGGCTCGATGCGGTAGCCCTCGCGCATCTCGTCCACGCGGCGGCCGGAGAGCTTGCCGTAGTCGGCCTTGCTGCGGACGTCGAAGTACACGTCGCCGCCGGCGGCGTAGGCATGCCCCTTCTCGATCAGGCGCCCGATCATGGCGTGCATCTCGGCGATGTGCTCGGTCGCGCGCGGGTAGATCGTCGCGCGCTTGATGTTGTGCGCGTCGGCGCCCTCCAGGTACGCCTCGATGTTGCGCCGGCTCACCGACTGGTAGTCCACGCCCTCGGCGTTCGCGCGCTCGATGATCTTGTCGTCGACGTCGGTGAAGTTGTAGGCGTACGTCACCTCGTAGCCGAGGTGCTCGAGGTACCGGCGCATCACCTCCGCCGACAGCGAGGCGCGGATGTGCCCCACGTGCGGCTTGTTCTGCACGGTCATGCCGCAGACGTACATCCGGACCTTGCCGGGGGACACCGGTGCGAACTCGCGTTTTTCGCGGGTCAGCGTGTCGTAGATGCGCAGGGACACGGCGCTTCTCCTTCGATCTCGTCGGTTCAGTCGCCGCCGGCGGGAGCCGCCGGGGACGACACAGTGATCTCACGATTCGCGGCCGTGCGCACGCCGGCCTCGGTCAGCGCGTGCAGCAGGCGGCGCCTCAGCTCGCGTGCGACCGCCGGGCCGTCGGGCCCCGGGGCGGTGCGCGCCTGCACCCGGAGCATCGCGCCCTCGGGCCCCACGCGTTCGATGCCGGCGACCTCCACCGGGTCGAGCAGCCGCGCACGCCACTCCGCCTCGGCGTTCAGTGCCGCGGCCACGGCGGCGGCGGCCGCGAGCGCGCGGTCCAGGTCCTGGTCCGCGCCCACGGGCATGTCCACCACCTGCCGGCGCCAGTCGCGGCTGTGGTTCACGACCACCTTCATCTCGCCGTTCGGCACGAACAGCACGCGGCCCTGGAAGTCGCGCAGCTGCGTCGACCGCAGCGAGATCTCCTCGACCGTGCCCACCTGCCCGGCCACCTCGATCGTGTCGCCGACCGCGAACTGGTCCTCGATCAGCACGAACGCGCCGGCGATCACGTCGCGCACCAGCCACTGCGCGCCGAAACCGAGCGCCGCGCCGAGGATGCTGGCACCCACGAGCAGCGGCTTCACGTCCCAGCCCAGGATCTCGAGGCCGTGCACCACCGCCCAGCCGGCGACCACGGTGGTCACGGCGTTGCGCGTGATCTGCCCGAGCGTGCGCGCGCGCTGCACGCCCTCGCCGCGCTGGCGCGTGGCCACCACGAGCCAGCGCTCGAGCCGGCTCACCACCAGGAACGCCAGCCGCTGCACGACCCCCGCGGCCACAATCGTCAGGCCGATGCGGATCACCGTGACGCCGGCGTGCTCGCTGTCGGGGATCAGCCAGGAAGGAAGGAACGACTCGTTCATGCGCGGGAACAGCGGCGCGCGGAGGGCTTTCCGCGCGCCACCGGAGGGGCCGTCCAGACGGTGCGGTCGACGGTGCGGCGGTCGAGCCGCTTCACGAGCGCCACGAGCAGCTTCACCGTCATGTCGAAGTCGCGGCGGTCGATGATGCTGACGTGGCTGTGGATGTAGCGGGACGGGATGCCCATGGAGATGCTCGGCACGCCCTCGCCGTACATGTGGAACCGTCCGGCGTCGGTGCCGCCCCGCTCGATGGACTCGAACTGCACGGGCACCTTCACCTTCTCGGCCGTGTCCACCACGAGGTCGAGCAGGCCGCGGTTCGGGATCGACGTGGCGTCGTAGATCGTCACCAGCGGGCCGCCGCCCAGCTTCTCGTCGCCCTCGGTGCCGGGCGTGTCGTGCGCGATGCCCACGTCGAGCGCGAACGCCACGTCGGGCTTCACCTTGGTGACCGCGGTCTGGGCGCCGCGCAGGCCGACTTCCTCCTGCACCGTCGCCACCGCGTACAGCGTGTTCGGGTGCTTCTGGCCCTTCAGCCGGATCGCCGTCTCGGCCGCGAGCGCGCAGCCCATGCGGTTGTCCCACGCCTTCGCCAGCAGCAGGTTCGGGTTCGCCATCACCGCGTAGGCCGAGTCGGGAACGATCGGATCGCCCGGGCGGATGTCGAGCTTCTTCTTCACGTCCCAGTCGCTCGTGGCGCCCACGTCGATGAACATGTCCTTGATCTCGAGCACCTTCTTGCGGTCCTCGTCGCGCAGCTCGTGCGGCGGCTTGCTGCCCACCACGCCCAGCACGTCGCCCTTGCGCGTCTTGATGATCAGGCGCTGGCCCAGCACCACGTGCCCCCACCAGCCGCCCAGCGGCAGGAAGCGCACGAAGCCGTCCTTGCTGACGGACTTCACCATGAAGCCGACTTCGTCGAGGTGGCCGGCCAGCATGATGCGCGGGCCCTTCGGGTCGCCGACCTTCTCGCACACGAAGCTGCCGAGGCGGTCCTTCGAGAACGCGCCGACGCCCTTCATGTGGCGCTCCATCACCACGGCCACGTCCGACTCGAAGCCGGGCACGCCGTGCGCCTCGACCAGTTCCTTCAGGAATTGCCCAGTGCGGTCCATGGATTCTCCGTCGTTCAGGCCCGCGAGCGCTCGCCCTCGCGTCGACGGGCGTCCGCCACGGCGAGGTCGAGGATGCGCTGCACGAGCTGGTCGTAGGACATCCCCCGGGCCTTCGCCGCCATCGGCACGAGGCTGGTCGGGGTCATCCCCGGAATCGTGTTCACTTCGAGGCACCACGCCACGCCGTCCGCGTCGAGCCGGAAATCCACGCGCGACACGCCGCGGCAACCGAGCACGCGCGACGCGCGGTGGCCCAGCTCCGACACGCGCCCGGCCACGTCGGCGGGCAGGTCGGCCGGGCAGAAGTACTCGCTCGCCCCGGCCGTGTACTTGGACTGCCAGTCGTAGAGCCCGCTCTTCGGGCGGATCTCCACGATCGGCAGCACTTCGTCGCCGAGCACCGACACGGTCAGCTCGCGTCCCTCGATGTAGCGCTCCACCAGGATCTCGCCGAGCGCGCCCGCGTCGCGCAGCGCCTTCCCCAGCTGCACGGGCTCGCGCACGATCGTGAGCCCCACCGACGAGCCCTCCTCGTTCGGCTTCGTGACGAGCGGAAAGCCCCCGAGGCGCGACACGTCCACGTCCTCGATCCGCCCCTCGGGCGGCAGCAGCTGCCACGCCGGCGTGGGGATGCCCGCCTGCTCGAACACGCGCTTGCTCATCGCCTTGTGCATGGCGAGCGCGCTCGCGAGCATGCCCGAGCCCGTGTACGGCCGCCCGGTCAGGTCGAGCAGCGCCTGCAGCGTGCCGTTCTCGCCGGCCGCGCCGTGCAGCGCCAGGAACACCACGTCGGACTGCGCCAGCGTTTCGGGGCGCATGAGCGCCGCCTCGCCCGCCGGCTCCAGGGCCGACAGCGGCGGCGCGCCCTTCTCCTCGTCGCCCGCCGGCAGCAGGCGACCCGACGCCGCGTCGATCGAGGCGACCTCGTGGCCCAGCGCGCGCAACGCCTGTGCGATGCCCCGCCCCGTGCGCAGCGAGATCTCGCGCTCGGACGAGCGACCGCCCATCAACACCGCCACCTTCATCGAACCTCCGTGTGCGTCACTGGCCCGCGCGCGACGCGGCGCGCAGTCGCTCCACGCAACGCTCCCGGCCGAGCATCGCCGCCAGCAGCGGCAGCTCGGGGCCGTGCGTGCGCCCCGTGAGCGCGGCGCGGATGGGCTGGAACAGCTCGCGTCCCTTGCGGCCGCTCTCTCGCCCCGCCGATTGGAGCGCGGATTTAAAGGCCTCGCCGCTCCATTCGGCAAGTGGCGCCAGGCGATCGCCGAGATCGGCGCACAGCGCGCGCGCCCCGGGGGCCTCGAGCGAGGCCGCCGCCTCGGGCTCGATCTCGCGCGGCGGCGCCACCAGCACTTCGAGCTCGCCCGGCAGTTCCGCGAGCGTCGCGACGTTGCCGCGCACCAGCTCGAGCAGCTTCGGCCGCACGTCGGCGGGCACGCCGCCCAGCAGCCGCTCGCCGCGCTCCCGCCAGTCGGCATCGCCCGCCGCCCCCGGCCCCGGCCCGGCGGCCAGCCATGCTGCCAGCTGTTCCCCCGTGGCGTGATGCAGCCAGTACGCATTCATCCACCGCAGCTTGGGCTCGTCGAACACCGAGCCGCTGCGCCCCACGCGGTCGAGCGAGAACGCCTCGATCAACTCGGCGCGGGTGAGGACGTCGCGATCGTCGCCCGGGTGGAAGCCGAGCAGCGCCAGGTAGCCGAGCAGCGCCTCGGGCACGAACCCCGCGCGGCGCCAGTCCCCCACGGCCACCGCCGCCTCGCCCTCGCGCTTGCTCATCTTGGAGCGGTCGCGGTTCAGGATCAGCGGCACGTGCGCGAACTCCGGCGGCGCAACGCCGAACGCGGCGTACAGCATGAGCTGGCGCGGCGTGTTCGCCAGGTGCTCCTCGGCGCGGATCACGTGCGTGATCGCCATGTCGTGGTCGTCGACCACGCACGCGAAGTTGTACGTGGGCAGGCCCGACGAACGCACGATCACGAAGTCGCCCACCATGCCCGCCGGAAACGTCACCTCGCCGCGCACGTGGTCGCGCAGCGTCCAGTCGCGCGCGCCGACCCGGAATCGCAGGCTGTGCGGTTCGCCGGCGCGCGCGCGTGAATCGGACTCGTCGGCGTGCAGGGCGGCGCACCGTCCGTCGTAGTGCGGCGGCCGGCCCGCGGCGCGCGCGGCCTGCCGGCGGCGCTCCAGCTCGTCGTCGGTGCAGAAGCAGCGGTACGCGTGGCCCGCGGCGACCAGCGCTTCCGAACGCGAGCGATAGAGCGACAGCCGCTCGCTCTGCCGGTAGGGCGCGTGCGGACCCTCCACGCCCGGGCCTTCGTCCCACTCGAGTCCGAGCCAGCGCAGGTCGTCGAGGACGCCCCGTTCGCTCGCCGCGTTCGAGCGCTCGGCGTCGGTGTCCTCGATGCGCAGCACGAACGCGCCGCCGTGGCGGCGCGCGAACAGCCAGTTGAAGTACGCGGTGCGCGCCCCTCCCACGTGCAGCCAGCCCGTGGGGCTGGGGGCGAAGCGAACGCGCGGCGTCGGTGCGGAGGCCATGGTGGCCGCAGGCTAGCAGAAGCCCGCGCGGGCGGCGCGCGGCCGGCGCGGACCGAACGGCGCGAGGCCGGGTCGCTCGCGCGGCCCGGCCCCGCCGCGTGAACGACCGCCCGTCAGGCCGCCGCGCGCAGCGTGCCGGCCGTGCCCGCCGCGCCGAACGCCGGAGCGGACCGCGGCGCGTGCGCCAGGTGGAAGCGCTTCGTCAGCTCGCGCAGGCGCTCCGCCTCGTCCGACAGTGCGCGCGCGGTGGTCGCGAGCTCCTCGGTCTGGGCGGCGCTGCCCTGCGTGACCTCGTCCATCCGCGTGACCGCGTCGTTCACCTGCTGCACGCCGGCCGCCTGCTCGCGCGAGGCCGCGGCGATGTCCGCCACCAGGTCCGACACGCCCTGCACCGACTTCACGATCTCGCCCAGCGTGGCGCCGGAGCGGTTCACCAGTTCGGTGCCGGTCTCCACCTTGCGCACGGAGTCCTGGATCAGGTCCTTGATCTCGCGCGCCGACTGCGCCGAACGCTGCGCGAGCCCGCGCACCTCGGCCGCGACCACCGCGAACCCGCGCCCCTGCTCGCCGGCGCGCGCCGCCTCGACGGCCGCGTTCAGCGCCAGCAGGTTCGTCTGGAACGCGATCTCGTCGATCGTGGCGATGATGTCGGCGATCCGCCGCGACGACGCGTTGATCTCCTGCATCGCGCTCACCGCCCGGCTCACCACCTCGCCGCCGCTCTCGGCCACCTCGCGCGTGCCGCGCACGAGCTGCGCCGCCCGCTGTGCGCCGTCGGCGCTCTGCTGCACGCTCGTCGTCATCTGGTGCAGCGCGGAAGCCGTCTCCTCCAGGCTCGCCGCCTGCTCGTTCGCACCGCCCGCCAGCGCCTCGCCGCCCGCGGCCAGCTGCTGCGCCGCGCTCGCGGTGGTGCCCGCGGCGTGCTGCACCTCGGCCATCGTCGTGCCGAAGCCCTCCAGCATCGTGTTCACCGAGGCCGCCATCTGCCCGAGTTCGTCCTGCGAGTGCACCTCGACGCGCGCGGACAGGTCGCCGCCCGCGGCACGGCGCGTCTGCTCCACCACGTGCGCGATCGCGGCCGCCAGGGTGCGCGTGAGTGCCGCGTTCATGACGAGCGCCACCACCATGATCAGCGCGGCCAGCGCCAGCAGGATCGTCCGCTTCTGGCTGGCCGCGGCCTGCACGTCGTCCATGTAGACGCCGGAGCCGACCACCCATCCCCACGCCGGCACCGCCTTCACGAACGACAGCTTCGGAACCGGCTTCGCCGATCCCGGCTTCGGCCACATGTAGTTCACGAACCCGCTGCCGGGCGAGCGGCCGAGCGCCGCGAACGTCCGGAAGATCTTCTGCCCGTGCGGGTCCTCGAACGTGCCCATGTCCTTGCCGTCGAGCTCCGGCTTCGTGGGGTGCATCACCATGCGCGCGTCGAAGTCGTTGATCCAGAAGTACTGGTCGCCTTCGTAGCGCAGGGTCTTGATCTGGCCGATCGCCTGACGCTGCGCCTCGGCGCGCGTCATCCGGCCGGCCTCGGCCTCCTGAACGAAGTGGTCCGCGATGCCGGCCGCCACTTCCACCACGTGCTCGGTGCGGTCCCGCCGGCCTTCGAGCACGCTCTGGTCGGTGGCATGGATCGAGTACGCGAGCAGCGGCACCATCAGGCCCAGCGTGGCCACCGAGATGCCCTGCAGCTTCTGCTTGAAGCCGACCCGTTCGAACACGGTTCCATCCTCGCGTGGATAGCCCATCGGCGGCGAGTGGCGGCCGGCGCGGAGGAGTGGGGCGC